>QIAA01000194.1 GCA_003224905.1 Acidobacteriota bacterium
TGGCGGAATCGAGGGTCGTCCCACCTCCGAGTACAGTCCATCGAAGTCCTTGGACATCCCCGTCAGTACCGCGTCCACCAGTTTCCTCACCCCACGCAGCGGATGATCGGCCGGAATCCGATCTTCCAACGCCACATAACTGAACATCCCGGATTGCAGCTGCTGATCGTCTCCACGGCATCCCCGCTTCTTACCACAGCTCCCTTGTGGAATTGCAGTGGTTGTTCAACAACCTCCTAGAGAATTGCTCAGCCATCTGCGTGGTCACAGTGGCTGCAACCGGAAGAACCTTCTTCAGCGCCCTCAATACGCCTTTTGGAACTGGCGGTATTCCTGTGTCGTTCCACGTTTTGCGCAATAAATCAAGCATGGGTTCTGGTAGGTGAATGGCATCGTCTGCTTCCCATTGATGCTTAATGATAAAGACATTTGTACTTCTCCCGACATCGGAGGCAGATTCCGCCGAGAACTTTGCTGTGACCGTAACGTAGAGTGCCTCTTCCAGAGAAGAGAATTCTTTGTATTTCGTCAGATAAACGGCTAAGTGACTTATCGCCGCTGGAGCGCCCGTTCCAATTGCCCAAAAGCCTATGGAGTTGTAACTAGTCGGAGCATTTTCACCATCCACTAACCAAATGTGGGCATTTCCTTTTCCCTCGTGGCCGCACACCAGAAATCGGAGCGATAGTTTTTCCTTGTCAATTCGCTCCCAAGTTTTCGCATAGATTTCAGGCGTGCATTTGAGCTTTCCGATCTTCTGAAAATTGGCCGAATCAAACCCGTGCTTTCGCAGGATTTTATTTTCTATGTGAGCTTGGAGTTGCTCTGCATAAGCTACATCCACGATTCCAGTAGCCTCTTCTGGACTGATCCATTTCCCCGGAGGAAGCTTCTTGGAAAGTGCCATCATGTTTTGCTTAGCCGCGCGAATAATAGGCTCGGCGTGCTCCACTTGGTTCCCTGCGAACATAACCGACCATCCATGCCACAATGCTGAGGATTTAATAGTCAGATATTCACCCGAGAAATCACCGAAAGCTGCACGATTGTCAGTTACGAGAATCAGACGATCATGATGCCCTACTCCTGAATAGCGCACGGCGATACACACACTCACCTTAAAACCCCAGTCCGCTGGCCTTGGCACAGGCAGCTTGGAGGATATTTGGCCCATCATCGACCATCCTCCAAACGTGCGTCAAGTAAACAATCTCGGAGCAAAATCTTTGAGAACAAAGAAGTTGCAGGCAAAATCTAGAGCGCAAAGAACTTAGTCCCATGTGGCAGTTCTTCGGCAAGGCTACCTACCCTCCGCAATTGCCTGGATTGCCGCCAGCTCGGGTGACGACTTCCGGGCCGTGTTGAGTGCGCGAAAATGTGGTATACCCCTTTACCTGTGATCTTCTGGAATCATCAGCTTAGCGGGAGAACACAGGCAAAATCTTTGAGAAAAAAGGAGTTGTGGGCAAAATCTAGAGAACAAATAAGTTACTGACATTTTGCGGCAGCCTGTAAGAATCTACTTACCTTTATGGCTCAAGTCGAGGAGTGAGGTCAAGGGAAAAGAGCAGTGGTGAGTTGTCAGTGGCTAGTCGCTAGTGGTTAGTAGGGGCGCGGGCCTATTTATTCCTGGCACGCGTTCGTGGGGCTGTCCGAGATCTCGAGCGCAGCACCTTCCCTCAAATAAGTCTACTTAAAATGTCGCGCGCACCCCAAGTTGCAACTGCCGCGGGGGCGAGATGATGTCGCTCGGCTTGCCGAAAGTCGGAGAACTGATCACGCCGTTGTACGATTCGGAATCGAAGTTCGGATGGTTGACCACATTAAACATGTCCACGGTCGGGCTAATCTCCACCCGCTCGCCAATCTTGAATGGGCGTGACAAGCGCGTGTCCCAGATGTAGGTCGCGGCTGCGCGGCCTGCATTACGTTCTACCCCGGCAGGACGATCTTTAAGATGGCCGTCAGCGTTATCGTCCGTGCCGGTGGTGATGTTGAATGGGCGTCCGCTTTGAAGCGCAATGATGTTTGAAGTCTGAATGCCGAGCGGAAGGTTCACGATTCCACTGAGCACGTAGCGGTGGCGGGCGTCGCGCAGCGTCGGTCCTTTGTCGGCGAAGATGTTGTTGCTATCTTGAGGTACGCCCGGTTCGAAGATGTCATCGGAAAGGCCCGTGGCTTTTGACAACGTGTACGAAGCCTGGAACTGCACTCGCTTGTCCAGGTTTTTGCGCGCGCTGATCTGCAAGCCGTTGTAGTGGCTGATATTGGTGCTCTGGAAGCTGGTGAATAATCCCAGCGTGGGGTAAACCAACCCGCCCGGGTTCAGTTCGCGGCTCATCCAGCCGTGGATTCCCAGAATGTGCACGTAGCTGGAATCCAGCACGATTCCCCACGGGAGCTGTTGCCCTATGCCAACGGACCATTGCTCGGTGTAAGGCTGACTCACGTGGCCGTCGACGGCGAAGCCTCCGGGCGGCGGCAATGGGCCCTGGAACGCCGGGTCATTCACATCCGGCTGCGTAGGTACGAAGGCATCAATGAAGTACTTCACTCCGTTGAACGTGCGATCGATGTAGCCGATTTCCCAGACGGTGGAATCGTAGTAGATACCAAAACCACTGCGCAGGACGGTCTTGCCATCGCCGCGCAGATCGTAGGCAAAACCGACGCGTGGGCCGAAACTGAGCTTGGGATTCTTGCGGGTTCGACTGTCGAAGAAAGGGGCCACGCCTTCCAGTGGCTGTTTGAAACCCGCATCGATGAATCCGCTCTCGAATTCGTAGCGCAGGCCGAGATTCAGCGTCAGGCGGCGGTTTAGTTTCCAATCGTCCTGGATGTAGTAAGCCATCTGCCATGCGGTACTGCCATCTTCCTTGGTGGACCCAATTCCCCGCAAGGCGAAAAAGTCCGCGGGTGTCAGCGTAGTCGTACAACTGGTGGGAGAAGAACAGGTGATGGCAGGATCGTCGGCGAAGAAGAAGAAGGACGTGTTTTTCACCAGGTCGAAAAGGGCGTTGTACTTGACACGCGGATTCAGATCGATACCGAACTTAATATTATGGAGACCATGCCAGGTGGCCTGCGTGGAGAGGTCGTCGCGCAACTGGAGCCGATCCTGCTGCACATTCTGCGGAGTGGATGAACTCTGGCCTATAACTACCGATGGAAATCTCAGGTTAATACCCAAGCTTGTCGGCTTCAGGTTGTTGATGAAGCGGTTGAACTGCAGCACGAATTGGTTCACCGTGCGATTCGAGATCAGGGAAGTCTCAGTAGCTTGCCAGGAGATGTTTTCGTTGGTGGCAATTTGAAAAGCGCTCTCGGTCGGCGGACCGCCGTACAAAAGATTGGGATCGACCCGCAAGCCTTCGCGTGAGCTATTGCGTTGGAATGAGGCGCGGAAACTCAGGCTTTGCGACGGACTGAAGTGATGATCGAGCTTTGTGACCATCAGTAAGTCGCGGAAGGGCGCGGCAAAAGATCCTTCAAACTGGGGATAGACGCCCCCGGTATCGATGGTCTGCGACTTCTGCTGCCGATTGCGTTCTATTGCGTAAAAGCCGAACGTTTTATCCTTCACTATTGGCCCACCTACTGCACCGCCGAACTGTTCACGATCGAAATCCGGCTTGACCTTTTCAAAGAATCCATTGGCCTGCAGGTCTTTCTGCCGGTAAAGCAGGAAACCGCTTCCGTGCAGCGTGTTCGTGCCCGATTTCGTCACCACGTTAATGAACGGTCCTGAGGAATGTCCGTACTCGGCAGAGTACTGGTTAGTGATGACCTGAAATTCCTGGATCGCGTCCTCCGGCACCAGACCAACCGGGCCACCGACGATGTTGTCGTTGAAATTGCCACCGTCTACGCTGACGCCGGAACTGCGCGCTGTGGCTCCGCCGGCTACTACTCCTCCGTACAGCCGCTTGGTTGGGTCGTAGGAGGGGGAAGGCGCTACTCCCGGAATCAGGTTTGCGAGTTGCTGGAAGTTGCGGTCGTTGATGGGGAGATTGGCAATCTGTACCTCCGACACCGGCTGCTCGATCTGCGAAGTGGAAGTGTCCACCTGAGTGGCAAGGCTGCTTACGTTAACTTCCTCTGCGCCTCCAGCCACCTTGAGCACGAGGTTCGCAGTAATGGTGTCGCCGACCGTCAGGGTGACGTTCAGCTTTTGCGCGGCAAAGCCCTTCTTCTGGGCTTGGACCTCGTATTGGCCGCGAGGCAGCAGGTTGAAACGGTAAAAACCGTCCGCGTTGGTAGTGGTGGTGCGCTGCACGCCGGTTTCCGAGTTGGAAGCGGTGATGCTGGCGTCGGCGACAACGGCGCCGCTGGGATCGGTTACGACGCCTTGCAGGTTTGAAGTTACCAGCTGTGCGGAGGCGACGGTCGCGGAATACACCAGTAGCAACGAGATCATACTGCCCCGAATCCGGCTCATGAGGGCTCCTTCGACTACCCGCGTCGAAACGAACGCTTCAAGCGGGAGTAAGTTGCAATTGTTAGACGGATAGAATGACGGGTTCGGATGATGGCGGACAGTATAGACATGGTGCGCGCGGCTGTACAACTGCTAATGGACTGCAAGAAAAAACGGGCGGCGATGAACTCGCCGCCCGCTCGTTTCCTTCAGGCTGCCCGTCCCCCTTCAGCCTGAAGGGACAAGGTGCTGCTGCTACTTCTTCTTTTTGATCAGCGTGTCGGTGGCGCTGTTGAAATGCGCATTGCCGCCACGCGAATCGAGCATGCCTGATCCGGCGGTGGAGGAACCCAAATTGGCGTTCCGCGCTCCGAGCGAGCTTTGACTGTCGTGGCTCAGAGCCGCCGAGCCCCCAATCGGTTTGAGGTGCCCGCCTCTGGAGGCCGACGCTGCCGAGCTCATGCTGGCCGCACTGGCGCTTCCTGCGTTGTTGAGAGTTCCGCCGGAAGCCGCGCCTGCGCTGCCCATCTGTCCGCTACCGGCGTTAGCGCCGGCAGAGCCAGCTCCGGCGAAGTTGCCCGAGGACGTAAGCGACTTGTGTCCAGCATTAGCGCCGATGGCACTGCCAGACTGCAAGCTGCTCGCTGCCGCGCCCTGGCGGCTGCGTTTGGTGATGGTGGCGTTCGTCGCCGCGTTGGTCGAGGTGCTGGAGCTTGCCTGCGCCCCCGAATTGCCGGCGGAAAGCGAAGCGTCGTTCCCGGCGCTGCTCTGCGAAGTGGCAGAGGTCTGCGCCAGGGCCGTGCCTACGATAAGGCTGCCAAAAACAAATGACGCGAGAACGATTTTCATTGGAATGATCCTCCGAAAAGGCCAGGGCTTGCACCCCAGCTGAATGACAGCTGTCAAACGCGCTGCCTGTTCTGTTGCGCCGTTTGTAAGTGCACCGCGCGTGCCAAGCGGCTGTTTTGCCGCGTTGTCAGTGGCTTGAACAGCTACGCAAAACCCTGCACCGTGAAAATAGTTCAGCCCGGCGAGAAGATAATAAGTTACGTTACTTTTCAGTTACTTCCAGTGTTACTTCGCAGCTAAGAAGCGTGATCGCGAAAATCCTGCGTCGAAAATTCGTGGCTCAGATTCTTTGCACCGATGAGGTGAGCCGAAGGCCGGGTTGCTGTCTTGATGATGACGATGGCCAGTCCACGTTTGAGTTCGCGAAAAAACGGCATTCCCCTCTCCCCGTGATCTTCTGGAATGATGAGCTTAGCGGAGAACACGAGCAAAATCTTTGGATCGAAAGGAGTTGCGGGCAAAATCTAGAGAACAAATAGTTACTGACATGTGCGGATGTGCGGAAGCGCTCGATGAAGCTACTTACCTTTATGGCTCAGGTCGAGGAGTGAGGTCAAGGGAAATCAGTGGTTAGTCCTCAGGAATCAGTTAGGGGAAGGCGCGGCCGTGTCGACTCTACAGGATCCGAGCTTTACGCCGACCACGTTTCTGTAGCGCTCGAAAACCTGGTCGGTGGTGAAGATCCAGGGCACCGCGCGCCGAGGAAGCAAACGCTGCCGCGTGCCGACCGTGTGGTTATGTCAAGCTTCAAAATAGCACTCAGGTGCCAGCGTAAAGCACTCGCGTGCTATTTCAAGAACTTAGCCGGCATTCTAATCTGTTTTCGAACGCACTCGGGGGAGGGGCGTTCAAAGTTCAAGCGTCTCCAGTCAGGAGGCGCTTTACTTTTTCCTGTATGTGGCTATCAACGATCTGGATTGCAGTCGCTATCGTGCTAACGGCGGATGCGCACCCAACTACAGCAACGGTGGCGCTCTGCCTTTGGGTGTTACATCGTAGATGGGAACAGGGAATGCGGCGAGCAGACCGAGTGGCAATCAAACCTTGAACCAAAGGACCTGAGCCGCTACCACTCACATTCGCGTTGCACTGGTCTCGGTCGGGTGCTCCGAGGCGACGGCGGATCGTGTGAAGGCCCTTGTGCCGTCCCTGCGGGACTCGGCCATTCTCCGAAGCTTTGGGCGACGAGTCATCAGCTCGCCAATTCGTCTGCAGCCTTGCTCGCCCATAGACAGAGTTCTTTGAACACGCGTGCATTAAAGGGATCCGCAGCGCCTGCGTTGCTCAAAATCTCTTCCAACTGTGCGCGAAGCACCCTGTAAATCTGCATCATTTCTTTTACGCTTGGCTGCCGCTTGCTCCCCACGAATGCATTCCCGATTTCCCGGAATACTCCTTTGATCGTTCCGCCGTGAATGTATGCATCCGTACCATCCAAGTCGCTCAATGATTTATTTATCCGCCGTGCGACAGCCTCGCACACAACCCATTCGTGATCCGGATGCGCGGTCTTCTCTAATGCAACTGTGAGCCCAAGCTCAAAGGGCATATTGAAACGCGGCGTTCGAGGCTTGTTTCTATCCAGCTGTACTCGCGAAAGATCGTGGATGGAGTATCTGGATTGTCGAATGAGCATGAGGATGCGATCCAGACGACGCTGCCCAAATGGAATCTCTAGAGTTGCACGGGGAGTGAAGCCGAATGCGCTGATAGCGGCGATGTAAGCCAACAAGAGATTTTCAAAACCCGCATCGTAGGGGATATTAAGAAATGCCGATCCTGGTACTGTCTTGGTTCAGCCTGAAATGGAGAAGCGACGTTCCCCGTTAGTGAGTATTCCGCCCTTCGGGCGGGGATTTTCAAGGCATGGGGTCTTTCGATCCGATGGAGGTTGGGCGGCGCAAGAACGAGTCCTCACGCCCCCGTTCATCGTCTCGATGAGCCAACCGGGATATCCCTCGGCATGGTTGCGTCCCCGCAGTGCCCGCCTCCGTTTCGCCCGGCAAGACTCATTGTAGCTCCCCAATGGCCTGCCGTTTCTCAACATCCGGTTGGCCCGTGACTCCGCCTTGCGAGTATAATTCGACGTGAAAATGAATCGACCGTTTGCATCATTTGAGTTTCTAAATCGAGGCTGGGATATTCGCGTACTCGAAGGCCAGTCGCTGCGGTCGGTGTTCGTGGTGCTATTGGTGGATTTGTTCATGCTTGGGATGGTTACCTTCATGATGATTTACGAAGGTTTTCGCCTGCACCGTTTCGAGGGGACAGCCGCGATTCTTTTTCTGGTCTTTATTCTCCCTGCCTTTCGCTATTCGCGGCTCATCTACCGGCGGCTCGGTAGTTGATCATCGGCGATCAAACCCTCTCTGGTCGCTTGCTCTTCACGCGGCTTGCTGGCGGCGACTCTGGCGCTGCTGTCTGGCGGCTTCCAACTTGCGGTCGCGTTCTGTGTGGATCTCCTGCTGACGCCCCGCCAGCACGTCCTTCGGCGTGATGTAGCCGGTAGCACTGTTCAGGCGGACGTTGTTGTAATGCGCCACGTAGCCCTCGACCAGACGCCGTGCATCTTCCAGTGACAGCGGCGTTCCCGGCCGAATGCACTCGCTTTTCAACGATTTGTGCCAGCGCTCAATCTTGCCGTTCGACTGCGGATAGTAAGGGGAGGTTCGGACGTGCGTCATGCCCGAGATGCGAATGAACTCCTTGAAGTCGCGAGCAATGAACTGCGGGCCATTGTCGGAGATGATTCGCGGCTTCGCTTCCGGGTACTTCTCCTTGGCTCGCTGCAGGATCACTTCGACATCAGCTTCTCGCATGGACTCACGCAGATCCCAATGCACGAGGAAACGACTGAACCCATCCAGAACGCTGCACAAGTAGTAGAACGTGCCACACAGGTTGATATAGGAAACGTCGATATGCCAGTGCTGATGCGGCTGCAGAGGCTGTTCGAATCCGGTTCCCTTGCGCGAAAGTTTGCTCTTCCACCGGGATAATAATCCAGCTTTCTTCAACACTCGCCAAACACTCGCTGGACTAACCGCCACAACGTCAGCGTCGAGCATCATGAACGTCAGCCGCCGATAGCCTTCCAGCGGGTTCTTCAGATGGAACTCGATAATCGCTTCTTTCTCCCACGGCTCCAACCAGAAATCACGGGGAACCCAACCGTTGTGCTCGTTGACGCAGCCGTACCGCTGCCGCCAGTCATAGAACTTGCTGGCGGTCACACCCAGCCACGGGATGAACCGTCCGACGCCGATCTCCGTCTTCTCCGACCAGCGCCGGACGAAATCCACGACCAGATCCCGCACATCGTGCGGCACCCAGATACCGGTTAGAGTTCCCCAAGACTTTTTTTTAGCGCGATGTGCTCAGCCATCAGCTCAGCCAGGACCTCGTCCTTGGTCTGCACTTTCTTCTCCAAGAACTCGATTCGTTTCTGCTTCTCCTCCACTTGGCGGTGGGGACGCTCTTGAGACTGAAAAGCGGCAGCTCCGTTCTCGAACAGTTCTTTCTGCCAGCGGTAGAACACCGTTGGACGCAGGCCTAGTTCTTCACACAGCTCCGAGACGGGTACTTTGTCCACAAAATGCCGCCTCAAGATGGCTACTTTTTCCTCTGGAGTGAAATGCTTCCGTTCCTTCCTCATACGTTCGCTCCGCTATCTTAACGGACGAGCGCTTTCTCCATTTCCAACTGAGGCAGGACAGTACGACTCTAGGCCTTAACGCGCCGGGAACTCGTTTTGTGGACCTTCGTCCTGGCATTGCGGGATATATGATTTCGAGAAGTTGTCCCTGACTTCTTGGCCCGGATCACGAATTGTCCAGTTTTGGCGTCTCGATAAACTATCCGCTCAAACAACCGCACCACTTCATCCGTACGTTTCTTCGAGACACCCAAGGTTCTGGCAGTGTCCCGAACCGTAGCTGGCCGCCGGTTGTCGACTTTAATTCGATGTTGCATGGGTTGATTATAGCGTGCAGAACAAATTCTTCCTTGACTCAAATTCGCAAAAGCAGTTCGGACGAGGGAACAAGAGGGATAGCGCGTGAGTCCCGGTCCCACCCTTGCCAAAACCGGGCAAGGATGGGGCACCCCCAAGGATTCACAGCGTGCTCAATACGAAAGCGTGGCGGGTGGGGCACCCTCAAATCTTGTGGTGGACTTACGATGTGTGCCGAAGGCCGGGCCACGCATTATAAAAGGGCGCCCCTTTCGAGTAGGCTGCAGTTGCTGTGCAATCAGTAACTACGGCAGAGGAAAGGAACACCCATGAACAGTGTGAAGTACGTTGGACTCGATGTCCACCAGTCCACCATTTCCGTAGCCGTGTTGAATGCCGAGGGCAGGCTGGTGATGCAGTCGGTGATA
>QIAA01000195.1 GCA_003224905.1 Acidobacteriota bacterium
CACGGTGAGATTCCAGAGTCTTGGTCCTTCAACCTCTCTGGCAAACCCCCCCGGTGCTTCGCACCGCACAGGAAAACTATGCCCTTGACAACGCCTTCGCTCTTATCGATGGGCACCCACAAGCACCAACCCCCGTCCACATCGAAAACAAGCCAGAAACCCACATCGAAAATAAGCCTGTCTTTGAAAACAAGCCAGTATTCGAGAACAAACCGACCATTATTGTTTCTACTGGAGCGGCTCCCGCTCCTGCGCCTGTACCGGACACGAGGCCACAACTAATTTTTGATAGTTGGAACATGGTTTCCCGAGCTATGGATGACTGGCAATATGGTTTTCGCATTAGCAACAATGGAGAGGCTGCTATTGATGTGAGGGTGAAACGGCTCCAAATCTCGCCGCAGACATTTGCTTCTAGCGATGCGCTTCCACAGATTCCAGCTTACGAGAATGCTTTTATCCCGGTCTTCCTAGAGGCATACAAATCGGCTCCTGATTCCCCTGAAAAGTGGAGCCTGCTCAATGCAATGAAGAAAGCCTATGAAGCCAGAGACAAACGTGTTACGTCAGAAGATTACGTCATACCCATCATTGCTAAATACCGCGATCTGGAAGACAACGAGTACGAAAGCACGGCAGAGTTGCACTATGTTCCAGCGCGTCAAGAGCTAACTTTTGGTGCAACGAGACAACGTAAAGCCAACGAGCCTCCCAACGCCAAAGAAGAATTCAGACACGAAAAGCCGGTCTTGGACTTCTTGGACAGACACCGAATACCGAACCAAGCCGTTATTTTCTTGGTCGATGATGTCTCGACATGCGTAGGACTGTCTGGGGCTGATACCGCTGCAGCTCTCAACAGATTGTTCGCTAAGAAACGTGTTTACCGATCTCCGATAGATGCAAGATGGGATTTCGGCTACTGGCTTGCCGACTTTTGAAGCCCTTTCACGGGCAGGAAGATTCATGGCTTGGACTCGACCAAAAGCAAAAGACATGGCGATCACCTACATCATAATTGCAGTAATCTGGGATATGGTGTCAGGCCACATCTCCATCGTGCGTGACCTGCTCATAGCAGCAGCCGTTGCGCTGGTTCTCGGCTTCGTGAAGTTTGATTGATTTGTGGCTTGCTTCGCTTCCGACCCTTCTCTATATTCGGGCATCGGTTATAAGGTGTAATCACTTTTGTGAGCAAGAAAAAGAAAAAGTCAACATTTGGAGGTCCACAGCATCAACCGCATGTCCCCGTACGCGAACATAATGATGCTCAAGAAAAACAGAGCGACAATCAATCGAGTTCCTTGATTCCCTCTGATACTTACCCATCCCCAAACAACCCCGACAGAACCCAACAGGACAGAAAGAGAACCATCCCATGGCGGCAACTTTTGAGGGTTCTCGAAGGAATCGGAATCCTCGCTGGCATCGCCTATGCCATCGTAAGCTTCTGCATGTGGAGAGCTATGGTTGGCGCTAATCGGCTTACTCACGAAGCTCTCGTGCGCAGCAATCGGCCTTGGTTGGCTGTTGAAGGCGATCCGCAGGTTCTTGAACCAGTCCGCATAGGAAGCGATGGAGCGAAACTTACACTTCTTTTGTCCATTAAGAATTTCGGCGGTTCGCCTGCGCTCTACGTCAACCTGAACCGTGCTCTCGATACTTTTCTCGTTCCAGGAAATCAGCGGCCTGCTGAAAGCGACTGCCAAACGGCTGACACTGAAACTCGGAACGGAAATGGGCCGTACATTTCCCCTAATGCCGTCCTGCAGCGCGACATCAATCTTCGCAACCCCTCCATAAAGGACTCTAATCAACCATTTCAAGTTAGCGGCTGTATCGCCTATCGGGACCAATTCAAGGAGAGGATTCACCACAGCACTTTTTGCTTTAGAAGCAACACTTTCATCAAGGACACAATGGCTCGGCCAAACGCGAGCGGTTTCACGGTGTGTCCCAACCAATATGCAGACTAGCCCCGTCACGGCAAGTACAATGTAAAGAATACACACATGTGCGTAAACTGTGTTAGTGCCTTAGCGAGAGAACACGAGCAAAATCTTTGGATCGAAAGGGCTTGCGGGTAAAATCTAGACAGAATGGGACTTAGCTGCTTCAATTGGGGCGTTTTGGGCTTGATCCTGGTAGTGACGTTAGGTAAACCTTTGAATCTATTAGGTCGGCACCGTTCGTCGGCCCGCAAAATATTGATTCGCAAAGGGTGAGGTGTAGATTGTGCGGCTCGGAAGCTTGGAGACCGTTGCGAACAGTCGGCTGGGTAGGCGGACTTCAGAACAGCAATCACGTCTTAGAACTCGGGATCAACTTACCTTCTTCCTTTATGCGGCAAGACGGCAAGTGAAGTCAATGGAATTGTGCGGGTGGTTCCCGACGGCGGTGGCAGTTGCGCCTGATCGGCGCGAACTCGTAGTCCGGCGGTTTGCGCTATGGCTGAAGCCATAGCCTGATACGAAGCCCCTCGTGCCTTCTCCCCGTCAGGGCCTGAAGCCGTGTTCATTTGAAAGCTCTTACGCGGCGCTAAAGCGCCGCTCTACACGGTTGCGCACGGCTTCTCGTAGTTCTTCCCCAGCTTACGAAGCCATAGGCTGATATGAGCGCAGCTGAGTTTATAGTACGAGCATGCTATACGTAGGACGATCGTGCTATATAATACGGCCGTACTATGAAACCTGCAGTGCGCTACAAAAGAGCGTCGGCGGAAACGATGCGGCGGGAGATTCTGCGGAGGGCCGTGGATATTGCTTCGGCCGAGGGGCTGGAAGGACTGTCGATTGGGGGGCTGGCGGAGGCAATGAGGATGAGCAAGAGCGGGATCTTTGCTCATTTCGGGTCAAAGAAGGAGCTGCAACTGGCGACGGTGGAGACGGCCAAGGACATCTTTACCCAGCTAGTGGTGGCGCCCGCGATGGGGAAGGCGCGCGGAGTGGAGCGGCTGCACGCGATGCTGGAGAACTGGTTGCGGTACGTAGAGAAGGGCGTGTTTTCGGGCGGATGTTTTTTCTTTGCGGCGTCGGCGGAGTTCGACAGCCGGCGTGGCGCGGTGCGGAATCGGATTGCGGAGTTGATGCAGAACTGGCTGCGCGCCCTGGAACATGAGGTCGCGTATGCAAAAAAGCACGGGGAGTTGCCCAGCGCAATACAGCCTGCGCAGTTTGCTTTCGAACTTCACGCCTGCGTGCAGGAGGCAAACTGGGCGTTCAAGCTGTTCGAGGACAAGTCCGCGATTCGGCTGGCGCGGCGGGCAATTGCGGAGCGGGTAGGGGTTGCGGGTGCGGCGGGGAGGCGGCGCTCGTGATTGTGGTGCGCTGTGACCGCCCTTCGAAATCACGAAGGATGGGGCACCCTCAGGTTTTGTGCATAGTAATGGCAGGTGAACCAGTCTCGAAATAGTCCTGTCCTGCAATCTCAGATATACTCCCTCTCAATCTTCAAAGCCATCCAGGTCAGGAGTAAGTAGTAGATGCCGCGAGGCAAGAGTACGGGCGGCAAGCCACCGAAGCGCCCGATTGAAACCTATGAGCACACCGGCAAGAAGCGCATCAACAATCCTCCAGTCGGTCTAGTCACTACCGAAACTGATCCGCCCCTGCCCACACACAAGACGTACGAATATGTGGCGCCCGTACCTTCGGTGCCGATATCGCGGGCGGGGGCGCCCGCGCCACACAAGCTGGACTATGACCCGCATCTTGATCCCCAACTGGTATGGGCGGGGAAGAAGGAGCACACGTCTTTTGACGTGCACACGGTTTCGCTGCACGTGCACGAGCGCATTGATCCCTCGAGAATCATTGAGGCGGTGCGCCGCCGCAATGGCAACGGCATGCCGGAGCAGCCGTCGCTGTTCGAGCGTCGTGAGGAAAATCCGCCGCTGCGCGACGCCGTGGACTTCTATCGTCATCCCCACGGCTGGTCCAATCGCCTGATCGCCGGCGACTCCCTGCTGGTGATGAACTCGCTGCTCGAAAAGGAAGGCATGGCCGGACAGGTGCAGATGGTGTATTTGGACCCGCCTTATGGGATTAGATATGGGTCAAATTTTCAGCCATTCGTAAACAAACGTGATGTTAAAGATGGCAAGGATGAAGATCTAACACAGGAACCTGAAACTCTCCGAGCATTTAGGGATACATGGGAATTGGGTATCCACTCGTACCTGACGTATTTGCGCGATCGTCTATTGATCGCGCAGGATCTGCTTCACGAGTCAGGTTCGTGCTTTGTGCAAATCGGTGATGAGAATGTTCATTTAGTTCGCGATGTTATGGACGAGGTGTTTGGTAGTCAGAATTTTTTGGGATTGATCTTCGTCGCAAAGACAAGCGGCTTCGGTCAGACTCTATCTATGGCTTCGGTTGGCGACTACTTGGTCTGGTTTGCGAGGAACAAAGAAGTGTGCAAATACAGACAGCTATACAGCGAGAAAACCGAAGGATCTTCTCAAGCAAAGGATTATCGATATGCGCTTCGGTCTGATGGAGAAACCCGTAGCCTTTCTTCAACCGAGATCGCAGGAAACAAGAAACTAGAAAACGGCGAGCGTCGTTTCAGCCTCACTGCCACAACTGCGCAGGGCGGAACTGGAACTGGAGCGTTCTCCTTAAAATTTCAGGGGAAGAACTTTGCAATAAGTAGTGATCAGCACTGGAAGACATCGGAAACTGGTATGAAGCGATTAATCGCGGCTGGACGTATCCATGCGAGAGAAAATTCACTTCGATACATCAGATTCCTTGATGATTTCCCCGCTTCGCCAATAACAAACAACTGGATTGATCTTCGTTGGGGGTTTGACGCTGGAGAAAAGCGTTATGTAGTAGAAACAAACCCAGGAATTGTTGCTCGTTGCCTGCTCATGACCACCGACCCCGGCGACCTCGTCCTCGATCCCACCTGCGGCTCCGGCACCACCGCCTACGTCGCCGAGCAGTGGGGACGACGCTGGATCACTTGTGATACCTCCCGCGTCGCCGTAACCCTAGCCAAGCAGCGCCTGATGGCCGCCGACTTCGACTACTACGAACTGGCGCATCCCCAGGAAGGTGTGGGCAGCGGATTCCGCTACAAGACGGTGCCACACGTCACCCTGAAGTCCATCGCCAACAATCCCGAGATTCGCGAAGGTATGACCCGCGAGCAGATCGGCGCCGCCATCGCCCGCTACGCCGACCAGGAGACACTCTACGATCAACCATTCATAGATAAGAGCCGCGTGCGGGTGACCGGGCCGTTTACCGTCGAGGCCGTCCCAGCCGCAACGGTGAAATCACTTGATGAGATTGAGATTGGCCATGTGGAGCGGACACGCCTGTCCGCTAGGACTGAGAGTAGTGGCACTGGCTTGGCGGACAAGAGTGTCCGCCCCACACAAGAGTCCCTGGCCGACTTCCGTCATGCTGCAACTCCTCTGCTCGACGCATCCGTCTCTCGCTCCGGGCCCACTCTTCGCCATGAAGAATGGCGTGACGAACTGCTCAAGACCGGGATGCGCGGCAAGGGTGGCCATCATATTGACTTCTCACGCGTCGAGCCGCTGGCCGGAACCCGGTGGCTGCACGCCGACGCCGAAACCAAAGGCGAGGTCGCGGACCGGGTGGTAATTTCCTTCGGAAACGAATACGCGCCGCTCGATCCGAGGCAGGTTGAGCTGGCATGGGAAGAGGCGAGGACGCTAAGTCCAAAACCCGCGATTTTGGTCTTCGCCGCTTTCGAGTTCGATCCCGAAGCGGCAAAAGACATTGACGGCATGACCAAAGAAAAAACGGGCATGACCTTCCTTACCGCCCAGATGAACGCCGATCTGCTCACCGAAGACTTAAAGAAGAAGCGGGCTTCGAACCAGAGCTTCTGGCTGGTTGGGCGGCCGGATGTTGATCTGCGGCAGATCAAAACCGGCGAGTACAAAGGCAAGTGGGAAGTCGAGGTGCGCGGATTCGACTACTACAACACCCGCACCGGAACGATTGATTCCGGCGACACATCGCGAATCGCAATGTGGTTGTTCGATCCTGACTACGACGGCCGCAGCCTGTTTGCACGACAGGTGTTCTTTCCGATAGCCGATGAAGATGGCGGATGGGCGCGGTTGGCGCGGAACTTGAAAGCGGAAATTGATTCGGAGCTGATTGAAACGTATCGGGGCACGGTATCGCTGCCGTTTGAGAGCGGTCCGCATAAGCGAGTCGCGGTGAAAGTGATTGATGATCGGGGGATTGAGAGCTTGAAGGTCGTGGACATCAAATAAACTCTGTCATCCTGAGCGCAGTATGTCTTGCGCAAAGGCGCAAGACATACGGAGTCGAAGGATCCCTGCCAGGCAAGCAGTGGCAGAAGCGCGGCAAGGCGTTCTCAAAGTGCTATCGAGTGCGCGGGGAGGATTCCCTGAAGTGGCACTGGAGCTACAGGCACGGTAGGGGTCCTTCGACTGCGGGAGAAGTTCGCTTCGCGAACTTCTCCCCAGATTGCTGACGAACTCCACCTGATTTTTGGTGGGGTTGGTTTTTTTGCAATGATCTAGGGATCTCGCGAT
>QIAA01000196.1 GCA_003224905.1 Acidobacteriota bacterium
ATCTTCCGCAGCAGATGATCGGGTGGCACCAGCGACTCGATCGTCACCAACTCCATCTCCTGCTGCGGTACTTCGGGTTCTTTCAGCATGCCCCATAAAAGCACAAAGCTCCCGTGGAAAACGAGAGCTTTGTCGGTACTTTGTCAGCAATCTGGGGCCGACACAAAGTGTCGGCCCTTTCTTGTCTTCGGGGTTGTCTTACAACGCCAGACGAATGAACCAACGAAAGCGACAGCGGAAGATTTCCTACATGTTATAGTCCGCTCAGTTCAATCATGCCGCTCGCGAGCCGCTTGCATTACTATCGGCGCATTCTCGCCGCCTATCTTCTACCAGGCGAAAGCCATCTGACCTTCTGGCACGACTCACCACAAATGAACGCGAACGCTTCGATTAACGAGCTCGCCGAGTACTATATGCCGTTCTTGCAGAAGGCGGATTACTGCGGTCCCCACGATGCGGTCGGAATTCCTTTGCTCGATTATCACGGGGAGATCGGCCCGCAATACAACCCGGTCGCGATTTCGCAATGGGGCCTAGGGCATTTCAATATCTATTTACGGACGGGCGACGAAAAGCGTAAGCAGAAGTTCGTGCTTGCTGCAAACTGGCTCTGCGATCACCTGGAGCAGAATTCATGCGGCGTGTGGGTGTGGAACCATCAGTTCGACTGGGAGTACAGAACTCTTTTGAAAGCGCCTTGGTATTCCGCTCTCGCCCAGGGGCAGGGAATCTCGTTGCTGGTGCGTGCTGCGCGTGAAACCGGCGAGTCTCGCTATATGGACACTGCTCAGCGCGCTTTCGGCAGCTTTCTGAAACGAGTCCACGAAGGCGGCGTGACTGTCATCGATAAAGACGACATCTGGTTCGAGGAGTATGTCGTCAATCCGCCTACGCATATTCTGAATGGATTCATGTGGGCGATATGGGGCGTCTACGACTATTTCCTGTCAACACAGGACACTACCGCCCGGCAACTTTTTAAAGAAGCCGTTCACACCCTTCGCAGAAATCTCCCTTGCTATGACCTGGGTTTCTGGTCGCTTTATGAGCAATCGGGCACGCTGCTGCCGATGATTGCGAGTCCTTTCTACCACCGATTGCATATCGCGCAATTGAATGTCATGTACCGCTTGACAGGTGACGAAGTCTTCTCGCGCTATGCAGATTGTTGGCAACATTACATATCCAGCCGCGCAAAGCGTACTCGTGCTTTGTGCTACAAGAGCGCGTTCAAGCTCTGCTACTACTGACCCGTGAAGATTCTCTACCTTTCACAATATTTTCCCCCGGAGATGGGAGCGCCTGCGGCTCGCGCTTCGGAGTTGTCCAGGTACTGGGTCAGGGACTGCCACGATGTAACAGTGCTGACTGGATTTCCCAATCACCCGACTGGAGTCGTGCCTCGCGAATACCGCCCCAAGATGTGGCGCCTCTCGATCCGAGAAAAATCGGATGGAGTCAACGTTGTTCGCACGTGGCTATTGCCCTTTCCGAACCGAAAGGCTTACGAGCGGATGTTGAACTACAGCTCGTTTTGCATTTCTTCCGCCATTGCCGGCCTGCGCCTGGCGCCTCACGATGTGGTAATCGCCTCATCCCCGCAGCTGCTCGTGGGACTTTCTGGCTGGTGGCTGGCCCGCTGCAAAGGCTCGCGATTCGTTTTCGAAGTGCGCGATCTGTGGCCGGAGTCCATGGCTGCAGTGGGCATGGGCGGTCGCGACTCTCTCCTGCATCGCTCATTGAGCCGGATCGCAGGGTTCTTGTACCGCACTTCGGACCATATCGTCGTAGTTACCCGCGCTTTCAAAGACTACTTGGTTGAATACTGGCACGTCCCGCCGGAAAAAATCTCTGTGGTCGAAAATGGGGTGGAAACCAACGTCTTTTACCCGCATGGTGAGTCTGCTGCACTCCGCGAGAGACTCGGACTCGCTGGGAAGTTCGTAGTCTCCTACATCGGCACCATTGGAATGGCGCACGGTTTGGAAACTTTGATTGAGGCAGCGGTACTGCTCCAGAATTCATCGCCTGAAGTTTCGTTTCTGATCGTTGGCGAAGGTGCGGAGAAAGAACACATCGTCTCTTTGGCGGCCTCACGCAACCTAAGCAACATTATTTTTAGGGATCAACAGCCGAGAGAAATCATACCCACCTATATCTCGGCTTCAGACGCTTGTCTTGTTCTGCTCAAGAAAAGCGAACTCTTCAAGACAGTTATTCCCAGCAAGATGCTGGAGTTCATGGCCTGTGCCCGCCCTGTAATCCTGGGCGTGGAAGGACAGGCAAAGCAGATCTTGGATAAGGCTGGGGCTGGGGTTTGCTTTTCGCCTGAGAATGCGATGGAGTTGGCGGGAGCTGCGATATATCTCGCGTCGCGTCCGGTTCTGCGGGAATCACTTGGCAGAAACGGCAGAAGCCATATCGTGAAATATTCTTCTCGCCACAGAACTGCTGAGCAGTACCTCGGTGTATTGGAACGCGTACTCAAGAGTGGTGTTGAGGAGTCAGCTGCCGCGTGAGATCCACTAGCGCGCTGCCAAAACCGCAACTCCCATAGCTGACTGCAGCGCGGTTTGGGCCACGTGCCCAGCCGCAATCCTGGCGGTGCCCGCCGGAATAAAAAGAATATCGTCGGCTTGTAACGAGACGTCCGCGGCCTTGGCTGCAAAAATTTTCTTCAACGGCACGGGCAACTCAGTTAACCCATCGGGTGTTTTGCGAATAATTTTTGTGCCGTTCATTTTGGCGCTGCGGTTTACTCCGCCTGTGAGCGCAACCGCTTTGAGCACCGTCAAGTTTTGATTATCGAGGAAGAAGCCGCTTGGCCTCTGTACATCGCCCACCACGTACACGATGTCAGCTTTCGGCACGACGATGATATCGCCGGGTACAACTTCTACGTTCGCCGCCGGGTTCTCAGTAATATTTCGTGACAGAGCCACAGTCACAGGCGACTCGGGCCTTGCTTTGCGGGTAATAATTATGCTGCGTCCCGCTTTTTCGGTAAATCCACCCGCTGCGGAGATCACGTCCCACAACCGCTGTTCCCCGAGGAGAGGATACTGCCCAGGCTTGGCGACCTCGCCCAGCAAGCTGACCCGCTGAGAGGCGAATTCATCAACAAACAAAGTTACGTGTGGATCCTTGACGAAACCACCATCGGACAGGCGCTTTTCGATGATCGCCTGAGCCTGGTCGAGACCGAGTTCCGCCACGTGGACGTAATCGATCAGAGGGAGGTAGACATCGCCGTTGTTACCCACGCGCGCCTTGGTGGTAAGTTCGGGAACCCCGTAGACGTTTACTTCGAGCAAGTCTCCCGGCCCTAATGTGAGCGCAGATCGCGTCGCTTCGCGTTCTTCTGTTCGCGCAACATCGGAAGTGGATTCCGGTACCGCCGCCGGAAATCCCGCCGGCCTAACGATTTTAGAACTGCTTTCATTAATCGACTGTGCCAAAAGGTTTGCGCTGCAACTTGCTAACAAAAGGATGAGCACCCTACTCGCGCTCACGCACTCGCGTCTTTGTAATGCAAACGGAGCAATCATCTACTGGAAAATGAGTTTAGCAGGGGCCTGAGACCGAGAGTGTTGACTTCATCGGCTCTGGTTTGGCTAAAAAAGTTAACGTGTTTCTTGGCAGAGAATGAATAGGCAATGCTTCTCTATTAACCGTCAATTACACGCCATTAACACGAAGTAGGTTGTCACATTGTTCTGATTATTTGTCATCTTCCCGCGGCTAAACGTGTGGCCAGCCGCTGCGGCAAGTTTGCCGCCAGAATACGGTCTTGCGCACGCTTCAGGTTATAGGGTACGCGGTGAAAGCTCACGATGCGGCTATCGGAGTCGTAGAGCGCGAAGGCCGCGCGCCAGTCTCCGTCACGCGGCTGGCCGACTGAGCCCGGGTTGATCAGGTAGCGCAGGCCCACCTTCAAGGGAAATTGTGCGCTCTCGCTTTGACCCACGGTCTTATATTCGGGGCGGAAAACGTCTGTGGCCACTTGGCTCGAGGAGAAGCTTCCCTGAAGGTGCGTGTGTCCGAAGAAGGTTATGGTCGCGGCAGAGAGCAGGAGCGGCTCAATGGCATCACGCAATGTGACTACGTATTCGTCTTCGTCAACGGGAGAGCCATGAACGAACTGGATGCCTGGCAAATCTTCAATCTGGATGGGCCCATGGGGCAGGGTTCGCAACCACTCCAGATTCTCGGGGTTCAAGTGCTCGCGCGTCCAGAGCGCCGCCAATCCAGCGATGGGATTGAATTCCTTTAATTCGGTGAGGCCAGCGGCAGCTTTATCGTGATTTCCTCGCACGAAAAACTTTCCCAGATTGCGTGAGCGATCAATTACCTCGTTGGGACTGGCGCCGTAGCCTACGACGTCTCCGAGGTTCACGGCGACGTCGTACGCCGGGGCGGCTGCAAGACAGGCCTCTAGCGCTTCGAGGTTGCTGTGGATGTCACTGAGTAGAAGAACGTGCACAGTTCACCGGACAAACCCGCGATTATAGTCTGCAGCAGGTGTCGGAAACCACGTACACACTGCTTGCGGGGATTGCGGGTGGGCAATCGCAGTTCTCAGTTGCATGTTCTCGGTTCCCAGTTTTCTCGCAAAGGTCTAACTCAGGGTTGGGATCCGGCTTCAAATATGGATTTGCCGCTGACTACTGGGCACCTGGCCCAGTGGCTCGATGCCAGTTCTACGAGCGGCGGCAAGGCACGGCTGCAGTCGGCAATTCGGAGTTCGCACCGTGGCTCGAATGGACATCCCGGCGGAGCTGCATGCAGTGGCGGTACTGTGCCTTCAATGGTTCGAAGTGGCTGATTCCGGTCAGAGCGCAACGTAGGCACGGCATTCAGCAAACCTCTCGTATATGGATGCGCCGGCGCCCGGAAGATTGCCTGCTTGGGGGCAAGTTCCACCAGATTGCCTGCATACATGACTGCTACATGGTCGGCGACCTGAGAGACCACCGCCAGATCATGGGATATGAACAGAATTGCCAGTCCGAAGCGGCGCCGGAGATCGGCGAGCAGTTCGAGTATCTGTGCCTGGATAGTGACGTCCAGTGCGGTGGTCGGCTCGTCGGCGATCAGCAACTGGGGGCGATTCACAATCGCTATGGCGATCATGACTCGCTGACGCATGCCGCCCGAGAGCTGATGAGGATAGTCGCTGGCACGACGATCAGGTTCGGGAATGCGCACGTCCCGCATCGCGCCAATGGAGCGGTTCCAAGCCTCTTGTTTACTGATCTCCTGGTGCGCGAGAACAGCTTCCGCGATCTGATCTCCAACGCGCATCACGGGGTTCAAAGCAGTCATCGGCTCCTGGAAGATCATGGCGATCTGGTTGCCACGCAAACGGCGCATTTCTTCTGCGGGAAGTTGAAGCAAGTTGCGTAGGCCGCTCTCGCTGGAGAAGAGAATTTCGCCGCTGACCCGGGCCTCAGGAGGAAGCAGGCGCATGATGGCGAGCGAAGTGACTGATTTTCCGGAACCCGATTCTCCGACGAGACCGACCACTTCGCCCGGCGCAATCGTGAAAGCGAGATTTCGAACCGCGACAAGACTGGCAGCCACTTCACGTGTCTTTACGTGAATTGGTGCAGGAAATTCGACGCGCAGGTTTGAGAGTTCAAGCAGCGGAGGCACAGAATACCGGGTCTGAATGTGAGTCTCACATCGTTATTGTCCCAGAATCAGGGGCAAGCCATTTTTTGAATTGCCGATAACTACGACTTTTGAATTGCCGCTCTTAGCGAGCGTTTCTGTCGCTTCAATGCCTTTCCATTCCAGCAGCGCCGGGCTGATGCCCTGGGCTACGATCTGCTGAAAGTCACGGATTCCGGCAGCTTCGATGCGCTTGCGTTCGGCTTCCTGTTTTTCTTTCTGCAGGCGGAAGTTCATGGCGAGGGCTTCCTGCTCGGCTTGCTGCTTGGACTCGATTGAGACCTTGAGAGAGTTGGGCAGCTGAATGTCCCTTAAAAGCACGCTTTCAACGGTAATACCGCGTTCGCCGAGCTTCTGGGAGAGCTGATCGAAAATCTGCTTGGCGACCATTTCCCGTTCGCCGGTATAGAGCGCATTGGCGCTGTGGGAGGCGGTGGACTCGCGGATGGCGGCGCGAAGATTGGGTTCGATGAGCACCGCGAGGTAGTTTGGTCCGATCTTCTGATATACCTCGGCAGCCTTTTCGGGATTCAGGTGGTAAATCAGCGAAGTATCCAGATTCATAACCAACCCTTCGGCCGAAGGCACGCTGGCGGATTCCTTAATCTCCTGTGTGCGAATGGATGTTTCATTGTTTGCTTTGAAGGGATTGATGAGATGTACGCCCTCGGGCAAAATCTCTCCCGTGACTCGTCCAAATAATGTCAGCACTCCAACTCGGCCGGAGTCCACCTTCGCAACAGACGCAAACAGCAGGATGACCAGCAAGAATGCAGCAATTGCAATCCCCAGCAGACGGAATACCGGGTTGGGGGTGGCGTCGATTACTCGGCCACGCCCTTCATTAAAGATCGCCATAATCTTTCCTCCCCAGCGCGATTGTATTCCGAAGCAGTTGCCCGGCTAAGTGAC
>QIAA01000123.1 GCA_003224905.1 Acidobacteriota bacterium
GTGAATGATCACACCACCGTCGGCAATGCCGTAGGGCGGTGACCCGTTGGGAACTGCCGTAGTGAAGAATGTTCCGCCTGCGGTTTCGATGATGGAGCGAACGGTCTCCTGCATATCCCTGGCCATCCTGAGTTCGTTCTCGCCCCATTGCCAGTGGAACCGCAGCACCGGAATGCCCCACTGATCGACGACATCGGGATCGATCTCGCAGTAGCAGTGCTGGTTGGGAATCATCTCGCCGCGCCCCGCAATGCCGATGAATGTGCCGTAGCGGGTGCGGCACCTCTGTTTCAGAGCAGCACCGTATCCTTCAAATTCCGTGCAGACACCATCAAACTCGCCCGGTCCGGGCATCCCCTGGCCACCCCAGATTTCCATGTGGTAACCGCGTAGGAACTCATTCTTGCGATCGAACTTCCACCAGGGGATGTACACATGCATGCCGCCAACACCATCATGATTGTGGCGAGGCATCTTCTCCAGTTGCGGGAAATAACCGCCTGCCCAGCTTCCGACTGTGTCGGTCAAATAACGTCCGACTGCGCCTGAGGAGTTCGCCAGGCCATCAGGAAACAGACTTGAACGCGAATTTAGAAGCAGGCGTGCTGACTCACACGCACTCGCCGCGACTATAAAGGCTTTGGCGTACACCCGTTTTTCGCTACTCGAATTCTTGTCGATATAGCTGACGGCCTGCGCCTTGCCATCGTTTCTGACCACGATCTCGCGGGCCATCGCGTTCGTGATCAGAGTGAACCTCCCCGTGGCCTCTGCGGGAGGCAGCATGACTTGGCTCGAGCTGAAGTTTGACGCAGTCAAACATCCGCGCCCGCATTGTCCGCAGTAGTGGCAAGGTAATCGATTGTTCAGCGGCTTGGTAAGAATCGCCAGTCGCGAGGGCACGCACAGCACGTTCAACTTATCGCAAGATTTCTTGATCAGAAGTTCCGTGCATCGCGGCGGAGGGGACGGAAGAAAAACTCCGTCCGGAGCGCTGGGGATATTTTCCTTTGTGCCGAAGACTCCAATGTAGGATTCGACTTTGTCGTAGTAGGGCGCGAGTTCTTCGTAGTTAATGGGCCAGTCGTCTCCCATCCCGTCTGTGGATCTTGCTTTGAAATCGACAGGAGCAAAGCGAAGCGCGATTCGGCCCCAGTGATTCGTACGTCCACCCACGATGCGCGAGCGGAACCAGCGGAATCGTGATCCTGGGGCGGAAGTGTACGGTTCACCTTCGATCTCCCAGAAACCATTCGGCGCCAGAAACTCGTTATTCAACTCTTGTCGGAACTTGCCGCCAATACCGGCGCCGCGATGAGGAAGCTGATAAGGCCAGACGTGCTCTTTGTAGTCTCTTTCAGGGTTCAGCGGTCCGCCGGCTTCGAGCATCACCACACTCAATCCGCCCTCGGTCAGGATTTTCGCCGCCGTACCGCCAGCCGCGCCTGATCCGATGATGCAAACGTCGTATACCTTGGGGGAGCGAATTACCTGAGGCATGAAGGATCGTCTCTCGAAGGTCGCTAGAAACGCAATTGCGCCAGATACTGACTGCTGGCTTTAATGCTATCGAACGGAGATTTAGGATTGTCGTGCTCCACAAAATAATGCTTGATACCAGCCTTTTGTGAATGGGCGAAAATGTGCTTCCAATCGATCATTCCGCTGCCTACTTCTGTCATTTCCTCCAACTTGTCGCCGTAATTTTGTCCACCTGCAGTCGGGGCCGGCGGAAGCTTGGTCAGGTCTTTCACATGGACCAGCGGAAATCGTCCAGGATAGCGGTCGAAGTACTTGAGCGGGTCCTGGCGTCCCACGGCGATCCAGCAGAGATCCAATTCCATCTTTACCAGCTTCGGGTCGGTTTCCTCCAACAGAATGTCATATGGCATCTTGCCATTCTCAGGGACATACTCAAACCAGTGATTATGGTAAGCAAACTGAAAACTCGCTTTCTTGCTCATCTCGCCAGCGCGATTGAGAGTTTGTGCCGCGTGCTTCCAGCCGTCCGGGCCTTTCCGGGCATCATCATCGATCCAGGGATTCACGATGTATTCGTGTCCAAGCACCTTGCTGGCTTCGATCACCTTGGCAAAATTATCCGGCTGAAGAGCCTGAAAGCTCACGTGAGTGGATGGAGCAGTCAGCCCATGGCTCTTGAGCGCGGCGTTCAGATCCTGCGGACTACGGTCGAAGTACGTCACTTTGCCCGTATCGATTGAGAAGCCGGCGAGTTCAACTTCCTTGTAGCCATCAGCGGCAACCTTGGCCAGCGTACCATCGAAGTCGTTCTTTATTTCACCGCGCACCGTGTAGAGCTGTAATCCGATCTTGTTGATCTTGTGCCTCTCCGCTGCCCAGGCGAGTCGGCGGCCCATTACTGTGGCGGCGGTTACTGTACCCAGGAAACTGCGACGATCCATACTGCGATAACCAGTACTCATGTTTCTCCTTGTTTCACGTGACTAAGAAAAATTTGCGGCAGGGTGGCAAGTGGTCTCAGTTGCATGCTGTGGGTGTCTGCCCAGAGGCAGATTCGGGCAGATTACTCCGGCGCAGCATCGCAGGTCAATGCGCCTGGGCTCGCTGCGCCGCCAGCAGCCGGACAGCGAGCATGGTCCAGTTCCCCGCTCCGCGTCGGGAAGTCGGCACGACTCCTTGCGTCCTATAATCATCTGCTCATGCAGCTTCCGTTGCGCAGCCTCCGTTTCCGTCTTGCCGCTGCCGGTTTGCTGCCCACCACTCGTCTGGCGCGGTTTGCCTCATACCTGCTCGCGTTGGACCTGTTTCTATTTCTTTTACACACAGTTCTTAATCTGCTCAGGGCTTCTTACGGACAAAGCTTACGCATATGGGTCATCTTGCTTAGCTGTGTTGTATCCGTTCTATTTTCCGCAGTGGGGATTCGCTGGACGAAGGCCCGCCTCTTATGGCGTTTGCGCCACCGCCTGATCGTGACTTATGTATTCATCGGAGTCATTCCGGCTGTATTGCTGATACTGATGGCATTCATCCTCTATGGGTTTGGCGGACAGTTTGCCAACTTCGTGGTTACATCCGAGTTGAACACCCGATTGCAAAGCCTGGCGTCGGCAAATGCGGCCATCGCGCATGAACTGGCAGCTCACGTGGCAAGGGAACAGCCGCCGACGGCGGAATCACTTGCAGGATTGAAGCGCGCCGATCGGGAGTGGGCGGTCCGCCAGGTGTGCGCCTGGGACCATGAAAAGCTAATGCTCGCCTGCGGTGGTGACGCCGACACCACACCAGTTTCGCTCCCAGCTTGGCTGAGATCCAGCTTCGCGGTGATCGTCAGTGACCGGGACAACGTGTATTTGCGCGCGGTCGCGAGACTGAACACAGGTTCTCACGTATTGACGGTCGTGTGCAGCGAACCATTGGACCGCAACCTATTGACGAAAATAGCTGGAAGCCTCGGGGAGATTACGCTGTATGCCCCAGGTCACGAACCCGTAAATAAGAATGGGGCCGCGACAAACGCCGGCGGGACAAACCTGCATCCATTGTTTGCTGCGGGAAATCTGCCGCCTGCTTCAGGAATTCTGGATCGTGTAATTACGTTTGCCACTCCACTCCCGGTGATGGATTGGGAAAATGGAGACCAGCAAAAAGCTTTCGCCTTGCGGGTGGAAACGCGCCCTTCTGCGGTTTATGCCCATCTCTTCGCTTCTCTCGGCAGCTTCGCAATTGGGGTGGAATACATTCTGGTGATCATCGTGATCGCGTTCGCCGTGATCGTGTTGTTGGCACTTTGGGCCGGCACCCGGCTCACACGCTCCGTAACGGGGGCAGTGGCTCAACTCTATGAGGCCACCAAGCACGTCAACCGCGGCGACTTCAGCCACAAAGTTCCGATTAGATCAGATGACCAACTGGCTGCGCTGGCAATGTCATTTAATTCCATGACAACGTCCATCCAGCAGCTGATCGAGGAGCAGAAGGCCAAACAACGCCTCGAGAATGAGCTGGTGATCGCGCAGGAAGTCCAGGCGCAGCTTTTTCCGCAGCATATTTCACAAATCGAGTCACTCGAAGTACACGGTTTCTGTCGTCCAGCCCGGACCGTTAGTGGCGACTACTACGACTTCCTGAACCTGAACGCGAATACGTTGGTCCTCGCCGTGGGTGACGTCAGCGGCAAGGGGATCTCCGCTGCGTTGCTCATGGCTACTATCCACTCCGCGGTTCGCGCTTACAGCTTGGAAGGGATCCCCATTTTGCGTGAAGCGCTGGCGGTGGGAGCGGTGCCACGATCCAGCGCTATGCCCGAGTTTCCGGGGGTCGAAGTCTCCCCTGGAGCCCTGCTCTCTTTGCTCAATCACCAGCTCTATATGAGTACGCCAACGGAAAAATACGCGACTCTATTTCTCGGAATCTACGATGCACAGGAGCGGAAGCTTACTTATAGCAACGCCGGGCACCTGCCCCCACTCATCTTGAGCGAAGACGGCAGCGTGCGCCGGCTCGAAAAGGGTGGAACCGTGGTCGGCCTCTTCGACGGGATGGACTACCAGGAAGCGACCGTCCCGCTTCGTCGAGGAGAGGTTTTTCTCGCCTATAGTGATGGTGTCACAGAACCGGAGAATGATTTTGGAGAGTTCGGGGAAGCCCGCCTCGTCTCCCTAGTGCGCCAGAACCGGGATCTGCCGCTGGTTCGCATTACCGAAATTGTCACGGCGGCAGTCGATGACTGGATCGGTGACAAAGAACAACCGGATGACGTCACACTCGTCCTGGCGCGAGCACGATAGCCCGAACTCTATTCGCACAGACTAGGGCAGCCAATCGACAGTTGGACGGCCAGGCTCCTCTCCTGAAACCGGGCGCGTTCCAACCGGAGCGGCTGCCCCCTGACTCCGCGCGACCGTCCGAAGCACGCCCAAAAGCGCGGAGCAACTTTACTTATTTTTCAGAGTGAGTTAGGGATTCACCGACTAGCAGATCAGCGTGCAGAGTAAAGCGAGGCGCAGATCAAGAGTTTTCGACGTTCTGGGTCCGGACCCACTGACCTTCTCGGAAATGGCCGGACTTGGGAGGATTGGTGAGGCCACGAGGCTCGAAAGCATTACTGGCGTGACACTAAACCGGAGTTTGGCTGTAACAGGCGCATATCCAGAGCGGAAAGTGAACTCCGGCAGATCTACATTGGGGTGGATGAGGATAATGGCAAAAAGAGCCAGTTCCATCATCAAGAGCACCCAGCGCCATCGCTTCAGGGAAGCCATCGGTCTCAAGCAAACCTACCTTTAATAAAACCCTAGAGTCAATGCAAAGTTGCTTTGAGCCGCGGCCACTCTCATTTCGGAGTCGGTCGCTTGGGAAGAGTGGTGATTCTGGCCGTCACTTGCTGGCCTTTTTCCATCCCGCCGATCAGAACCAATGCATCGGATAACACCAGCAGTCCGCGATGATCCATGGTGGGATTCGGAGTCTCAGGGTTGATGGTCTCCCACTTGTCTCCCTTCAAGTTGAAAGCAAAGGTGATGGCAGACGGTTCGGCAGGCTGGCCATCGTACCCGATCCCGTTGAAGTTGTAGGCAGTAGTCGATCCGCCGGAGAAGTAAACCATTTGATCCTTCTCTGACCCACCGGCACCGATGCGATACCTGGCCGAACCTGGGTGAGGAGGCAACTTGCTCCACTGAATTTTAGTGACATCGTGGTGATCGATCTTTCCCATCCAACACTCATCGGAGACCACATATTTGGGCCGGTCCGAGGCCGAGTTCTTGTAAGCGCCGTCGACATACACGATCGTGTCACCCGTCAATCCTCCGGCATGGCCGAATACGGGTGTACCCGGTATGGGCGTGGCTTGAGACCACTTGTTCTTCTCTGCATCATAGAGCTGGACATCGCGCACGGCATCGTTCTTCGACCAGCCGCTCACCAGATAAATGTAACGATCTCGATAAACTCCGGCGACTGAATCGTCCACAGCGACGGGCAGATCTGCACCACGGAACCAGCGATCCGTCAGAGGCTCATACACGTTGAGGTCGTGTACGGTAGTTTCTCCGCCTTGCCCATCCACGACATAACCACCAAATAGAAAAACGTGCTCACGCGCACCCGCCGCTACCGCGGCGATGCGCCCGGCAGTTCCAGGAACCGAACGCATCTCCGACCATTTTGCAGTGTCCGGGTCCAGCACGTAGGCGGCGTTTGAAATCGCGTCCCAAGTTTTCTTTGGGCCGATTCCCATCATGGAGAAGATATAGAGCGCGCCACGGCTTTTTACCTGGGCAACCGCGTTGTTCGAGAGAGGGGCAGGAAGAGGGTCTAATTTTATTTCTGATGCGGCAAAAAGCAATGCACTCACGATGAGTGCGTTAGATGAGAACAGACGCAGATGTTTCATCGCAGGAGATTCTAGCCTAGGGAGGCTCCAAATTTTGTCAGAAGAGATTACATTCCTGTGCTCGCGGCGGGCTTGAAATACTAGAACTTCCGCGGAATCTGCGTTAATGGGCTGCAGTTCTGTCTCTTGACAGTACGACTGCAAGCTCATGGATAAATAGGATGCTTATGCACCAGCCATCACAGGTTCGGCCTCGTAAATCGGATACCACGAGGAAGCCGCCTTAAGTCGCTCATTCACATTATTGATGTTCTTCACGCCCTCGCCCTGCAGCCATTTGCGGAACGCGTCGGGGCCCTGCTTCGCGTACACCGGGATGCCGTCCTTCCACGTCGCCCGCCCGCAGAGCACACCATTGAACTTAACCCCAGCCTCGGCGGCGAGCTCCAGAGCCTCAGTAAACTCCGGATTGCTCACACCCGCAGAAAGATAGATAAACGGCTTGCTCGCGACGGCAGCAGCCTTGCGGAATAGCGCCATCGCCTCCTGCTTGCTGTAGGCTTGCTGTCCGGCATAGACCTTCGCCCCATCCACGAACTTCATGTTGACCGGAACCTCGACTTTCAGAACATCGACCCCATAGCGCTCCTTGCTGAACTCTTTCATGCTATCAAGGACGATCTGCGGCTTCTTCTTTGCGTAATCCAAGCCCTTCTCGTCTGCACCTTCCTCATATCCAACAAACTCGAGGAAAAATGGGACGTCATTGGCCCGGCACTCATCGCCAATGCGCTCCACCCAGGCATGCTTCTTGTCATTGACGTCCTTGGGATCGTAAGGCGTGTAATAGAGCAAAATTTTCACGCAATCCGCGCCCGCCTCTTTCAGCCGCCTGGCCGACCAAAGATCGAGCAGATCCGGCAGGCGGCCTGGACCGGTCTTGTCGTACCCGGTTTTTTCATACGCCAGTAGCAGGCCCGCATTCTTGGCCCGGCGCTTCGAAGCTGGCAGCCCCCATTCCGGATCGAGGAGAATCGCGCTCGCATGCGGCGTGAGAACCTCGGTTACCAGCGACTTGAATTCCTCCATCTCGCGGTCACCAACCGCTGATCCTTTTTCTTTGCTCAGCGCCTTCTGCAGCGAGCCCCGCTGATCCATGGCCGCCGCAGCAATCACGCCACGATCGTTTGAAACCCGCTTGAGTCCGGACAGTTTTCCAGGGGTGAGCTTCATAAGAAATCCTCCAGATGAGTGCTGAATCGAATTCATTGTAAATCAAGAGCGCGCGACAATGGCCACCCCATCCCGCATCACGGAGTGCTATCGATGCAGACCAGTTCCGTTTATGGATAAGGAATCACCAGAGTTCCATTTGGTCTTTAGCAACCTTTGCGTCCTTTTCGGCTTTTCTTAGCGAGCTTTGCGGTTTTTAGATGTTTCTGTTCTGTTGACGACCAAAGCATTTAACCGCTGAGATCCTGCGAATTCAAAAGGCAATTCCAGAAAATTGGGGCACTCGTAACAAAACCAAGCTTGAAAACCGCCAGACAACACCGTATTGTACGAAGGTTATCGGGCAGCGTTGCCCAACGCCGCTGCCACGATTATCCCCCGCTCTGCACGGACGCATTTTGCCCGCGCCGGAGCTGCTGGCAGTCAACAACCAAGGAGATCGGCTATGGACAACAAGCCGGCGCAAAACATTCAGGATTCCTTCCTTAATACGGCCCGCAAGGAGCGCAGCAATATCACTATCTACCTGCTGAGTGGAGTCAAGCTTGCAGGCCGCATCCGCTCTTTCGATAAGTACTCGGTAGTGCTGGAGACGAACAACCAGGAGCAGTTGATCTTTAAACATGCCATTTCGACCGTCGCCATGGGGCGGATGGCGCACGGACACTCCGAGCGGCCAACCGTTGTAGCTGCTCCGGCGACGACCACCGCACCCTCTACGGAGGCCACGACCGAATCGCGAGCCTCAGGGACGGACGGGTAGCTGCAGGCTTAAGCAATAAGTGTCTCTGCATTGCAGCCACGAAGGCTATACTTTGTGAACGAATGATCCTTGGGTTCAGCTTGCCTCGTCCGGCATCCCTGGTATTCCGAATTGAGAATCCCTCCTTTGCGTAATCCGGAACTCCCGACAAAACGCCGTCGCACGCACCTATTTTGCAACAATCGCTCCGCAGAACGCGCTTTTTTGGTGGGAATTGAATACAGCCGTCGCTCGTCTCGCGCAGGCATCCCCAAGGGAGCATCCCTCACCGAAGGCGCTATAGCCGCACGCGACGCGCAGAGCAATGGCGCGGCGGCCAAACACGTGACTGCTCTCAGATTCAGCCCGGAAGAATCGTTGGAAGAGTTGCGATCTTTGGCCATCAGTGCCGGCGCAGAGATTGCCGGAGAGTTCCTGCAGCGTCGCGACAAGCCCGATCCTGCCACCCTGATTGGCCGAGGGAAGTTGCAGGAGATCGGCGGAGCTGCTGCATCGATCTTCGCCGACTTATTGATCTTTGATCATGATCTGACGGCATCGCAGCAACGCAATATTGAGACAGCAGTTCACACGCGAGTAGTCGATCGCACTCAACTCATCCTCGACATTTTTGCCCGCCATGCCCGCACGCGAGAAGGAAAGTTGCAAGTGGAATTGGCGCAACTGGAGTACCTGCTGCCTCGCTTGGGCGGACGCGGCGCAGAGATGTCGCAACTCGGTGGCGGCATCGGGACCCGCGGTCCAGGCGAAACTCAGCTGGAAACGGATCGCCGCAAGATCTATCGACGAATCCGGCATGTAAAGCAGCAAATCGAAAATGTACGGCGCATTCGTGCACAGCAGCGCCAGCGGCGCGAGTCCGTACCGATCGCGACAGTAGCGCTGGTGGGCTATACGAATGCCGGGAAATCCACCCTGTTCAATGCACTGACACAATCGGAAGTGGTCGCATCGCCCCGAATGTTTGCCACCTTGGACCCAACGATCCGCGCTGTGACGCTCCCGTCCCGGCGCAAGGCTCTGCTCTCCGATACCGTCGGATTCATCCGCAACCTGCCGCACACGCTGGTCTCGGCATTCCGCGCAACCCTTGAGGAAGTGCAGAGGGCAGCTCTGATCCTGCATGTCTCCGATGCGAGCAGCGATCTTTCAGCGGAGCAGGACGAGCAAGTAGAGCGAGTCCTTCAGGAATTAGGCGCGGAGGGCAAACCGCGATTAAAAGTGATGAACAAGGTTGATTTGCTTCCGCCGGCAAGCAAGCAGGCGCTGCTGGATAGCGTCGACAGCATACATATCTCCGCAGCAAAGGGCGTCGGCCTAAGCACGTTGCTGGAGCGCGTGGACGAGACGCTTTCCGAAGATCCGGTGCGCCGAGTGCAGCTTCGTGTCCCTCAGAAAGAAGGTAAGGTGCTGGCAATGCTGGAGGCGCGAGCCCGAATCTATGGCAGGGACTATAGGGATGGCTTGGTGGAACTTGAGGTGGAAGTCCCAGAGTCAGTCGTCCGACGGGTACAACCCTTCGTAATCCAGCCGAAACATTTAAATGGGCCGGCAACCAAGAAGCGGTGACTTTCCTTGGCTATCGGCCCATTCGATCCTGAATTGGATCGGAGGTGATATATATATGCTACCCCTTCCGTCCCATAAGTCAAGCATTCTTTCCCTCTCTTAATGTCACTCTGCCTCGGTAAATGGGCTGAGTAACGATGGCTTTCGTAAGATATTGAGTCTCTGAACGTTCTGGCCCGTTTGACATCATTCCCTCCTACTCCTAACCTGTCTCTCTCTGGTATGAAAGTTCTCATAATTGGCAGTGGCGGACGCGAGCATGCGCTGGCGTGGAAACTGCGCCAATCGTCCCGCGTGACAAAACTCTACTGCGCTCCCGGCAACGGAGGCTTAGCAGAAGAAGCCGAGTGCCTGCCGGTCGATGTGAAAAATCTGGATTCTCTGCTGGCTCTGGGTAACAGCATTCGTCCCGATTTGACCGTAGTTGGACCGGAGCTGCCGCTGACCTTGGGCGTAGTAGACGAGTTTAGTCGCCGAGGCTGGAGAATCTTCGGACCTACCAAGGCTGCCGCGCGGCTCGAATCCAGCAAGAGCTTTGCCAAGGCGTTTTTGCAGAGGCACTACATTCCCACCGCTCACTACGCGGTCTGCAATTCGGTCGATGACGTACAAAAAGCCTTATCACATTTCCACACACCAGTGGTTGTGAAAGCGGACGGACTCGCGGCCGGCAAGGGAGTAGTGATCGCTAGGAACAGAGAAGAGGCTACATCCGTTTCGGCGGATATGCTGAGCGGCAAGATGCTGGGTGAAGCAGGCTCCAAAGTCATTATTGAAGAGTGCTTAAAAGGGGAAGAGATCTCGTTCCTGGTAATCAGCGACGGAGAACGTGTTGCGCCTTTGGTGGCTGCCCAGGATTACAAGCGCGTTGGGGATGGCGACACCGGCCCCAATACCGGTGGCATGGGCGCGTATTCCACAAAAACCATGCTCGACGACCAGATGCGGGACTGGCTCGTCCACCACATCGCGCAACCAGTTATATCTGGTATGAAAGCCGAAGGCACAGACTACAAGGGCGTCCTTTACTGTGGCTTGATGATGACAGCGCGTGGTCCGATGGTGCTCGAGTTTAACTGCCGCTTCGGTGATCCCGAGACACAGCCGATTATGATGCGTCTGGAGAGCGATCTCGCCGAGGCCCTGGAAGCCTCCATCGAGGGGAGAGTAAGTGATGGCGAATTTCGCTGGTCATCGGATGCGTCAGTATGCGTAGTCATGTGTTCAGGTGGATATCCTGGCACCTTCGAAGCTGGCAAGAAAATCCTGGGCCTGGCAGAAACTGCAAAATCGGAAGGGATAAAGGTATTCCATGCCGGTACCGCGAAGCATGATGGCACGTACTTCACTTCGGGAGGACGCGTCTTAGGAGTAACAGCAAAGGCGGCTGACATTTCGACAGCCGTCCAGCACGTGTATGATGCCATCGCTCGGATCGGGTTTGAAGGAGCGCATTACCGGAACGACATTGCTGCCAGGGCTGTGAAGAAATAGCTACTATCGGGGTACGGGGAGGCAGATGAGCAAACTCCTGGTTTCAATCGTCATGGGCAGTGACTCCGATCTTGAAGTCATGCAAGAAGCAGGCAAAGCACTGCAAGACTTTGGTATCCCGTACGAGATCGACGTAACCTCCGCGCATCGCTCCCCTGATCGCACAGCGGAGTTTGCACGCAAAGCTGCGGAACGCGGGATCCACGTGATTATCGCTGGTGCTGGTGGCGCTGCGCACCTGGCGGGTGTAATCGCCGCATACACAACTCTTCCCGTAATCGGCGTGCCGATCCCTTCAACTTCTCTCAATGGTCTCGATTCTCTTCTCGCGACAGTACAAATGCCGGCAGGCATTCCCGTCGCCACGGTTGCGATCGGCAAGCCTGGCGCCACCAATGCCGGAATCCTGGCGGCACAAATTCTGGGGCTTTCTGATGACACGGTGGCGCAGAAGATGGCGGATCATAAACGTAAACTCGAGAGGAGCGTTGAAGAGAAATCGAAAAAGCTGAAGGCCAGCCGCTGACCTCGATGACCGATGGAATCCAGTTTTCCGAATTGCTCGAATATCTTCGAGGCGAGAACCAGCGCTGGATACGGTTTTTCGCCCGTCATCCGCAGGCATTAGATCTTCCACTGGACATCGCCGGAAGCGTACGGAAATTGATTCTGCATATCTTCGCGGTGGAGTTGTTCTTTGCTAACGCCGTGTCTGGCAACCCGCAGGTGGACGTCGAAAAGTTTCCCAATAGTTCGCTCGACGACCTCTTCGGCATTAGCAGAGAGCGACCGACGTCTACCGCGAGTTTTTTGCCAACGCGAAGCCAGAAGACTGGGCCGAAGTCATACGCGTAGGAGCCCGAGAATGGAAAGCCAGCCGACGCAAGATGGTCGCTCAGGCTCTTACTCACAGCATTCGGCACTGGGCGCAGATTTCAACATACTTGCGCCAGCAGGGCCTTAATCAGGAATGCAATCATGATCTGCTGATGAGTGAAGCCATGAAATAGGCGAACGGGCAACTGGAGACTTCCGCTAGAGCTTTAGTCCGCGAAGATATTCCCGCAATGGGCCACCCAGATCTGGACGCTTGAGAGCAAATTCAACCGTGGCTTTGAGGAAACCGAGTTTATCTCCTGTATCGTGGCGGACTCCATCGAAAACGTAGCCGTACACTTTTTCCCTCTTTAGAAGTTGACAAAGTCCGTCGGTTAATTGCAACTCGCCGCCTGCGCCTGCCTGTATCTCGGAAAGCGTCTCGAAAACCGTCGGGGTCAAGATATAGCGGCCAATGATGGCGAGATTTGAGGGCGCCTTTTCTGGCCGAGGTTTTTCGACAAGGTCGAACACCTGATGAAGCCGGCCATCAAACCCGTCTACGGGCTTGCCCTTCAGTACACCATAAGCCGAGATTGCCGGGCCTTCCACCACCTGCATGGCCAAGACTGAAGACTGTGTTTTCTCGAACACGTTCATCAACTGCTTCAGGCAAGGGACTTTTGCATCAATCACGTCATCGGCCAACAGCACCGCAAAAGGCTCGTCACCGATCAGTTCCCGTGCCATCAGCACTGCATGTCCCAGGCCGAGTGCCTCCTTTTGCCTGACGTAAGAAACGTGAATCATGTCCGAGATCTCGCGTACGATTTTCAGCAAGTCAGTTTTCTTGCGTTCCTCGAGCATCTTCTCGAGCTCGTAGCTCACGTCGAAATGATCTTCGATCGCCTGTTTGCCACGTCCTGTGATGATGATGATCTGGTCGCAGCCGGCCGCCAGCGCTTCCTCGACGCCGTACTGGATGATTGGTTTATCCACCAGCGGCAGCATTTCCTTGGGCTGCGCCTTTGTGGCGGGTAAGAAGCGTGTACCCAACCCCGCCGCGGGAAATACTGCCTTGCGAACTCTCGTTTTCATTCTCGATTCTCTTGGTTCTTGTGCGGCTAATGTTTTAGTGCTTATAGTGTGGGGCTGTCATTTCCCAGCATTGCCTTGCGGATGATCTTCAACGGCACAGGGCCCTGGCGCATAAAATCATCATGAAAGTCCTGCAGACTGAACCTATCCCCGCGCAACTTACCATAATCCTGACGAAGTTTCATGATCTGCAGTTTTCCTAACGTGTATACCAAATACGTCGGGTCCGATGTTCCACGTTTTGCCTCAACTTCAGCAGTGGCTTGTGGCTGGTAACCCTCCTTAACGAAGAACTGCGTACCGTTATCCAGAGTCATATTTCCGGTGTGCATTTCGATGCCCACAATGAAGCGTGCGTCACGCAATAGTGCATCTTGCAACTGGCCCAGTCGCAACCGGAGATCCCCTCCTCCATAGCCTTCATCAAGCATCATTTGTTCGCAATAGTGAGCCCAACCTTCGGAATTGGTGTCTGCGTACAGCAGCTTACGTGTCTTGGTCGGAGCCTGGTTCCACCACAGAAATTGAACAAAGTGCCCCGGATAGACTTCATGAATCGCGGTACTGGTCATGGTTCCGCGGTTGAAGCTCTCCATCCACTCGTTGACCCTAGCTGCCGTCCAGCCCGGATCCGGCAACGTCACGTTGAATAGTGCTTCCTTGGCCTTGGTTTCGTAGACTCCGGGCGTATCCATAGCAGCCGTAGTCAGCGCACGTTCAAACGGTGGAGTTTCCTCAATCGTCGGAGCAACACCTCCAGGAAGACTGATGATGTGCTTTCGCTCTATGAACTTGCGCACTGTCTCTAGAATGTTTTGAAACGCCTTGAGTAGCTGATCCGGGGCGGGGTGGTCACTCTCAAGTTCGGCCAATACTTCGTGTGCCGGGTGGCCGGAATCAATTTGCCCCGCAACATCCTTCAGCCGTTCTTGATTGCGGCGCAAATCGGAATAGCCAATTTCAAGCAGGCGATCAAGCGGAATATCGACCATCTCTTCGTACAGCAGCTTCTTACGGAAATTCTCGACCCCGATGCGAAAGTCGCCTTTCGAGACAGGCAATAGTTCATCTTTCAAGAAACTCTGATAACTGGTCAGAGCCCGAACGGCACTTTGATTGGCAACTTTGAACTCCCCCAGCAACTGCGGGTCTTTGACCTCTTCAAAAGCAGCAGGCACATCTTTGCGGAAAAACTCGATGGTATCGGGCAGCTGCTCTAAAGCCACTTCCGTAAACACGCGTGGAGGATTACTGAGATTGCGCCTTCCGGATTGCAGTACTCCTGGAATCTGTTTCTCACGCGCGATCAATGATCGCAGGCGCTCCTCCGCTGGCGCAAACTTGCGCTTCATGAGCAGGAAAATGCCACGGCTCACCGCATGCGTATAGAAATCCGGATCCTTCCTCCACGGCTGGACGGCTTCCAGATCGAGCAGCCGAGCGTTAATCATGTTTTCTAGATATTCGAAGTCCCCACGCCCGACCTGGGAAAGCTGCGCCCGCTGAAACTGGCTGAATTCGCTCTGAAAATTCTTCAGCTCAGCTATCTCAGCATGAATCGCCTGGGATGAAAAATCTTCCACCCGTCTGTCATATTGATGAAATCCCGCATCGGTGCCATCAGTGGGATGGAACTTGAAATAGGAGTCGAAGTACCTGTCGACGAGCCTGTCGAAACCGGATGAGGTTCCTCCTGTTTTCGTCGCGGACGCATCGGTGGCCCACCCGCAAAACTCAAAGCCGAATGCGCAACATAGAACAACAGCAAGGAGCGTCTTCATATGGTACGAGAACAGACTTGATTGCCTCTAGGATCGAGGTAGACTTCTCTTGCTCTGCCTATGACGAAATCGGCAACTCCACTTCCCACGCCAGCTGCTCGAGCAAGTTCTGCAGTTGTTCCAGCACCTCTTCTGCCCGGGTGCTTTTGGAAACGAATTTCAAGACTCCCTCAGGCGTGAACTGCGCACCGGACTGGGATGAAACGAAAGCTGCAAGTTTGCCTGGGTCGATGGCTGCATTTTCCCGGAATCTGATGCTGATGAGTTCACGCTTGCGTTCGACGGACGCTACGCCAATTCGTCCCGACAATAGTTTCAACGAAGCATACTGCAGAAGATTCTGCACCGCAGGCGGGGGCGCTCCATAGCGATCCTGCAGTTCCGAACGCACGTCGGCCAATTGCGACTCCGATTCCACTCCCGCGATCCTCTTATACATCCGCAAACGCTGGTTCTCCTGCGGAATGTACTCCACCGGAATGCGGATGTTCAGCCCCAGATTGAGCTGAGTCTGGCGCTCCTCCGGGCTTGCCTCGCCCTTCATCTCACGAACAGCGCGGTCCAACATTTGTGTGTAAAGTTCAAAACCCACAGCCTCGATGTGCCCGCTCTGTTCACCGCCCAGCAGATTGCCTGCGCCGCGCAGTTCCAGGTCCAGTGCCGCAATCTTGAAGCCAGCGCCGAGATCAGAGAATTCTTTCAAAGCCGCGAGCCGCCGCCGCGCAATTGGTGCCAGCTGGATTTCCGGCGGCAATAGCAGATATGCATAAGCCCGACGATTTGAACGCCCGACGCGGCCGCGCAATTGATACAGCTCCGATAACCCGAAACGATCCGCACGATTGATCAGAATGGTGTTGCAGAGTGGAATATCAAGGCCATTCTCGATGATCGTAGTCGCAACCAGTACGTCCGCCTCGTGATGCATAAACTTGAGCATCACCTTTTCCAATTCGCCTTCTGACATCTGACCATGGCCCACAAGAATGCGTGCGCGCGGCACCATTTCCTGCAGCCTAGCCGCGATCTCCCAAATGCTCTCCACCCGGTTGTGAACGAAATAAACCTGTCCGCCACGATCCAGTTCCTGCTCAATCGACGACTGAATCAGCTTGTCCTGCCAACTTGCAACCACAGTCTGAATGGCGATGCGGTCTTTTGGAGGTGTCTCGATCACGCTCATATCGCGCAGCCCAACCAGCGACATGTGCAAGGTGCGCGGGATCGGCGTGGCCGACATCGTGAGAACGTCCACCTGTTTGCGCATCTGCTTCAGCCGTTCCTTATGGCGGACGCCAAAGCGCTGTTCTTCATCCACCACCAGCAGTCCGAGATCTGCGAACTTCACGTCCTTCGAAAGTAGCCGATGCGTACCGATCAAAATGTCGATCTTGCCGGCCTCAAGCTTTTGCAGAATTTCTTTCTGCTGCCAGGCGCTGCGGAACCGGCTAATCATCTCGATGTTTACGGGAAATGCGGCAAACCGCTGTTTGAAAGTCTCGTAATGCTGGAACGCCAGAACAGTTGTCGGCGCCAGAACCGCGACCTGCTTGTTATCGCTGATCGCCTTGAAGGCTGCGCGCATCGCGATTTCCGTTTTGCCGTATCCGACGTCGCCGCAAAGCAAGCGGTCCATGGGTTGCGACATTTCCATGTCGCGCTTCACGTCTGCAATTGCAAGGTCCTGATCTTCAGTCTCGCTGTATTCGAAGGCGTCTTCGAATTCCCGCAGCCACTCATTGTCCTTCGAAAATGCATGCCCCTGCGCCGTCTTCCGCTCTGCGTACAACTTCAGAAGCTCGTCAGCCATGTCCTTCATGGCCTTGCGAATGCGGGCTTTGGTCTTGGCCCATTGAGCAGTTCCTAAATGGCTGAGGGGAGGCTTTGCGCCTTCAGACGACCGATACTTCTGCACCAAGTCAAGGCGCGTAAGCGGCACATACAAACGCGCGCCCTCGGCATACTCGAGCAGCATGAATTCGGCGTTGCCGTCGCCCTGATTAATCTCCTTCAACCCGTGATACTGCCCGATGCCGTGTTCCACATGGACCACGTAGTCACCAACCTGGAGATCGCGAAAATCGGAAAGGAATGCCGAGACCTTGGATTTCTGCCGCTGCGGACGAGAAACCACCGACTCTGATTCATCGAACAGATCGCGAGAGCCGAAGACAGCCAGATGAGCATCCGGCAGCAGCACACCGTCAGGAACGTAAGCCTTCGCCAGAGTCGTCGTAAGCACTTCACCGGCGAAATATGAGGTCTCATCTGCATAGCTCTCTCCTCCACGCGTGCGGCTGCCGAGACGGAAGGAAACTCCGTACTCGCTGAAGATGTCCGCCAGCCGCTCGAGTTCGCCAGTGTTTGGAGCAGCGACGAGCACACGCCGGTTCTCGCCGATCTGCTTCTGAATCTCCTCCAGCATCGCTGGAACAGAACCGTGGAAACGCGGCGCAGGCTGAGAGAGAAAACTGATGGCGCCCGTGGAGTCTCCTTCCCGCGAAATTTCTAAATGTTCGACATCAAAACCTGGCCTCGCAGAGATCTTTTCCCACAAATCAGCCGATGGAAGATACAAGTCCGTCGGACGGACGAGATTTCCCACTCCGCTGCGCTCGTGCGTTTCTTCGACTCGCGACCAGAAATGGTCTAACTCGGGCTGTACGCTTTCCGGTTCATCGATCACGACCACTCCATTCGGCAGCAAATCGAAGACCGTGTTTGCCGCACCCGCAACCGGTGCGTAGAACTCCCAACCCGGAAACGTCGTGACTCCGCCAGCCTTGACCGCCTGTTCAACGACATCCTCTGCGCCGGTAATCCGCCGCCCCGAAAGCCGCGCGTGAACCGCTTCTAGTAGCTCATCGCTCAGCGGGGTCTCAGTTAGGGGAAGCAGCACGGCTTCATCTACCGGATTAGCCGATCTCTGTGTTGCCGGATCGAACTTGCGGATCGACTCCACCTCATCTCCAAAAAACTCGATACGCAATGGACGATCCGCTTCCGGCGAGTAGACATCGAGAATGCCTCCTCGCACAGCGTACTCTCCGGGCATCTCCACGACATCGGTTGCCGTATACCCAGTGGTTGTGAGGTGTTGCACCAAGGGTTCGATGTCAAATGTCTCTCCCCGACGAATCCGGCGAGCCAAGTCGGAGTAATACTCACCCAGGCGCAAACGGAAAGCAGCGACCGTCGAAGGCATCACTACTATCGATGCAGCTCCCGTTGCCATCTTCCAGAGGGCAATTGCCCGTTGTTCTTGAATTTCAGGATGAGGAGAAAGGTTTTGGAAGGGCAGAATATCGTGGCCGGGAAAAGCAACGATCGACTCAGCATCCGCCGCAGCTGCAAGCTCACCGAACGCTTGCAGCAATGGCGTAAATGATTCAGTGGCACGGTTATCTTGAACGATCAGAATCAGTGGTTTTCCAGCCGTTCGCTGGAATAAAACCAAGAGGAGAGCTTTGGCGCTCAGGGTAAGCCCGGCGACACGAATCCGCCCCGTGCCCTCTTTCAGATGGGAGGCTACACGCAAAAACGTGGGCAACTTTTCCACGTCCGCAAAGAGATCGCGGACGAAGGGGAGAACCATCGCCTTTACATTCTATCAGTCGTGATTGATGAGGCGGCTTGGGGGATTTCTTCAGGCCGGCAAGCATTCGATTGCTTTGTCGGGTTCTGATTTTTCGCAATCGACTTCACATTCAAGCGACAATTCCAGCACTAGATGAGGCGTGAGATCCACCCGCTACGGAGGTTTGCGGTTGGGAAGGATCTGTTCTCCCCCGCCGGCAGCCGCGTGGTGATTCGCGGCCTGCGGTATTCTCTTTAGCTTTGTCACAAGGAAGAACTTCAGCTTTGTCACAAGGAAGAACTTCACTTCGAGCGAGCGTTACCTGGTGAGTTTGGATGCGAATACGATGGCAAACAAATATAAGAGTCCCGAGGTGGTGTTGGTCTTATTCGTCTCGGCCAGTAGCTCGCTTTAGACCCTTACCGACCTGCCTTCGTGTTCCCTTGCGGGAACTCGACGCGCGATCTATGCTTGGGCTCCGGGCTTACCGCCAACCGGAAAAACTCGGTCAACGCCTCAGGACTCTATCTTGCCTTTGACATGATGTTCTTGTTCGCCTCGACCAGCGCTTTGCTATAGACCCTTACTGGCCCTCCATCGTCCACCTAAGTGTCGAGGGTGACCTCGCTTGGATCCCGGACGCCGCACCAACCGGGTAAACTTCAGAACGTGTCAAAGAACGATTATGTTTGTACTCCTTTCATTTTTATAGTCAATGAAAACAACGCAAATTTATCTGCTTGCCTTTCAAGCGTGTGCAGCCTCTCCACAGGCATATGACAGTTTTTAGTGCAGCTGTCCCGTCGAGATTGTTCCGCCCTTAGCCAGCTTTGGATTTCACGGCAGATTTTTTCAAACAGATCTCTCATTGTGCACTTCTTGAGTGTCTCGATCTGCTGTGAAAATTCTGCGTGAGCCGCTCAGGACACAGCATTGCGGCGCAGGAGGCGACATTGCGCGTCTTACCGTCTCAACAATCTGCGAAATAACCTCTTCCGTGGTGGGATTGGGAACTCATGATCGAGATCGTAGAACTTTCTTGGTGGATGATCCGACTTTGCGTTGGGCACGGATCCCTCGGTTTTAGAACTGAAGTGAGCGATCCCAGCGGCTGCACCCAACGCATTGGTCGTCGTGTACATGGCCTCATTGAAAACCGCGCCGGATGTTGGCTTGGCCACTGCAAACACCGTGAACGCCTTGCCGTTAACGTACGAAGTTGAAAGATAATCGGCGAGCATAAGCCCGGAAAATGTATTGGGCAACCAGGTGACCTTCATCGGACCCGCCAGCTCAGTCGGTGCCGTCCACGTTTCGCCCCCATCTGATGAAGAGACAAAACCCACCGCCACTTGGCAGTTAGACCCGCAAGTTGAGACCGGGTAGTAGTAATACGTGAGTGTTAGACGGGCGGTGCTGCCCGCAGTTGTCGGATCCACCGCCAGCCCAGGAATGAAATGATCGACCGTACTGGTGGTTGGATCAATCGGCACTCGTGCCGGCGTTGTCCAGGTCATTCCATCACTGGACGTACTCAACACCAGGTCATTAGAAGTGCAGTTCGTACGGAAGCGGCAGTCGGCCCACACTACATAGACTTTTCCCTCGCCGTCGATCTCAGCCGTCGGAAGCGGTGCGCTGCGTAGGTTGCCCGCCTCCTGGTGCTCCGTTATGGGGGAAATGGCTACAGTGCTGCTCCAGGTTGCGCCGCCATCTGCGGACCTGAAGGCCGCCATGGAGCCGAAAACTCCGCTCGCAAATGGGACTACAACTGTTCCGTTCGGCTGCACCAGCGGCTGTCCCCCAATGCCGTGAGCAAGACTCGCCGTGCTGAGCGGTGGCCCCCACGTGAGGCCACCATCACTCGATGTATTCATTTGCATCAGATTGGCGGTGGAGGGGTCGTCCCACTGGACGTAGCAGTGGCCGTAGAACGAACTTGTCGTGGAGTTGTCGCAAACGATCCAGTTCTTGTCCGGATTACCTGTCGTCGTGACCGCAATTGGATTCCCCCAGTTGATTCCGTCCGGAGAACGGCTGACCACCACCTGATTAAGGCTGGGACTCAATGCGAGTGACGATATGAGCCACATCCCATGCGAGGCGTCGTATGCGACTGAAGCATCACTGGCGGCGGTGAACGTGCCGCCACCCTGAAACATCGTGATTCCCGGCAGAAAGCCGCTGCTCCAGGTGGTGCCCCCGTCGCTGGACGTGGCAAACCCAATGTCAGCGCCTCCTCCATCGTGAATTCGACCTACCTGAAAAGCGCTGACGATAGTCGGCCCGAAGGCAAACGTGTCCGGTTCAACTTCGGTGGCGTGCTGGCTGCTTGCATTCGTGAACGGATCACTGCTCAGCTTCACCAGCGGCACAGTAGCTGGCGGGAAAACTGGCGGCGATGGTTCCTGATGAGCCGCAGAACCTGACCCGCACCCTGACAGCAGAACAATTCCCAGGCAGGAGGAGATCAGAAAGAAAGGACATATGCACTTTAGACAACCCGGAAGAGGCATATCCTACGCCGACGTGCCGCGAAGTCACGCCAAAAATGAGTTGCATGAACGTACTCTGCGCAGGCAGTGACGGTCAATGTTCAGCTGTGTTCCTGACGTCTTCGAGACCCCTGGCCGTCTCCGGCAAGTCACTTAGCCGGGCAACTGCTTCGGAATACAATCGCGCTGGGGAGGAAAGATTATGGCGATCTTTAATGAAGGGCGTGGCCGAGTA
>QIAA01000201.1 GCA_003224905.1 Acidobacteriota bacterium
AGCGTCAACTGCGCGTTGCTCATCCGGGCGATGCAACAGACTGCTGGAGGGCAGTTTGTATCCACCTGCAATGCGGGGCATCGTGGTCTTCGGCTTTACACCGTTGTCGGCACGCTCGTTGACTTCCGGCGCAACGCTCTCCGGCTCTGGCTCAGGAGGCATTTCGCGCACCGGTTCAGACCGGGTCATTCGCTCAATGCCTGTGACCGAACGAGGCGTGTACAAGGCTGACTGCGATTGCGCAGGTGCCGGAATCAGGCGCGCTGTGATCCTCGGCCTCTCCGCGCGCCGTTTTTCCAGCTCTCTTTGCATCTTGCGCTTTGCCCGTACTTCCTGCCAGTCTTTGTATCGATTCCAGAGCGCAACCGCAAAAACAAATCGCGTTGGAGCCCATACCCGCACCGCCGCAAATGAGAATGCGGTGGAGAGATACAGTGCGACCCCCAGCACCGTTGTGCAAACGATGTACGCACCGGCAACGTTGAAGTAGTGGATAAGAGCGTCACCCAGAATTCTGCCCAGCAATCCCTCCACCGGAATCACATTCAGCCAGCGCGCGTGCCCGGGCAATAGCGCCAGCAGCGCGGGTACAAACATCAGCAGCCAGATGCCACCGATACATTTTGCAACCGGTGAAACCACCCTGCGCGAGCGAAACCATCGCACGCCCAATCCGATCAGGAACGCCGGTAAAAGAAATGCTCCGACGCCGAAAAATTGCAGCACGAGATCGGAAATCAAGGCTCCGACAATTCCGATCCAGTTGCGAGCCGCCTGTGAACCGGTCAGCACCGAAGCACTGTTCAGCGAAGGATCCAGCGGCGAATAGGAAGCCAACGCAAGGAAGAGGAGGAGCGCGGAAACGCAGAACAGCAAGCCGGTCAGCTCATTCAGCCGACGGTTATTCGTCGGGGCAAAGACGCGCGAAACGTAGTTCATTGGGCGTGGCGTCAACTGACAGCGACACCTCTGCTGCACAGCCGACCAACGCCAGAGCCAGACGATTATGCCAAGAATCGGATATCAGCTACAACGTCAAATCTCTGGCCGGTATCGACTTAGTCTCCAATTGGTCACACTCGCTCCAAAACTTCATCAGTCGGGCTTCTGATTGCGCCGGTCTGGCAACAGCCAGACTAGCTCGGATACCTTGCGAACCTGTTCCAAATAAAGCATTTGCCTGATCGACTGTCTTCAGCCGAAGTGTCATATTGATTCTTTCACTGCTCTAGTGAGAGACCCTCGGGCTCACGGGGGAGGATCCACCTCGACGGGAGCAGTTGCTTGCTGTGGCCCCCGCCAGAAAGGGTGAAGGGGAGTCGCCGTGACAGAGTGGGATCCATTATACCGTCAGGCGATGGCCGAAACTGACCCAACGAAGCTACAAGAATCTATCAATCTCGCAAAGAGAGCCATGAGCGATCGGGAGCGAGAGTTATCCAAGATCCTGGCTCGCGTAATGCAAGAGCAGATGTCTATTAGAGAAGCTAAGCAAGGTCTGGAGCTTCTCGCCCAGGAAGGCGTACACGGTCGGGACTCTGATGTTGCATGACTCTTCATTGGGAACGCCCGACGCCCTTGCATGTACGGGTTTGGAACCGAGAGAGCTTGTCATTGGTCAGTGTAGGCGCCTAGACCATGAATTTGGTTCTGTTTAGCACGTGAGTTGATCAGTTGCTTGCCCCCGTACTCAGACCAAATTCATTGAGGGGGGAGAATACGTCAGTGGGTAATCGTTTTCTGTAATTTATCCAGCTTACCGCTGTTGCGCACAGCAGACAGAGCAGCGTCCATCACGCAGTTCCGTTCAGCGGTAGTCCATACTTTTTAAGTACTACTCGGTATTGTGTTTTCCGAAGCACGTATCTGAACGGCCACGATCGGCCAATGTTGCATTGCTCTGAATTGGAATTCGGCTATGTGCGCTGGTTTTGCAGTTCGCGAAGCTTGAAGCGCTGCAATTTTCCTGTCGCGGTTTTCGGGAGTTCCGGCAGGAACTCAATCCACCGAGGCCGTTTGTAGGAGCCGTTTTGACGTGCAACCCATTCTTGAAGGTCGCGAGCTAGTTCTTCATTTGCGACAGAACCTTGCTTTGCGACCACGTAAGCAGCGGGCTTCGCAAGTCCGTTCTCATCGTTGCGAGCAACGACCGCCGCTTCGAGCACCGCCGGGTGTCCGATCAGCGCGCTCTCCACTTCGGCCGGGCTCAACCAGCGGCCGTTTACTTTGAACAGATCGTCAGCGCGTCCCGCATACCAGAAATAACCATCTTCATCCTGGTAATACTTATCTCCAGTGCGAAACCAGTGGCCTTCAAACGTCTGCTTTGTCTTTTCGTGTTGATTCCAATAACCGGCGCAAATGGAATCACCCTTCACGTGCAGATCTCCGATTTCTCCACCCGGCACCGGATTCCCACTCTCATCGACGATCTTTGCCTCGTATCCGGGGATGATCTTGCCGCTCGACCCCGGCCTCGCTTCGCCTGGCCGGTTCGCAATGAACATCTGCAAGACTTCGGTTGAACCCAGCGAGTCCAGGATTTCTATTCCAAACCGTTCTTTGAAACGTTGAAATAAAGGCGCCGGCAGTGCCTCACCCGCGGAAATCGCATGCCGCACACTGGAGAGATCGAACTCCCGACCGCCTTCCCGACAATGAGCCAGTAATGCTGCATAGTTAGTTGGCACAGAAAAGAAAAGCGTGGGACGGTAGCGCTCGATGTCCGCGTAAACACCCGCAGGAGTCGGCCGGGCGCGCGAAAGAATCGTCGTTGCCCCGCAGTGCAGCGGAAAATAGCCCGCATTCCCCAAACCGTAAGCAAAGAACAACCGCGCCACGCTGTAGCAGCGGTCACTCTCATTCATCTGCAGAATGCCTTTGGCATACAACTCCGAACACACCACCATGTCATGATGCAGATGGATACAGCCCTTGGACGCTCCGGTGCTACCCGAAGAGTAGAGCCAGAACGCGACGTCATCCTTGCTGGTCAGCTCTGGGATCAACTCCGGAGAGGCAGCCTCGATCAGTTCGCGAAAAGAAAGATGCTGACGGCTCCCTCCGAGAACAACTATCTGACGCAGGAAGCGCAGGCGTTCGCGTGGTAGGGATTCCAGCTCTGGCAACACTGCTTCGTCTATGATCGCAACTCGGGCGCGAGAATCATTAAGCAGGTACTCGTACTCTGGGGTTTTGAGAAAGTTGTTTGCTGGGACTGCAACGGCGCCAATTTTTATCGTTCCAAAGAAGGAGTACAGAAACTCGGGGCAATCTGGCAACAGGATGAGCACTCGTTCTTCCTGTCGAACTCCGAGATCGCGAAGCGCGTTACCTACCCGGTTAGTCCGTTCGAGCAGCTGCCGGTAGCTGACCTGCTCGTCACCGCACTCGATGGCGATCTTCCCTCCCCTGCCTTCGAGCACATTTCGATCGACCAGATGAGCAGCGACGTTAAAGGTCTCGGGCAGGGCGATCAAGAGTTCGTCACCTTTTCGAGCGCAGGATGTGGACGGCGTATTCGCCGAAGCGGAGCGGGAGTATAGCACGATGGAGTTTCACGTCTTTGTGGCCGCGCGCCGAAACTTCTTAGTTACTGCGATCCGCGGGCAGATGCAAGTTTATTTATTACATTCTCGCCATCGTCCTCGCCATCGTCAAACAGTGCCACGGCGAACAGGCAACAGTCGCCCAGTAAGATTACGTCGAGGGGTGCCGATATTCTTAAATTGCAAGTAATACCTCACAGGTATCAGTATTTGACCAAACATGTATTGGACAGTTTTCAGGTTTCAAACCATGCTCTCGCAAAATGTCGAGATGCGAATCGAATGAGGAAATATCTGTGTCGTTGTGAGAGGTCATTCTGGCCGGGCGTTCGCCATGTTGGTCTGGACACGTGATGCAGCGTCTCGACGTGATCTTGACTCAGGATCAATTATGCCGCCGTTTCCGATTAGCATTACAAACTGTTCCGAAGCAGTCAGGAGAGGGATAGTCATGAAACTTCTTTCCACGCTGATTCTGTGTGTCGCCATTGCTTTGACTGCTGCTTCCGTTCCGCGCGCATTGGCGCAAGCCACGGTTAGCTTCGCGCAATTGAACGGCACGATCCTGGACAGCAGTGGCCGCGCCGTTGCCGGGGCCTCGCTGACCCTGCGCGACATGGCAACGAACCGAACCTACACAGCGGTCACCAGCTCATCAGGTTTCTACCTGGTTCCAACCCTCCCGCCCGGACAATACGAACTGACAGTACAAAACCCGGGCTTCGGCAAGTATGTACGGTCAGGGATCATGTTGAGTGTGGGGCAGACAGCTACCGTGGACGTTACTCTCAAGGTCGCTTCCGTTTCCGAAGTCATCAACGTCACTACTGAGGCTCCTCCGGTCGAGCCGACCCGCACCGAGATCAGCCAGGTGATCGATACCGTACAAATCCAGGAACTGCCCACCAATGGTCGGCGATTTGTCGACTTCGCGCTGCTGACGCCTGGAGTCGCGACCGGCAGGACCAGTCTGCAATCCACCTTCACCGAGCAGGAGACCACGCGCATTTCTTTCGGTGGAATGCGCGATTTGAGCAACGCAGTTACGGTGGACGGCGCAGACTACATCAACGAGGCGACGGGATCGCAACGCGCCACGCCTTCCCAAGAAGCAGTCAACGAATTTCGCGTCGTAAACAACAGTTTCGGCGCCGAATATGGACGCGCGCTGGGCGGCATCGTCAACGTGGTCACGAAATCCGGCACCAATGACATGCATGGATCGGTCTACGGATATCTCAGCAATAAGAGCGCGAATTCCAGGTCACTGTTGACGGCCGAACCCTTTGACGCTTACCGCCGTGGTCAGTTCGGAGGCACTCTCGGCGGCCCCGTGCGGAAGGACAAAACCTTTTTCTTTCTGAATTACGAAGGCCAGCGGCTGGGAGAGTCTCCCACCTATCCGTTCACGCTAATTGGGAACCCCAACTTAGGTATTCCAAACAATGTGCCCCTCGTGAATGCGGCAAAAGCTGCTTTGAACCTGCCGCCCGAGAACCTGAACATTCTCAAGACACTAGACAACGACACTGGTTTCGCTCGCCTCGATCATCAAATTAACAAGAATAATCGCGCAACATTGCACTATTCGGTCCTGGACGCGCGCGACTTGAATGTGCTGGTCGGCGATACCCTGGACGGCGGCGGCATCGGCGCGCCTAGCGGTGGACATAACACTTTCCTGCGCGACCAGACCGTGGTCGGCACATTCAATTCCTTGTTGAGACCCACCTTGGTGAATACCGCGCTGGTGCAATACGGACGGCGCCATTACAACTTCCCTGCCACTACCGGACAGCCCGGTATCGACCTGCCGAACACACTTTCCTTCGGCCACAATTTCGGCACCTTCGACGCGATCAACGAGAGTCGCGTGCAAGCCTCTGACAGCATCGCCTGGATCAAGGGCAACCACTACTGGAAGTTCGGTGGCGACTTCAATCACATCTGGGATTTTGTGATCTGGCCGGGATTCACGCCCATGCGCATCATCACGCCGGGGTTCAACTGCCTGGCGGACTTCGCCAACTTCGCCAACCCGACTGCGGGTGTTCCATCAAATCCCGCCGACGGTCCTTGCCCCACCGCAGCCATCACGCCGGCAACGAACTTTGGATTCCCAACCAGCCCGTTTGGTCCCAATCCGAACGATCCGCTCAACGGCGTTCCTATTGTTTTCTGGGGCGCTCCGGTTGGTTCCGGCCCAATCACTCCGGGAAGCCTGCCGCCGGTCATTCCAACCACGTGGGCTAACGCCTACGTCGAGCCGCAGGACTATTACGTTTATCTGAACCATAGTTACACAGGCTTCTTTATGCAGGATCAGTGGAAGCTCCATCCCAAGCTGACTCTCAATTACGGTTTGCGCTGGGATTTCGAATCAGGCTTGGAGCAGGTCGTGAATCACGATTACAGGGGCTTCCAGCCGCGCGTTGGCTTCGCCTACTCACCAACGAAACGTACGGTTATCCGTAGTGGTTATGGAATCTTTGACGATCATTACAACATGACGTTCTTTTTCGTGACGTATCCCCAGCGCGAGGTCGTGATCCCCAACGCCCCGCAGCCTTGGGTGCGGAAAGGAAACGAAACCGCTACTTGGGTGCTCAACCAGCTCAGCTTCGATGCTCTGGGCCTTCCTTACCCCGGCCCTAACTCCTACAGCCCTACCATCGCGAGCTGCGCGCCCACATCAAGCACTCAGGTGCCAACCCCGTGGTGCGCCGCAGCGACGCTGGTGACAACCGGCCAGAATCCGCCCAATTTCAATACAGGGCCGCCGGGAACGTTTGTGACGAACAGTGGCGGCGGAATCGATCGCAACATGCGGTACGCCTATTCCGAACAGGCTAGTCTGCAAATTGATCAGGAGGTCGGGAAGGGATTGGTCGTTAGCGCCGGCTATCTTTTTCTTCGTGCCCACAAACAGATTCGCCCTAAGAACCTGAACGTCTGCCCACCCGGAGGACTGCAAAACTCC
>QIAA01000044.1 GCA_003224905.1 Acidobacteriota bacterium
CTTTGGAAAAGCGCCCAACTCTACTCCGGCGTCATCGGAGAAGTCAATCGCTGTCGACGCGGATTCGAATCGTCGAGCTTGATGAAATCCTCAAGCTTTATCGGAACGGAAAATCTGCGATTGGCGGTCAGTTCTTGCCCATACGGTATTTAGCTCTGGAAATCTACAGTTACTTCCTTATCGACATCATTTTTCCCACACGCCTACGATGTATTGCCCCAAAGGTAAGCACAACCTGGTGTTTACGGAAGCACCACCGATCCTCGCCACCGACGTCTACAGCCCCATCTATCACTGGAGGTCGTGATGAAAAAATTCCTTTTGCTGATTTTCGTGTGCCTGATTACAACCGCAGCCCTCGCCGCTAATCTTAGCGGCACGCTGACTGACAACAGCGGCCCTGCCAGCATCAGTTGGAACGGAGGCCCGCTGACCGGCGCCCTGGGTTACGGTGGATTGCTGGGGCTTTCGCCGCCGTGCAACTCGACCATCTGCGACATTTACAACCTCACACTCAGTATTCCGTCGAATTTCTATTCAAGCAATCCCAACTTCGCAGTGCACGTAAAAGTAGGCTGGAACTCCAACATTCAGGATATTGATGTTTACGTCTTCGACGTTAATGGAAATTTGGTCGGGGCATCGGCCACAGGCGGCACCATCAGCGAGGACGCCGATCTGGGGCAACTTCCTGCCGGGAGCTACACGATCCAGATTGTGCCTGCCTCGTGCGTCGCCACCTCTTACGGCGGAACCGTGAACATGGCACAGGAGCCTGCTTTGCCGATGGGCAAGGCGCAATACAAGCTTGGCAATTTTACTTTCACCTCGCAGGTGCTGACGCGGCCGCCGCAAACCATAAACAATAATCCGGCAACGCCCATCTTCTTTGAGCAGGATGCGGAACCTCGTGTCGTGCACGACCCAGTAGGAAACATCTACGTGGGAGCCATACAGGGCGTGCCCGCCGGCACTGACCTGTGGAAGTCGATGGATGGAGGCAACACATTTACTTACCTGGGCGAGCCCGATGGCACGCAAGCCGCAGCCGCCGCGGGCGCCGGCACAGGTGTGGGCATCGGCGGCGGGGATGAGGATATTGACGTCGGTTCCAGCGGCAAGCTGGCGCTGGCTTCGCTGTGGCTCGGATCGGTTACCAACTCCGCTTCCTCCGATGGCGCCACCACCTGGGTTACCAATCCTTTTGCCTCCGACCTGCCGGAAGACGATCGTCAGTGGTTGGCCTTCTACGGGCAAAATGTCGTTTATCTGACCACCAAACAACTCGGCACACTGGACAATTCCACTCTGACTATTTACGTGGTCAAGTCGTTCGATGGCGGCATCACTTTCCCGCAGGTGGCCGAAGTCACAAAACCTGCACTGGGCGTGCAACCGGGCGATCAAGGCAACATAGTGGTGGATCAAAATAACGGCAACGTTTATATGGTGTTCATCGGTGCATATCCCAACCAGGTCTATCTCGCGAAATCCACCGACGGAGGCCTGAACTGGCTGCTCAAGCTGATCTATCAGTCACCCAGTGGTACATCGCTTCAGCATGTCTTCCCCGCCATCGCAATCGATCGCGGCGGCAATCTACATGTGGTTTTCAACGACGGCCGTCGCTCACTGCTCACCAGTTCCCGCGATCAGGGCGCAAGCTGGACAACACCGGTGCAAGTAAACACAGGTGCCAACGCCAAGACGTCGGTGGAACCTTGGGTGGTCGCCGGCGACGTCGGCAAGCTGAACATCTTCTTCTACGGCACATCGGCTTCGGACTTTATGAACCCCAATGCGCAATGGCAAATCTTTATGGCGCAAACCCCGAATGCCTTCCGCAACGTGCCGGTGTTCTACATCAAGCCGGCAACGGGGGTCATGCATAAGGGGGCAATCTGCGTGAACGGTACAGCTTGTCCCAGCGGCACCCGCAACCTGCTGGAGTATTTCTTCCCCGATACCTACATGGACGGCAACGCCCTCGCCATATCCCGACGACTTGCACGTAAACCCGAACACCACCATTACGCGACCCTGGTTCCTCAAACAGACCGGCGGCACGCGCATTTTGGGAACGCCATGATGTAAAGAAAAACTGTCGGTTGGGTGCCCCATCTTTGCGGCGCTTTTTGCCGCAAAGGTGGGACCCGGACCGAAGCCACGGCTCTTTACTTCAAGCGTGTAACCGGAAAACCGCGAAACGCACTCCAACCCCTCGCCCACCTCACGCTGTTCGGTCAATCAGCAGAATCGTATGCAGCAGCACATTGGCCCCATTCGCGCAATCCTCCCAGCGAGTGAATTCCTTCGGCGAATGGCTGATGCCATCCACGCTGGGCACAAAAATCATTCCCATTGGCCCGGCCTTCGCGATCATCTGCGCGTCTTGACCAGCACCGCTGGGCAATCGCATGGTTTTCAGCCCCAGCCCTGCCGCCGCTGCTTCGCTCTTTGTCTGCATCTCCGGGTCGGCCACAGCCGGAGCATCGTGCTCGGCCTTCGCCATGATGATTTCAGTCCCCGTCTCTTTGGCGATTTCCTGCGCGCGCTTCTGGATTTCATCGCCGAGCCGCGCAATCTTCTCCTCCGAAAGATCGCGTAATTCGATGGAATGTTTCACCAGTCCCGGCACCACATTCACGGCGTTGGGAAATACCTCCAGCTTGCCGACGGTCCCCACCTGTCGCCCCGGTTCCTGCGTCACGACATTCTGCACCGTTTCAATCAGCTTGGCTGCCGCCAGCAACGCATTGTGCCGTTCTTTCATGGGCGTGGTTCCCGCATGATTGGCAAAGCCGCGAATCTCCACATCGTACCGGTCAATGCTGACGATCCCTTCCACCACGCCAATCGGTACATTGGCTTTGTACAACGTCGCGCCCTGCTCGATGTGTAGCTCCAGGTAACAACGGAATGCTCCTGGCGATAGACGCGCTTCAGCCAACCGCGTCGGGTCACCACCGAGCTTTCGGATTCCGTCCGCGATGGACATTCCATCTCGAACGCGATTGAGATCGCTCGCCTGGAACAATCCCGCAGCGGACCCGCTGCCTGCGAAGGTGCCTTCCTCGTCCGTCCAGATCGCCATCTGCAACGGGTGCCGCGTGGTGAAGTTGCGCTCGTTCAACGTGCGTATGATCTCAATCGCCGAGAGTGAGCCTAAATCGCCGTCAAAGTTGCCGCCACTGGGCACAGAGTCAATGTGCGAGCCAAAAAGTATCGGCTTCAAATTGTGGTCAGATCCCGCTCGCAATCCGAAGATGTTCCCGGCAGCATCAATGCGCGCTTCCATGCCAGCTCCGCGCATCAATTGCATGGCGTACTTCCGCCCGGCAACGATTGCGTCTGAGAAACCGGTGCGGCTGACGCCGTCGGCAAAGGTCCCGCCTGCTGGCCTCCCGTAAGTGCTGAGTCCCTCCAGGCTCTGCCGAAGGCGATCCGCATTGATGCGCAAGTCTGTGGCGGGCCCCTGAGAAAACGAAAGGGTGGAAAATGTCGCGCAAGCAGTTGCGCCGGCAAAACCGAAAAGTAATTCGCGCCGATTGATTGTCATGGCATTGATCGTCATGAGACGATGATCTTAGACGATCAAAAGCCCATTGCCGACTAAAACCCGCGAAACCTGCGCCACCGGTCCTTGAACGTATTAGAAGAGTTGCGTATCCAACGCCGCAATAAACTGAATTCCCGGCACAAGCTTCCCAAGCAGCTTCTTGTCATTAGTCAAAAAAAGGTCAGCCCCGGCCTGAGCCGCGGAAGCCAGGTGGATCGCATCCGCCGGAGGAAGGCCCAGGATGCCTCTGATTCGCGCATAGTGATCCGCAGTTTCGAGGTTAAAAGGAATTACCTCGGAGACTACGGCCTCCAGCAACAGTCTCGACTCCCGGGCCAGATCCGCAGAGCCTTTGCGGTAAATCCCGGCGAGCACTTCTCCAAAGGTGAAGGCTCCGGTGATTAACTGGTCCTGCCGCTCCTCCATGCGGGTGCGGATCGTCCCAACCCGTTTTGCGAATTGCGGGTGGTCTTCGAGCCAATAGATGAAAAGCATCGTGTCCCAGTAGATGCGGCTCACTTGCGTTCCACGGATTTAGAGGACTCGGAGTAAAAGCTGTCTCGCTCAGCGCGGAGGTAGGCTTCGCCGCCGCCAAGTTCAGCGAAAACGCTCTTCAATGCGCCCCGAAGCTGGAGCCATGGATCATTCCGGCGGCTAGAGACCGATTTTGTGTCAACAAGTTCGTAGGTGCAAACAACGGTAGTGCTCTGACCGGATTTCGGGCCGTTTACCCTGATCAACCGCAGGTTATTGCCCTGCCAAAACTTCTTTCCCTTGAGAGCATTGCAAACGGCGGGAGTTCTGCCCACCAGGCCCAAATCGCGAACGATATCTCCAGCTCGAATCGACACCTGCGTTTCTTTACGGCTTCGCGCGGGAAGCACATATTTCTCACGGGCGTGAAGTCGAATCTTGTCTGCGTCTGTCATTGGGAATCCTTCAGTAGCTAAAATAGCATAAATAAGCATGCATAGACAGCTTTTTATTGGTGCCACCCGTCCGATTACGCTTCGCGGGCTTGCCAGGCCCTTGCTTTTGCTTCCCACTTCGGACGGTTCACGCCCTTCACTAGAAGCCAAAGACAGAGTGATAACTCTCCAATGAAGGCAGGAAGAAGAATGCCGGGGAATAGCCGATTTGCGAGGGCAGGGGACAGAACCAGCGCAAAGCTATTCGTCAGATAGCACACGCCGGCGATCTGCATCAGAAGGCCGATGGTTTTCGGAAAATAGCCCGACTTGAAGATCAAGTAGCCGATGATGAGGCAGAAACAGCCGAAGAAGAGCAAGCTCACGCCAAAGCCGTAGCCATGCGATTTGAGCGACAAGCTCGTCATGGCATAGAGCTGTTCCGGCGTGAACGCTTTGAGGTATCCGGCGTTTCCCAGCGGAAACAACGCCTCAAGCAGACGCATCGTAGTCGCGGCTTCGATGCCGATCGATATCAGGTTGATGAATACCGCCAGCAGAGCGAGATCTCGGCTGACCGGTCTCAGCAAGGCATACAAGATCAGCAGCAGGACAACAGCGCAAATCAGCAGGAACAGTTCGGCCGCGATATGGAAGCGCCACAGCGATTCGTGCGACATGATGTTGGCGGCGGTGGCCGCTGCATCGCCCGAGACGATCAGCCTGTCGCGAACGAATGCCTCACCGATGAGGCCAATCACGATAATGATCAGATAGAGCACGCCACCGATTCTTGCGTAAAGCTGTGGCGATGTTTCAACGGTACGATCTGTCATTTCGGCTCTCCATCAAGATGTCGACCCGAAGCTGATCACGTTGCTGCCGCAGCCTCTGCTGGCACCTTGGCGCCCTTAATCAAGAGCCACAACATGATCCACAATTCCCCAAACAGCGCCGGAAAAGTCCATTGGGCGACAACATTCGCGTAACTGGGCAGAAGTAACGACGTAAGACTTTGGGCCAGGTAGGCGAAGCAGTTGACGATCAGCAGGACGCCCAGGATTCGCGGAAGGAAGCCCGATCGCATCACCAGCACGCCGAAGGGGAAAAGCCACAAGCCCCAAAGGATCTCGGCGGCAACGATTTCCTGGTGGTGCAGACGGAGGAACAGCATGGCCAGGGCGTCCCGCTGAGGTTTGTCGAATACGGACAAGAAATCGGCGCCGCGTATGAGCACCAGGGCAGCAGCGTCGTTCAGCACGTTGAAGAAGTCGACTGCGGCTGGCAGCACACCCCCGAGGATTACCATCAGCACAGCAAGGTTCTGGTCCACGCCCTTAAACAGCCGGTAAAAAGCCAGCACGATGAAGATCAAGACGATCCCGCAGAAGAGGTCGGCGACGATGCCGAGACGGAAGAGCAACTCGTGAGCGGCGATGTTGTTGGCTGTGGCGGTTGCGTTCCCGCGCACAAACAGCTTGCTGGGAATATAGATCAGGCGGAGAGGGGCGGCTAAGAGGAGTAGGTACAGGACGCCGGCGACTCTTCCTGGGTTGCGGGTCGAGCTCATGTTCCCTCCGTTCTTGGGACGCAGCCGGAGATACGGCGAACGACGTCAAAAGGTTCTTTCAATTACGCAATCACCAATTCCTCGATTACAAATTCATCACTCCCCCGCTGGGCTGGCCTGCTCCTTCCAGCGTTGAATGCACATTTGTAAACCGAACGCGACACAGCCAGAAAATCAGCAATATCAGTGGCAGGATGGCCGGGAGAAAAAGTACCTTTGTTTTGCGTAACCAGTGGGGGAATACTTGTTGCTGTCCCAGGAAAAAGGATCCTGTGGCGATGAACAGGGAAAAGCACATGCGCCAAAGGTGTCGCGCAATGCGATGTACACCGAAAACCCCGCCGCGCACGAGCATGCGAACGTCTCCAGCGGCAGAAAGCAGAGCCACGGAACCAAGAAAAAAATACATCCCAGCGGGAATTCCATCTTTTGGTCCCGTCCGGCTATTCGCCACTTCGAACCCGTAGGTCAGGATGATAGCTCCGACCGCCAATGCAACCAGAAGCGCGCCCCAATCGAAAATGCTCGTTTCCCCGTCTCGGCGCCTGCCGGTCGCCCATGCCGTTGTTACCAGATAGAACGCCAGAACGCCGCCGAAAACATTGTTCATTTGGTGTTTCATGAACGCAAGGTATGCCCCGGCTGTGGACATGCCCAGCATGGATACGAAAAATACGTTTCCAGCTACGCGATGCCAGCGGCAACCTTTGCGGAACGACAGTGCGGCGGCGCCGGACAGCAAACCCAATATCCCGGCGCAAATATGAAGAACTAATATTGGTAATCGCATTCTTCCCTCCTTAGTCGCCCTGGCGTCCTTCCATCGCGCGCTCTACGATCGCCATTGCCCCACTGCACTGGCCTGTTCCTTCCATCGTTGTTCGTTCACGCCGAACACAAGGAGCCACACGATAAGCGCTACTGCCCCGAGGAGGCCGAAGGCTGCAATGTAGGGGAACAGACGGTATCCGAGCGGCAGATACAGGAAGCTCAGCCAACCCAAACCTCCAAATACCGACACCACGCCCAGAATCCGAGGCAGGAAGGTGGACCTCATAATGAGGTAGCCCGTCAGGAGCGCATAGAATCCAAAAAATACCAAGGCGGTCGCGGCGCCACGGTCATTTACCTTAAGAAAGAGGAGCGCCAGCGCCTGCAACTGTTCCGCGCTGAATACACTCAAGTAGTGCGCACCTCCCAAGACGAACAAGGGGGCGATAAAAAAGACGCGGCTAAAAGTCTTGATAACGCAACCTGCGAAGCCTAAGAACGCGGCAAGCAAAGAGACGCTCCTACCCGCCGGCTTAAGCAAGTCATAAAAGAGAGCGGTCATAGCCATCTGGCACGCCATTTCGATGAGGTAGACTGCGAAACCCAACTGAAACAAGCCCCTGTGCGTCAGTATGTTGGTCGCCGTAGCCGCGGCGTCGCCGTCAACAACAAGCCTGCCGCTCACGAAACCCTGGGCGAATATTCCCGTCAGTATGGTGACGAGATAAAACACACCCGTAATCCTGGCCTTGAGACGCGGCGACGTTTCTGTAATCCGTTCCGTCATTACAGCTGTGTTCATATTCCTTTCTCCTTAACGAGCGATTGAATCAAGGATGCATGGCGCGTTAGGCTTGCCATTCCTTCGCTGCACTGGCCTGCTCCCTCCATCGTTGATCATTCACGCCGATCATCAGGAGCCATAGGGTCAGAGATATTTGCCCAACGCCGGGGAAAACCAGAATGTAGGGCTGCAGGGACCGCGCGAGCGGCGGTGACAGAAACAGAGCGTAACTCAAACCGGCAAGTGCCATCAGAACGCCAAGGATGCGCGGCAGGAAGCTGGACTTGAGAATGAGGATGCCGACCAGTAGGCAATACAATCCGAAAAATACCAGACCGATGTTGTGGTAGGCTGCGGCGCGCAATCTGAGAAACACGAGCGCCAGCGCTTGCAACTGTTCCACAGTAAATACGCTCAAGTACGGCACTCCTCCCAACAGGACCAGGGGAGCAACATGAAACAGGCTGCTGATGGCCTGAAGCACGCATGCCACAACGCTGAAAAATGCTGCGATTAAGGAGAGGCTGGGATTCACGGGCTTGAGCAACTCATACAAAAGTGCCGTCAAAGCGACATAGCTCGCGAACGCGATGATGTCGGCTGTGAAACCCCACCGCCATAATGTCTCGTGCGCAAGGATGTTGCTGGCGGTAGCCGCGGGGTTGTCCGATACCACCAGCCGGTTACGAACGAAAATCTCGACGAACATTCGCGTCAGTATGGTGAGCAAATAAAAGACACCGGCGATTCTCGCCTTGAAACGCGGCGACGTTTCTGTGATCCGTTCCGTCATCACGGCGGTGCTCATCTCCGTTTTCCCTTCCGCGAGAGGATGATCAAGAAGGCCTGAAAATCAAATCGGTCCTTGATAGCGACGCAGCCGCACCGCTCCGGCAAGAAAGAGTGCGGCGACGCCCAGGCCTATCCACAGCCCCGGCTCGCTAAAAAAATGATGCGGAATGAGTGTTGCCATGAAATCTTTCGGCATACCGTCCGGTGCCATTGCATCCTGCGGCCCTGTCAAGCGGTTCTGCAGCAAACCCAGGAAATACGAAGTGTTGAAGGCAATCTTCTCGACTCCGTAGATCACGAACGGCGGCAGCGCGGCCCACAAAAAGGGCGCGCGAGGCGCCCAGGCCGAAATCAGCAGCAACCAGCCATACATTGGCGCATACCAGAGACCATGAACCGTAATAAGGTGATAAAGCAGCACCAGCGGCACGTGGACGAACGACGCGTCTCTCCATAGAGTGGCTATGTTCACACCGCTCCCCAGCAGTATTACGCTGCTCAGCAGGAGCATCATCCATTGTGTGGCAATCGTGATGGCGAAGCTGAGAAGCGGCAAAATCACGAGTGGAATGGTGACCTTCGAAAGCACAGCAGTAACATCGGAAACCGGCAGCGACTTCCAGAAGAGGATGCTGCGGTCACGGCGCTCGCCGTACAGCGCGTCGAGAGAGTAGAAAATCCCCACGATCAGCGCTGTTCCCATAATCATGGCCCCCGCCAATTCGTACCGCGTGGTCAATAAGCGGTGCTGTTGCGCAGGGTCAAAGGGCCACATGGCGTGAACGCCCCGCCGCATAGCTAGCATATTGATCAAGAATCCGAACAGAAAGACGGCGGCAGCCACCAGTGGCGCGATATAGGTCGAGCGGTTCTCCCACAATTCACGCTTCACGGACCAGAAAAAGGGCCGGGTCGCGGACAGCGAAACGGGTGCCACGCGTTGCGCTTCAAAGGGCTCGCGTATCGTGCTTGATTGCGTATTCATCTAGCCGCTCCTTGTGCCAGTCCGGCCTGATTGCCCATCACAGCAACGAACAAGTCAGCGATGCTGGGCGTGCGCACGTCGCCGAATGCGGCAAGCTGCTGGCGATCTATCTTCGGGTCAACTCCGCGATCGAACAGCAGAACGCTGCGACCGAGCGTCTGGCGCTCGTGTATCGGCTTCAGCGCCCGTGCAGCTGCGAGTTGATCGGGATGCACTGTCACCTCCACATAGCGGGACTCAAACTCTTCCATGCTGCAATCGAGCACCACACGGCCGCGGTTGATGAACATGAGATCTGTGAGCACATGCTGCAGTTCGTCTACTTGATGCGTGGTCACCACAATCGTGCGGCTGCGATCGAAGTAGTCGTTCAGCAGGGAATCGTAGAACTGCTTGCGAAACAGGATGTCAAGGCCAAGCGTCGGCTCGTCCAGAACGAGCAATCTCGCGTCAACCGCCATGACGAGGGCGAGGTGCAGCTGCGTCACCATGCCCTTTGATAGTTCTCTGACCCTGCTCCCATGGCTGATGCTAGTCTTGGCCAGCAAGCCTTCCGCCCTCGCGCGATCGAACCGTGGGTGCACGCCTGCGACGTAATCCATAGCTTGCCAAACCCGCATCCATCGCGGCAGCACGGCCACATCGGATATGAAGCAGACATCGCACATGAGTTGGTCACGCTGCTTCCAGGGATCGCGTCCGAGCACCTTCAGTTCGCCTTCATATGGGGTCAGGCCTAGTATCGCGTTCAGTGCGGTCGTTTTGCCCGCGCCGTTGGGGCCAATAATCCCTAGGATGCGTCCCTCTTCGACGCGCAAATTGACGCCATCCAGCGCAACCGTTGTACCGAACGCCTTGCGCAGGCCACGTGCTTCTATGCATGCCATAGCTTCAGCGCTCCTCCTTCTTTGCAGACTTCGACCCACTCCCCGAGGACGGCCGGTTGCTTGCGCCATTCAAGAGTTCTTCCGCCTTCAAGCCGAGGCGCTGAATGGTTGCGTGCACCCTGGGCCACTCTTCCGAAAGAAACTTCTGGCGCTCGCCCTTCAGCAGCAGATTGCGCGCTCCAACCTTAACGAACATCCCGAGACCGCGCCTGCTCTCGACAAGCTCCTCGTCCACCAATTCCTGATAGCCCTTCAGAACCGTGAGCGGATTCACCCGATAATCGGCCGCAACGTTCCGCACCGACGGTAGCGGATCGCCTTCCTTGAGAACTCCGTCGAGGATCATCGCGACCACACGGTCGCGAAGCTGGCGATAAATCGGCTGACTGTCGTTCCACTCACGGTTCATCAGGTTTTCCAGATAGCCCTTACCAGGTATGCGCTCCTGTCAATTCTTCCGCTGCAGGTCAAAGTGCGCGTGCATTGGCTTGTCCCCGGGCATCATATAAGTCCAGTCCTCCGTGTGGTGGTTCGCGTCAATCACGGTGAACACGGCGTGGTGCATGTGTCCGCGTTGCGTGCCACCGGAAATATCGACAAAATCGAATTCCACTGTCTTGCCGTCCGGCGACGGCCTGGCGATCATGTGCGGACGGTTTCCGGCGTCACAATAGTGAATCAGGTTGAGGTGATTTCCGTCCAAGTACAGCATGGTGAGCGGATGATCGTAACGAGTTGGGTCGTCCGGCACTCCCACTGCGTACATTTCATGCACGAGCGCGTTTCCTCGGGAAGTCACGCGCATCGAGACCTGCCCCGGCATATCCTTGTCGTTCATATCGGGGAGCGGTGGGTCGACGGTTAACTTAGCGGTCCAGATACCGGCCAGCGTTTTCATCGTGTCGAAAGACTTCTGCGCGTCGGACTTTGGTCCGTCGGTCTTTGGCGCGTCAGTCTGCGCGAAAGCCGCGGTGGAGAGTGTCATCAGAGCAACCAACAGGGTCAGACAAAGGGATTTCATGTTTTTATCCTCCTTAAGCTTTTCTGGGTCAGGTTCATGCACATATACTGATATAGTTAACTATAACACTATAGCTAATGTCAAGCTCTTTCTATTCCCTTGCGCGACCCAACTGGTGGCTCTCGTTGCGTGTTGCCGCAATTGCGTGGGCCTCCCCGAATTTCAAACTTTGAGCTGTATGGTTGTCATCCGCGGACGGAGTTTCCCGAGCGGCTGGAAGTGTGTGTAGCTTCTGCGCGACAAAAGCTCGCGCGCGAACGTTACCGCTGCGTGCGGCTTGGGGTTTGATTGTTTGGAAGACGCAGAGGCGCAGAAGCTTTACGCGGTGACCTTCACGAACATGCAGGTGATGTCGTCGTGCTGCGGCGTTTCACCTACAAAGGCGTCCACGTCGCTCATGACTCGGCGCAGCAGATCTTCGGGAGTGGTGTTGGCGCTGCCTTGCAGCAGTTGCAGCAGGCGCTGCTCGCCGTATTCCTGCCCACGTTCGTTCAAAGCCTCGACCAGTCCGTCGGTGAAGGTGATCAGCCAATCTCCCGTTTGCAGCATCACCTCTCCAGGGTCGTAGCTCCCCTCTGCGCGGATGCCCAGCGGCAGGCCACCCAGGGTCAAATGCTCCACGGCTCCCGAGCTGCGGCGCAAAATCGGGGGGTTATGCCCGGCGTTGATGTAGGTAAGTGTGCAACTTTCAGGATTAAATTCAGAAATGAACGCCGTCGTGAAGCGCAGCCCGCTCTGGCTATTGCTGCATGCGTACTGGTTCATTCCCGCGACGAGTTCCGGCAGTGCGCACGCCGTAGAGGAGAGCGTCCGCAGGCTGGCCTGGAAGGTAGCCATCAGCAGAGCCGCCGGGATGCTCTTGCCTGCGACGTCGGCGATCGCGAGCACGAAATGTTGCCGCGCATCCGGAGATCCTGAGCGGGGAAACACGTCATAGTAGTCCCCGGCAACAGTGTTGGCGGCGCGTGTGGCGAAAGCAATCGCCAGTCTCGGGACCTCCGGCGGAGTTGCCGGCAGCAGCCATTTCTGAATATCGCGCGCGATTTCGAGATCGCGCTTCATCACCACGCGATCGGCAATTTCCAGCATCAGAACAAGAAAGAGCAACGCACCGCCGAAGAAGCGGAAATCGAACTCGACCACTTCAACTTCGCCTGCCTTGCCGTGATAGCTAAAACCGCCCGCCGGGAAAACCAGCAGCGCGACACCCACAAGCAGCAGCACGCGCCGCGCCGGTGTCAGTTTGCCGAGGATGGCCCAGGAGAACTCCTGCGCCGTGTGCCAGAAATTATGACGCCGGGTTTCCTCCGGTGCTCCCGTCTGAAAATCGCGCGAGTACAAGCGGTAGCTGGATTGCGCATCCCGCTTGAACTGCGACCAGAGCTGATTCAGCGCCAGCCCCTCGGTCACGCGATTCCAGAACTCTTGCAGCCGCAAGACAAATGTGGGTCGTCGCCCACTTTTTCTCGAGGCCGGAGGAACTGGAAACGGACGCGGTGGCAAAGTCGCCGGCGTCGGTGTCGGTGTCTTCGGCACGGCTGGTGGGCGTAGGGGCATCGTTTCGAGAGATTATATTGGAGCCGGGATGCGAAACTTCAAGACCGTGGGTCCGCGTGATTGCAGTTCATTGTTCAAAACAGCGTCATCTGAGCTTCCGGATTTGGCAACTCGCCCTTACGATCGCCCCGAGTCTCGCCCTTGTGGATTCCATACTTCTGCCGGAGCCGCGCAATCAGCTGTGAAATCCGCTGCTGGTAAGCCTTGGGCAGATAAGCGCGATCTTTATAACGTTCGCGGTAGCTGCTGACAAGCTCAGGGAACTCCTTTTCCAGGAAGGGCAAAAACACTGCTGCCGAGCACGGTTTGAGAAAAAGCGGGTTGGCGAAGATGTGTTTCCCGCCAGCTTCCGCCGTAGCACGCACCAGGGCTTCCAAGTCGGCAGGTGCATCCGTGATGCCCGGCAGCACCGGGGCGCAGTTCACCCCTGCTGGCACCCCGGCATGATTCAGTTCGCGGACCGCCCCCAGCCGCAAATCTGGACGCGGCGCGCGCGGCTCCAGAAGCCGGGCAAGACTCACATTCAAAGTCGTGATCGTGACGCTGACAAACAGGCTGTTCCTCTCAGCGATGGTTCGCAGCAGATCCAAATCCCTCAGGACCAGGTCTGATTTCGTGACCATTCCGAGCTCCAGTCCTTCATGGCGTGCGAATTCTTCGAGAATCCCTCGGGTGACCTCGAAGCGGCGCTCGGCTGGTTGATAAGGATCAGTCGCGGTGCCAATCGCGATCTCTTCACCCCGCTTCACTTGCCGGAGCTCCTGGCGCAACAGATCGGAGGCATGCTGCTTCACATAAATCTTCTGCTCGAAGTCGAGTCCATTCCGCATTTCCATGAACTCGTGGGTATAGCGTGCGTAGCAGTACTTGCAGGCAAACTCGCATCCGCGGTACGGGTTGATCGTCCAGGTGAAGGGCATCCGCGGCACCGTGCAGCGATTCAGAAGGGAGCGCACCGGCAAGGTGAAATATTCCACCTTGTGCCCTTCACGCAGAAACTCGCCACTCGCCGCCAGACGCGCGATGCCCACAAGTCTGGGACCGGATTCGGGATGAAGTGGAAGGCTGGCCATGAACTCACGCTTTCGTGTTTTGTTCGCCTAGCTTAAGAGCGGGAAGAAGGGTTGTCAACCCCGTTACTGATTACCTTCTTCGTGCTTTTGACGCAATTGTTTACAATAGCGTTCGTTCCTGTACTGACTCAGCGCCGCCGGTAGCAGTGTCGCCGCCGTATTCCAAAGGCGAAAGCAGCTTGAAAGATTCAAATCACAACCCAGACTCGGCCGATAGGGTGTATTGGCGCATAGAAGGCAGCCTCCTGGACCTGGCCACCATTCGCCCCATCGGTTTCTTTGCCTGGAACGCGCAAAGCTTTCTGGGACGCTGGGTACGCCGCGGGCTGGTGTTCCTGATGGCCTTAGTGAGGCCGTTCCTCTATGCGGCTAATCGTGTGTTTGCCACTCGGGTAGTGCATGCCGTGTTGCGGGGAGTGAGCCGGGACCGGTTGGATCTGCTGGGCGAGGAGTACTTCAAGTACAAGTTACAGCCGCACCTTAAGCCCGCCGGACTGCGAAAGCTTAGATATGTCTTGAGTTCCGGGGCGGAAGTTGTCCTGGTCAGCCAGGGATTGGACCACGTGGTGCGGCCTCTCGCCAATTATCTTGGCGTGCAGTCGATCATCGCTAATCGGCTGGAGTTTCGCGACGGCATTGCAACCGGACGTTTGCTGGAGCCGGTGACCCCTCCGCGTGGAATCGTGCAGCTCGTGCGCCGTGGCGCCGGTGGCAAGCAATCCTCGGACATCCTGGCCGCCAGTCTGGGGTTGAAGACCTCCGTCGAGTTGCAGATGGCAATCATCGCAGCCTCCCGTCCAAGTATCACGCTTGAGCGCCCGATTGTGCATTTTGCGGCAGAAGGTCGTCCGGGCCCGCTCTCAGTCAGCAAAACCCTCGCCGGAAAACACATCCTGTTAATAGGAGTCACTGGCTTTATCGGCAAAGTCTGGCTGGTAAACACGCTCATGGATCTGCCGGAGATTGGAAACATATATCTCCTGATCCGTTCCCAAAAATCGAATCCCGCCCAAAGGCGGTTCGAGCGCGTGGTGGAAGAGTCGCCGGTTTTCGATCCGCTTTATCGCCGGTATGGTTCCAAGCTCGCGGACTTTTTACGAGAGCGTATTCAGGTTGTCGAAGGCGATGTCTGCCAGCCGGGTTTGGGTCTGAATCTCCAAACATCCGATTTACTGCGCGAGAAGCTTGATCTCGTTATCAACAGTTCCGGCTTGACGGATTTCAACCCCGATCTGCGCGACGCTCTTGCAACCAACGTCGGCGCTGTGGCCAACATTGTGGACTTCGTCCGACAGTCAGACCATGCCGGCCTGCTGCATCTTTCCACCTGCTATGTGGCCGGCGGCCGCGATGGGCGCATCAGCGAGAAACTTGAGCCGAACTACACCCCCAACCATGTGCCTGATTTTGACGCTGAAAAGGAATGGTCGGCAATGCTTGAGTTCGTCGACCACGCTGAACAGGAGTCGCGCGGCCCGGAGGTCACCAAGGAACTCCTGCGACAGGCTCTTGCGAAAGAACACGCGGCAAAAGACCTGCACGGAACAGCCCTGGAGAACCAGATACGCAAGAACCGCATCCGCTGGATGCGAAATTACCTGACCGAAGCTGGAACCAGGCGCTCCAGGGAACTGGGCTGGCCAAACACGTACACCTTCACCAAAAGCCTGGCAGAGTCCCTGATCGTTAAACGAGGGACTGGATTGCCCATCGCCGTAGTGCGGCCATCCATCGTGGAAACATCCGTTGCGAAGCCTTTTCGTGGATGGAACGAAGGCATCAATACCTCGGCCTCTCTTTCCTATCTGTTAGGTACCAGCTTCCGCCAGCTTCCTTCAAATCAGCGTAAGCGCCTGGACATCATTCCCGTGGACCAGGTTTGTCGCGGCATGACCCTGATTGCCGCGGCCATCGTAGAGCATCGCAATCAGCCGCTCTACCAGCTTGCCACGTCGGTGAGCAATCCCTGCGACATGCGCCGCTCGATTGAATTGACCTCGCTGGCACATCGTAAACACTACCGCGCGCAGGAAGGACTTGAGTGTTGGTTGCGCCTGCGGCTGGATGCAATTCCCGTGTCCAAAGCGCGCTACAACCGAATGTCCGCGCCCGCGCAGAAGGCAATCATCCAATCCATCCAACGGATCATGGCTCCGCTGCCGTTGAGGAAGACTCCATTAGCCAAGGCACAGCGCAATCTGGAAAAAGTCGAGAAGCTGATTGAGCTGTTTGAGCCTTTTATTCTGCGCAACCAGCATGATTTTGTCGCCGACAATATTGCGGCGCTCTCTCATACATTGATAAAAGAGGAAAAGGCCGACTTCGCTTACGACACCACCTCCGTCGACTGGTGGGAGTATTGGATCAACATCCACATTCCAGCCCTGCGGAAGTGGACTTATCCTTTGATTGAGGGACGCCCGCTCGAAGCGCGTCCGGCGCGCACTTTCCAACTGGCCTCCGCCGAGAACAATGCCGTGGCGGTAAAAACCGGCACCAACGGAGCAACGTGGCGATATTCCTGACCGGTGGCACGGGATACATCGGCGCACACCTCGCCGCCAACCTGCTGGATCAGCACGGTGCATCCCTGAACCTGCTGGTGCGCGCGCGCGATCAAGAAGATGCCGGCCTGCGGCTGTGGCAGGCGCTGCAGCTCCATTTCGAATTTCCGCGCTTTTACGAATACCTGCAAACCAAAGTCCGGGTGTTTTGCGGCGATCTGACCGAGCCGCAGTTTGGCTTATCTCGCGACGACTATGATCGACTGACACATACCACCGACTCAGTCATCCACTGTGCTGCTTCGTTGAATCGCAAGTCCGAGAAAAGCTGCCTCAATGTCAACCTGCGCGGCACTTTGGAGGTACTGCTCCTTGCCCAGAAATCGAACTACTACCACGGCCTGCGCCGCTTCAGCCACGTGAGTACGGTCGCAGTCGCGGGCAAGCGGCAGGATGAAGTGGTAGTTGAAGACAGGGCGATTGATTGGGAGGGCTCGGACTACGATCCCTACGCCCGCACGAAAAAGTTCTGCGAGCACATGATCCGGCAGCTCTTGCCGGAAACCCCGCTCACAATCTTCCGTCCAAGCATTGTCCTCGGCGACAGCCGTTATCCCGAGACTACACAGTTCGAGATGGTCAAGGCATTTGTCTTCCTGGCGGGATTGGCGGTTCTACCCTTCCGCTCGCGAGACAAGATAGACATTGTCAATGTGGACTTTGTCGCCGATGCGATCGCGACTCTGCACCAGAAAGACAATCCGCAATACGACACCTATCATCTGTCCTCCGGCAAAGATTCTCAGACCTTCCGCCAGTTAACTGCCAGCCTCGCAGCCGCCCAGAACAAGCGCGGCCCCATCTTCCTGCCATTTCTGCAGAAACCCTTTACGGCAGCAATCGACTTGCTGGCGAAGCGTCGCAGCGACCTCGGCTATGGCGCCTCACTGATGAAAGTTTTCATGCCCTACCTGGTGTGGAACACGGTTTTCGATAACCGGCGCGTGACCACGGAGCTAGGCCGAAAGCCTGTGCCCTTCTCGCAATACAGCTATCCGCTGCTGAAATTCAGCCGCGAAACCAATTTCGCGTATTCCTACCGCAGCTGGCCCACGCAGGCGGGAGGGTCTGCAGCATGATGGACTTGGTCCTCGAAACCTGGGTTGCGAGCAGCATCGAAGGCGCGAAACTCGGCTGGATGCTCGGGGCAGGGAAGCCCTGGCAGCCTGGAGAGAAGCTGAAATTGCTTTTCGCCGGCTACAACGGTGCACGCAATATGGGATCGGACGTACGTGTTGAGGAGATGCTGCGCCAGATCCGCCACATTCTCGGCAACGAAAAGGTCGCCTTCAGCGTCATGAGCCAGAACTTCAAGTTCAGCGACGGATACTTTGACGGCACCCAGCAGGTACACCTGCCGGACATATTTCCCCCCTTCCTTGCAAATGAGGTCCCAAAACATCATGGCGTGGTCGCCTGTGAAGGCTCCATGTTCAAGAGCAAGTTTGCCAATGCGCTCGCTACCATGATGATCGGCTCGCTGGGACTGGCAGCCGCGCAGAACAAGCTTTCCATCGGCTACGGTGCCGAGGCCGGGCACATGGATCCGTTGATCGCGAAAATGTGCGCGCGCTACTGCAGGCAGTCCCTGATCATCACACGGAATGAAGAGTCGCGCACCCTTCTCCGTGAATTGGGCGTGCCCACCGAACTGGGAACTGATACCGCTTGGACCTTCGAGCCGCGTCCTGCCGAATATGGTCAAGCCATTCTGCGCAAAGTAGGCTGGGACGGCACTTCACCCGTGCTGGTCGTGTGCCCCATCAATCCGTTCGAGTGGCCGGTGAAGGCGTCGGTGGCAAAATTCGCGCTGCGCGGCCTCACCGGCGCATACCAAGACAGCCACTACCGTTCCGTGTACTTTCACAATTCGGGTCCCGCAGCCCACCGCGCCCTAGAGCATTACCTGAGCTCCATAGCCAACGCCGTTAGCGCGTTCCGCAAGCAAAACAGCGTATTCGTAATTCTGGTCGCTACAGAACGCTTGGACGCCCGCCCGGCACGCCGCATCTCCGAGAAGCTGGGCGGAATTCCGGTTCTGACCTCAGACGAATACAACATGTACGAACTGGTAAGCATTCTGCGCGCCTGCCACATGATGGTTTCGTCGCGCTATCACGGGATTGTGACTTCCATGCCCGGCCTGGTGGCTTCCGCTGGGATCACAATGGACGAGCGCATCCGCAACCTGATGCGCGATCGTGGACACGAAGATCTGCTGATGAACGTAGACGACCCCGACCTCGAGCCCCGGCTGCTGGCCGCCATGGATAAACTCTGCCGCGAGCGCGAAGCAATTGCGGACGCGATCGCACGCACGGTGGTGCGAAACCTGAAAGTGATGGCGCGCATGGGCATCTTTTTCGAAGAAGAGGTGCAGCGCAGGTATCCCGAGTTTCCCACCCGCCGCGGCGAATGGAGCTGGGAGGACTATCTGCCGACGATAAGCCCCGGATTGCGGCAGTTGATGGAAGCCTACGCGTGAGGAATTAGGGATTAGGAATAATGTTTTTGGGTGGCGCAGCGCTTCCAGCGCTGCGATAACCGTATTTCGATCTGGGCTTTAGCCTCTGAGGTGCTCCTTTTTCCGTAACCTCAATAGTCGTGCGGGAGCGGAACAGTTAGGGACGGGACTTCAGCCGCTATTGCTGCGACTTTCGAATACCGAAAGACCATGACTTTCCTGCGCGACATTTTCGCCCAGCTCCGCTCCGCCGCAGAAATCCCGGTGCTGCAGGAGTCCGGTGATCACGCGGTCACTGCCGGCGAACTGCTGGAACTGGTGCGTACCGCACGAATGTTTCTCTCCGACAAGGGCCTGAACAAAGGCGACCGCTGCGCCCTGCTTGCCCACAACAGCATTCGCTGGGTCGCGATGAATCTGGCGGTCATGGCCGAGGGTCTGATTCTCGTCCCGCTGTACGCGCGTCAGTCGGCGGTGGAGCTGGTCGGCATGATGAAAGATTGCTCTCCCAGCCTGATCTGCTGTGGAGATGCCGCCTTGCGCGATGCCATCGCCCAGCATTGGCCGCAAGCGCCCCAGCAGTTTCTATTCGACGAGATTTTCTCCGGCACAAACAAAGCTGATTTAGACCGCCTGCAGGTAGCCGATACCGATCCGGTCACGATCATCTACACATCAGGAACCTCAGGTGAACCCAAGGGCGTGGTGCTGACGGCAGCAAACGTCGGCCACATGCTCGGGTGTACATCGAGTCGTCTGGATTCATTGATGCAAGTGCAGAAAGGTAAAGGTAAAGATCGCGTCTTCCACTATCTCCCGTTTTGTTTTGCGGGTTCGTGGATCATGCTGCTGACCTGCCTTCTGCGGCGCAATCTGCTGATCCTGAACACGGACCTTACAAAAATCGCGGAACAGATGCGCGCCGCAGCACCGGACTACTTCCTGAACGTTCCCGCGCTGCTGGAGCGCATGCGCAAAGCCGTCGATGAGCAGCTCTGGAAGACTGGCGGCATTGTATTGAGAATCTACACACGCGCTAAGTCCGCCTGGATGCGCAAGCGGGAAGGGAAGGGTACTTTTGCAGATCGCATATGGTTAAGCTTGGCGAATGCAGCGGTCTTTCCGGCCATCCGCAAAAAGATGATTGGACCAAATCTGAAGGCGCTGATCTGCGGCTCGGCGCCGCTCAGCGTGGAGACGCAATTATTCTTCATGATGCTGGGCATTCCGGTGCTGCAGGTGTATGGTCTCACCGAAACGACAGCGATCTGCACGATGGACGATCCCGGTCACGTGGAGCCGGGGCGCGTTGGCCCTTCGATTCCCGGGATTGAAATGAAGCTCGGCGAGAATGATGAGATTGTGGTTCGTGGTCGAAATATTTTTGCCGGATACTGGAACCGGCCTGCCGAAACGGCCAAGGTGATGCGCGACGGCTGGTTTCACACCGGCGATCAGGGAGAGGTGAACGCAGCAGGGAACTGGCGGATTGCGGGACGCATCAAGAATCTCATCGTGCTCGGCTCGGGACACAACGTTGCGCCGGAGCCAATCGAAGAGATGCTGCTGCCGCGGCTGCCGGGCGCGCAGCAGGTGGTGATCGTGGGCAACGGCCGCGGATGCCTTTCAGCCATCGTGACCGGAGATGTAACCGCCGAACGTGTGCAGAGAGCGCTCGATGAAGTAAATTCGGGACTGCCCCATTACCGGCAAGTGCGCGCCTATCATCTGCACCCCCAGCCATTTTCCATAGACAATGGTCTCCTGACCGCGAATGGCAAGCTGAAGCGTGACGCCATTGCCGAGCGGCTGAGTTCCGCGATCGAAGAGATGTACCAGGTAAAACAGGCAGTCTAGATTTTGGTTTTCTTCATTTACCTTCGTGCGCTTTGTCGTTATGTCGTCAAACAGGCTGGGAGAAAACCCGCGATTCGTATCAGGGCATCGCTTCAGCGATGCCGTAAGTTCGCGCAAATTCAATCGCGCCTTCAGGCGCTGAGGCTAGCGAATGGAGTTTTTCTGCAACCTCATTTAAAGCGGCACGTGCCGGAACAAACTTGTCTGTAGAACGATGAAGCACGGACAAACAATATCGTGGCAGTTGTCCGACGGCGTGATCGAGCTCGCCCTGCACCACGAGCCAGGCAACGAAATCGGCTCTCTGACGCTCGGAGAGCTAGAGGAATTCGCGAATGCGCTGGAGGATTTGCGATCCAAAGCGCATGCACTCATCATCTATAGCACGCTGAAATCCGGCTTCTGCGCCGGAGCAGATCTGCGCGAGCTCTACGAGCGATCGCAGCAAATAGAAAAAGGCGCAGCCGTCGCCGGCGTGCGCGATTTCCTCGAACGCATTCACCGCGTTATGAACACCATCGATGCCGCCCCGCTCACCACAATCGCCGCAGTGCACGGCGTTACCTTCGGCGGCGGTTTCGAGCTGGCCCTGGTTTGCGACCTGATCATCGCCGACAAAATGGCGCGCTTCTGCTTTCCCGAACTGCGCCTGGGATTGATCCCCGGATTCGGCGGCATTCCGCGGCTCAAAAGAGATCTAGGCAATGCCGTGGTTCGCGATTTGCTGCTGACCGGACGCAGTATCAACGCAACCAAAGCCCAGCAGATCGGGTTGGTCAGTCAGGTGGTGGCGGAAGGCGAGGCGCTGCGCGCAGCCCGCGCCACGGCGGCCCAACTGGGCAAGTTCGACCGCCGCACGGCTGCAGCCGCGAAGCAATTCATCAAGCCCATTCCTTACGATGAACTGCGCCATGAAATCGATATCTTTTGCGATCTATTCACGCAACCCGCGGTGGAAGCGGGATTGAAGAAGTTTGTCGAGAGCACTGATCTGCAGCCCTATTTGCCGTAATGGTTCTTGCAGACCGTTACTAGTGATGTCATCCTGAGCCTGAGCGCCGCGAAGGGCGAAGGATCTATGCATTTACCCGGCACTGCTATATGAAACTTCTGCTCTTATGAAAACGTCAGATCAGACCCTCAATGAAATCCTCGATCTCGCCGCCACCCACTTCAAGGTGCCGCGCGAAAACCTCAGACCTGATGACGACTTCTTCAAAACGTTAAAAATCGACAGCCTGCAGGCGCTCGATCTGCTCACCCGCCTGGAACACCACTTCAACATCGAATTGCCCGATTACGAACTGCAGGGCGTCTCCGATTTCCGCACGCTGGCCAGCCGCATCCAGGCGAGATTGTAGAATCTAAGGTCAAAGCACTCAGTCTGCTGATGCTCAACCTCGATCAATACAGCTCTCTCGGCGCGGCCTTGCGCGATGCCCTCGACCGCTTCGCCAACGAAGTCTGTCTGATCGAATCCGACCGCGAACGCGAGCGCACTCGCCTCACCTACTCGGACTTCAAGGAGCTTGCCCTGCCATTGGCGCGCGCTCTTCAGGATGAGGACTTCGCCCCCGCTGACCGCGCCGCCATCATCATGACAAACCAGTCCAAGTGCCTGATCTCCGCCTACGCGATCTTTCATTGTGGGGGAGTCCTGGTCCCGCTCGACTACAAACTCAGCGCTACTGAGCAACTGCAGCTGCTCGCGCATTCCAAAGCGAAATCCCTGGTAGTCGAGTACTACCTCTGGCGCGCGCTCACACAAGCGCCGGAGTTCAAAAATCACAAGCTGCAAAAAGTCCTAGTTACAGAAGCCCCATTGGGCGCCACACTGGGCCAGGCTAGCCGTTGGGAAGAATTCCGCCGCAAAGGCGATCCTCTGTTCGTCGCCAGAAAGCGTGAAGACGTCGCCTGCATCGTGTACTCCTCCGGAACCGGCGGACGCCCCAAAGGTTGCGTGCTCACCCACGAGAATTATCTTGAGCAATGCAAAGCCCTGACCGCCTGGTATCCGTTCTGGCCGGGCGTGCGCTACCTGAGCATTCTGCCAACCAATCACGCCATCGACTTCATGGTCGGGTTTATCGGACCGTTCGTCTGCGGTGCCTGCGTAGTGCACCTCCGAACCCTGCGTCCGGAATTCGTCCGTGACGCATTCGTGCGCTATCGAATCACCTACATGAGCCTGGTGCCGATGGTGCTCAAGAACCTGGAGCGCGGCCTCAGAGCCAAGTTTGACGAACTCCCGCCCATGAAGCGATTCTTGCTTGACCGCATGATCGCGCTCAACAAATTCTTCACCCGATGGAAGCCCGACGTCCGCCTGAGCCGCATCCTGCTCCCCCAGGTGCACAAGGCATTCGGCGGAGAGCTGCGCGCTCTGTTCACCGGCGGCGCCTTCATGGAACCTTCAACTCTGCATTTTTTTTACGATCTCGGCATTCCCGTAGCCAATGGCTACGGCCTGAGCGAAGCCGGCACCGCGCTCACGCTGAACGATTTCAAACCGTTCCGCGCGGATACGGTCGGCAAGCCGCTGCCCGGAGTCGAGCTGCGAATTTTGAATCCCGACCCCGACGCCATCGGCGAAGTGGCCGCCCACAGCAAGACCATCATGTCGCATTACCTCGACGATCCCGAGCTGACAGCGGAAACCATTGTGGACGGCTGGCTGCTCACCGGCGATCTCGGGCGCTTGGATGCCAGAAGTCACCTGCAACTGTTCGGCCGCAAGAAGAACATGATTGTGACCGAAGGCGGCAAAAACATTTATCCGGAAGATATCGAGAACACATTTGACGCTCTGCCGGTGAAGGAATACTGCGTCTTCGCGTCGAACTATCTCTGGCCGGCCAAAACGCTTGGGGGCGAAACACTGATTCTGGTCCTGCACCTGGAGCCAGGACACGAAATCACCGAAGTGCTCAAGCAGGAAATAGAGGCCCGCAATCGTCGCCTGCCTGATTACAAACGCGTGAATGGTTACGTAGTGTGGGAAAAAGATTTCCCCCGCACCGCCTCGATGAAGATCAAGCGCGCCGAGCTGGCGCAGGAAATCAGCAAGACTCTGGGCCGTGCCGCCGTAGTGGAACTCTATCCCGCGCAGGTAAAACAAGAGGTGTGAACGACAAATTCCTGGCAGTCATCAATCCGGCCGCCGGCGGCAAGCGCTGCGGAAAGCTTGTCCCGCCGGTGCTCGAGCGTCTGCGCGCAGGCGGCATTGAGATAGATGTAGTTGAAACCTCCTCCCAGGGCCACGCAACGGAACTCACGCGCGCAGCGTACGCCAAAGGCTACAGTCGCTTCATTGCTGTCGGAGGAGACGGCACTGCGTACGAAATTGTGAACGGCCTGTTTCCCGTCGCCGCTGAACCTCCGACGCTGGCCTTTCTCCCTCTCGGTACCGGCAATTCCTTTTTGCGGGACTTCAGCGACCGCGGTGTAGAGTTCGCCATCGAAGCGCTGCTCGCCCGCCGCTCACAGCCTTGTGATGTCCTGCGCCTCACCCACAAAGATGGCGTTGCCCATTACATCAACCTGCTGAGCATGGGCTTTTCCGCAGACGTCGCCACCATGCGCGCCCGCCGCTTCAGCCGCTGGGGAGAACTGGGCTATCAGCTCTCGATCTTTATCTGCCTGCTGCGCTTCCGGCGTCGCCCGTTTGCCTTGCGCGTGGATGGAGAAGAGAAAGTCGACCGTCGCCCCTGCCTGTTCCTGACCTTCAGCAACAGCAAGTTTACCGGCGGCACCATGATGATCGCTCCCAAAGCCGACATCAACGACGGCCTGATCGAATATGTGCGCTGGGGCCCGATCGGGCGCGTTGGCCTGATATGCAATCTGCCGACGCTCTATGACGGCACTCACATTAATCACCCTCTTGCAGAACGAAGGTCCGCCCACCGCATCGACTTTGATCTCGACGGGCCCGTGGACGTCATGATCGACGGTGAAGTGCTCACCTTGCACTGCCAGTCTCTCGATGTCCTGCCGTCAGCGCTGAACGTCGTGGTATAAGAAAACCTTCGATGTCGAACCCGGGGAAGAAGCGAAAAGCGCAGCGGGAACAGCAGCAACCATCCGGCTCATGGATGAGAAAACTCCTGTATGCATTGCTGATCGTCGCAGCCTTTGCAGCCGCGTACTATCTCGGACTAAGAAGGCGGACGAGCCGGCTCGATGCTTTCGCGCAATGTCTCACAAGCAAGCAATTAAAGATGTATGGCGCCTACTGGTGTCCACACTGTGCCGAACAGAAAGAGATGTTCGGCACATCCTTCCAATACGTTCCCTATGTCGAGTGCGGCATCAAGGGCTCGCGCGATGAAGCCCCCGTGTGCGCGCAAGCCGGCGTGAAGCATTTCCCCACCTGGCAGTTTCCCGATGGCGAACGCCGCGAAGGCGCGCTGGCACTGCAAACCTTAAGCCAGAAGAGCGGATGTCCGCTTCCATGACCCCCCTGCGCCGCAAGCTCTCTCTGGCGATTGCATTGCTTGCGCTGGGGGGAGCCGTGGTCTCCTCCATTTCGCTGTATCACCACTTCAGCACATCGAAGAGCTCGTATTGCGACATCGGAGAAAACTTCAATTGCGACATCGTCAACCGCAGCACTTATTCGACCGTTGCAGGTATTCCCGTGGCACTGATCGGAATCCTCGGATACCTGTCACTGCTGGCGTTGGCGACTCTCTATCGCAGCAAGGCCGAGACACCTGCAATCGTTTTCATGGCGTCACTCGCCGGACTAGGCTTCGCCCTTTACCTCACCTACATCGAGGCATACGTCCTGGCCACCTGGTGCATCCTGTGCCTGTCTTCGCTGGCGTTGATCTTTGCCATCGCCGTGCTCTCGTCGGTTTTGATGTTGCACACGAAGCGGGCAGCAGATCTAAGGAGCTGAATCGGGTGCTGTTGCCTAGTACTCCTCCAGCCGCGGTGGCGATTCGTCCGCGAACAACCGCCATACCTTGCGGTCAGGAAAATATTCCAGCAATTCCTGATTTTTCTCGTTCCCCACGTCGCGCGCCCAGACCACCGGAGCCGAATCAATATCTGCGCCGTTGTACACCCACTCATCATTGAGATCATGCTTCGGCCCATACACAACGATCAGCAGATGCCGCGCCGAAGATTTCTCCAGCCTGTGCTTGAGAGAGGCGCGTTCCAGATTGCCTCGCGGCCACGCCGGCTCGATCTGCACATGCGCAGCCACGGCAGCCACGCGCAACACCAGCATAACCAACGCTAGCATCACGACCGCCCGCACCAGCAAAGCTCCAGTTTGCGTGTCACGCCGCCAAACCCGCAGATGCCGCATGCACTGTATCAGCACGATGTAGAACAATGGGGCGCCGGCAGCAGCATAGTGCGGAGACGTCCAGGTCTCGGCCACAATCCCCAGCAGCAGCACCGCGCCGGCCGCTGACGGAAATCGCATCCTCCGATCCCGCAGCGCACGTGGAAGCGCGATCAGCGGAATCGTGAACATAGGGCCAAGATAGAAGCTCCACAACACCCAGATGGTTGTCGCAGTGTGCCTGAGAAATCCAGGAACTGTGCGGCTCTCCTGATACTCGCGCAGTTCCCGTTCGGCGAATTCGCGAATGACTACGTGCCGGAAAACAGGCTCGGGTCCAGGTACCTGCCACAAGAAAAGCGGCGCGCGCGAATAGGTCGCGCTGTACACCTGGTACGCCATGCGGAACGGGCTTCCTGTCACGCGCCGATAGTAATAACCGGTGGCGATCGCAGCCACCAGAAGAACGAGCATCAACGGCAGGATTACACGACGCAGGACCATGACAAACGGCCCATGCGAGAACCACCTAATCAGGTCAACAGCCACTATGATCCCCAGCAGCAAACCTTCGTAAGGACGGCTGTTTGCGAGGACGGCCAGGCCCAACGCCATCCAGATCGCATCGCGAACGCGACGATACCGCTTGATACGCGGTAAGGCGCCGATGACCATCGCGCCTCCCAGCGCAACCACCGAGGCAGCCCAGTAGCCGTTCATCCAATAGCTGAGAATCCCCACACGAAGCGCGGCAAGCACACTTCCCAGCAGCGCCCACGCCGGAGGCAGCCATCCCTGCAATGCCCAGCACAGCGCCGAGCACATGAGCGCGGTGATCAGCAGTTGCCCGATCCAGGGATGTCCGAGCAATTGCCCGAACGCTAATACCAGCCCCTGCGCCGGCGGGTACTTCGATGTGTACGTGGGTTGCTGAATGACATGGAAGCTCTCAAAATGAACCCACAACGGATGCGCGGGGTTGGTGAGCCGTCCGTGAGCAAACGTGTCGCCGGCCAGCAGATAGCTGAACTCATCGTGCCAGCGCGGATGGGGAACACCCAGCAAAGGAATAAGAACAATGCGCGAACCCAGCACGAAGAGACCGACTAGAACAATGGAAAGAGTCTTCCGATGTCCTATCTTGAAAAAGAATCTTTCGAAAGAGATGTCTCGGCGTGCCCGATTGCGCCGTGCCAGAGCCAGCACCACCACCGCGACAGTCAAGACTAATTCGATAACTTGCAGCAGTCCCGGCGCAAGGCGCGTATAGATTCCGGCCATTGTGAGCGGATTCTCGGCGGATGATTACAGATTGTCAATTCGCCGCGAACAGTGATAGTGATCAAATTTGTTTGACACGAAACTGCAAGCCAACAGGTCTCCTCTGTGAACCTCTGTGTCCTCTGTGGTTGATCTCCGACTTCGTCAGCACATGCCTGACCCTCGCTTGCCGATTGCGCCCACACCCAAGATTGGCCACAATACCTTGGAAAGCAATCCATGCGGATATTGCGAATCCTCATCTGGCTCGCGATCGGAGTTCTAGGCGCTCTGGCGCTCGCCACCATCGCCCTGCGCCGCGGCGAATCCATCAATGCCATGTGGCTGGTGGTCGCCGCCCTTTGCACCTATGCCCTCGGCTACCGCTTCTACAGCAAGTTCATCGCGGCCAAAGTGCTCGTGCTCGATGCACACCGCGCGACTCCCGCAGAGCACCTGGAGAACGGCCGCGACTTCGTCCCCACAAACAAATGGGTGGTCTTCGGACATCACTTCGCCGCCATCGCCGGACCCGGACCGCTGGTCGGGCCTGTGCTCGCCGCCCAATTCGGCTATCTTCCGGGGACGCTCTGGATTTTGGCCGGAGCCGTGTTCGGCGGCTGCGTCCAGGACTTCGTGATCCTCCTCTTCTCCGTCCGCCGCGACGGCAAGTCGCTCACCGAAATCGCCCGCGAAGAAATTGGCCGGGTGGGCGGACTCGTCGCCTACGCCGCGATTATTGGCATCATCGTCATTCTTCTCGGCGTGTGCGCGCTGGTCGTAGTCAATGCGTTAAAGGCAAGCCCGTGGGGAACATTCACAATCGCGATGACGATGCCCATTGCCATGCTGATGGGCATCTACCTGCGCCGCCTGCGCCCCGGCAAGGTTCTCGAAACTTCACTACTTGGTTTCGTCCTGGTATTGCTCGCTATCTGGGGCGGGCAGTGGGCGTCGCAGAATCCGGAGATCGGAAAATGGTTCACATTCACCGCACCAACCCTGGCGATCCTCATCATCCTCTACGGATTTGCCGCCTCTGCGTTACCAGTCTGGCTGCTGCTGGCGCCGCGCGACTACCTGAGCACATTCGTGAAGTTAGGCACCATCGCCATGCTGGCCATCGGCATCGTAGGCCTGCGGCCCACGCTGCACATGCCTGCACTCACCCGCTTCATCGACGGCTCCGGCCCGGTGTTCGCCGGAAAGATCTTTCCATTCGCCTTTATCACCATCGCCTGCGGCGCCATCAGCGGATTTCATTCCTTGATTTCAAGCGGCACCACTCCCAAGCTGATCCGCCGCGAGCCGGAAGCCCGCATGATCGGCTACGGCGCGATGATGGCTGAATCCATGGTCGCCATCATGGCTACGATTGCGGCCTGCGTACTCCAGCCCGGCACGTATTTCGCCATCAATAGTCCGGCCGGAATCGTGGGCCAGGCTCCGGAAGCGGCAGCTGCAACAATCAGCAATTGGGGATTCCCGGTCACCGCCACCGAGATGCACTCCCTCGCGCAGGCTGTCGGTGAGCAAACACTCTACAACCGCACCGGCGGCGCCCCCGCGTTCGCCGTCGGCATGGCCCACATCTTCTCGAACAGCCTCGGCGGTCAGGCAGTGATGGCTCTCTGGTACCACTTCGCCATCATGTTTGAGGCGCTGTTCATTCTCACTGTGCTCGACGCCGGCACACGCGTGGGCCGCTTCATGATCCAGGATGCCCTCGGCCACCTCTGGAAACCGCTGGGCCGAACCAGTTCCTATCCCAGCATTCTCACCACCAGTGCCCTCATCGTGCTGGCCTGGGGGTACTTCTTGTGGCAAGGCGTCAGAGATCCGCTCGGCGGTATCAACTCCCTCTGGCCGCTATTTGGAATCGCCAACCAGTTGCTTGCCACGGTCGCGCTGTGCGTCGCTACAACCATCATCATCAAGATGGGCAAGGCCCGCTACGCGGTCGTGACGCTTGCGCCCCTGTGCTGGCTCGTTTCTGTGACCTTCACCGCATCCTGGCACAAGATGTTCGATCCCAACCCGAGAATTGGATTTCTCTCGCATGCACAGAGTCTGGCCAGCGGCACAGCAACCAACGCGCGCCTGATCTTCAACGATCGTATGGATACGGTTGTGACCGGCATCCTGATCACGATGGTAAGCCTCATCTTGATCGAATCCACTCTGGAGTGGGCGCGTGTGATCTCCGGCCGCAAAGAGGCGCGAGTCAAAGAGAGCCCGTTCGTTGCAACTCAATTCGCGGCCGAGGAGCAGGTATGAAACTCGTAGCAGGAAGTCTCCGGCTCCTCATCTGCGCTTTACGAGAGATTTTCGATGAATCGGCCTACGAGCGATTTCTGCTTCGCCACAAACTACCCCGCAGCCGCGCCACCTACGCGCAATTTTTGCGCGAACAGGAACTCACTAAGGCACGCCGCCCGCGCTGCTGCTGAGGTAAACTCTCCGCAATGCTCGCACTGGGAATTGACTGCGGCACGGAATGCACCGGTTTCGGCATAGTCGAGCTTCGCGAGCATCAACTCATCTGTGTCGCTTCGGGCGCGATCAAGCTCTCTACGCGCGATTCACTGCCACGACGTCTCGCAATCGTTTTTGAGCGCCTCGCGGAAATCATCCGCGAGCACCAACCGAACGATGTGGCAATCGAAGACGTCTTCTACGCCCTGAACGCAAAATCCGCCCTGAAGCTCGGACAGGTGCGAGGAGTCGCGATGCTGGCCGCATCCTCCGCCGGACTCGAAGTCGCCGAGTATTCTCCGCTGTCAATAAAATCTGCGGTGGTTGGCTACGGCAGGGCGGAGAAGCAACAGGTACAACACATGGTGGCCCGCCTGCTCAACCTCGAAAATATCCCCGAGCCTCCCGACGTCGCCGACGCTCTTGCGATCGCCATCTGCCACCTTCACACAGCGGGAACCCTGCGACGCCAATACGCGACCTAATCACGCCGATGCTTCCCCGGCAGTCCCGCCGGATTCTCATGCGTGCGCTCGCGGAAGCCGCCTTTCATGCCGGTTGCAAGACCTACGCTCGATTCCCCAAATTTGTCCCGCAAGTGATCTGCCGCCGAAAGCGCCTGCTGCCAGCGATGCCGCTCTTCAGTTTCGAGCAAGTCCTCCTGCCCACCCGGGCCCGCCTCAAACGATGACGCATGAACACCCAGTAAACGCACTGGCACGCCGCGTTTCCAATTCCGGTGAAATAAAGACCGGATCTGACGAAAGATTTCCGTGTCCAACTGCGTAGGCTCAGGCAGTGTATGTGCTCGCGTGATGGTGGTGAAATCTTTGTAACGCAACTTGAGCTGTATCGTCCTGGCGTGCACTCCGCCTTCACGCAGACGCCTCCCCACCATCTCTGAGAGCCGCATCAGCGTAGCTTCTATTTCCTGCAGCTCCGTCGTGTCCTCATTGTAAGTGTGCTCGTGACTGATGGACTTTGCGTCGCCATGCTCGCCGACCGCCGTGTCGAACCACCCGCCCGCATCCTCGCCGCGCGCCTTTCCGGCGAGCGCTAGCCCCCATTTTCCGAAACGCTCTTCCAGGAACGAATCGTCGAATCGTGCCAGATCGCTCACCCGTCGAACCCCGATAGCCTGCAGGTTCTGTTCTGTAACCTTTCCAACCCCCGGAATGTCACGCACATCAAGCGGCGCGAGAAATTTCGCCTCCTGCCCGGGAACAACCCAAAGCACTCCGTTCGGCTTAGCTTTCGCGGAGGAAACCTTAGCCACCAGCCGCGAAACGCCAATCCCGATCGAACAGTTGAGTTGGGTTTCGTGTTTCATTTTTTGATGCAGCTGATGCGCTGCCTTCAGAGGCGGCCCGTGCAGCCGCTCCGTTCCACTCATGTCGAGATAGGCTTCATCGATGGAGGCCATCTCCACTTGTGGAGAAAAGGAATTGAGTACCGCGAAAACTTTCTCCGAGCACTCGCGATATCGCTCCGGATGGCCATCCACAAAAAGCGCCTGCGGACAAAGCTTCGCCGCCGTCCGCAACGGCATCGCTGAATGCACCCCAAACTTCCGCGCCTCATACGACGCTGCCGACACTACCCCGCGTTCATTGCGCTGCCCACCCACAACCACGGCTTTGCCGCGCAGCGAGGGATCGTAGAGTTCTTCCACTGAAACAAAAAACGCGTCCATATCAACGTGGAAAATCGTTCTCGCAGCGACGCTCATGCGGAAAACTGCAGCAGAGTTTTTGGATTTTATCAAGCTTTCATCGCAACGTAATCAAACCGTAATAATTGTGAGCTTACACTGCTTGCCGAGGTCACCGAGCACACTCTCTCGCCGTGGTCTCACCTCCGCCTTTCGTCTGTTTGCAACCAGTACCTTTCGTCCCAGAAGCCGCATGTCTCAAGCGCGTACTACTAGGAGAATACGATGCACAGCAGGCAATGGCTACAGACTTCCGCATTGATTGTCGTAATGGCTGGGCTGGCCCTGTCGCAGTTGACTACTCCTGTCGCAGCCCAGGAGTTGGAGCAGTCCTCTTCAGCGGCGCTTCGCTACAGCGCGCCCGCAGGTAATCTGCCGACCACCCGGCAGATAACAATAGATGGTTTGAGCGGTGCAGTTCTGCCTAACGGACGCTTCATCACGCCTCCAGGAGTTGAAGTCAACGTCGGCGCTCCGAAGCCCTTTGGCATGGCACTCAGTCCAAATGGAAATACGTTGGCCACCATAAACAGCGGCATCGGACCATTCTCGATCACTTTAATCACGAATCTTAAAAGTTCTACACCGTCGGCCAACCTTATCCAGGTAAATGCTTCTTTTCTGGGCGTTGTCTTCTCTCCTGACAGCTCTCGCTTTTACGCTTCCGGCGGCGAAAACGGGAACATCTGGGTGGGCGACACGGCCAGCGCAAAAATTATCGGATCAGTGAACCTTAATGGATCGAATCATCCCTACGGCTCCCTGAATGTGGTAAATGGTCCGGCCAATGTCTTTAAGGGTACGTTCCCAGGCCGCATGGCGATCACTTCCGATGGCAAATTTCTATACGTTACCGATCAGGGCGGCTTCCAGGTATTGATCGTGGATACGACGAAAATCACCACGGGAGTGGACGATCAAGGCGACATCACTAACCCTGATAATTTTGACGCGGTAGTAGGATCGGCCAAGGTCGGACGTTATCCCTTCGGAATCGCTCTCTCGAACGATAACAAGCGATTGTTTGTCACGAATGTCGGACTCTTCCAATACAGCAGTTTGCGTCCAGCAAATCCGACGGGCGATTCGAATGTAGATTTTCCACTCTGCTACCCCGGAGCTGGATACCCCACCGAAACTGCCAATGATCGCATCATTCAGATTCACAAAGTCGATTCCAGGAACTTGCCTCCTACTCTGAGTATTCCCGACGGAATCCGCTGCGGCTACATTTCCCAGGACCAGAGCTTCACCGTTCCTGGCCTGGGCAGCCCCAATGCGCCCGAAGCGTCGTCCGTCTACATTTTCGATTCGTCCAATCCCAATCAACTTTCGTTACTGAAAATCAGCAAAACCGGTCCGATGGTCGGAGAAGTGGAAGAACATCTTCGTGCTTATGGCGGCAGCCATCCCAATGCCTTGATTGAAGGCCAAAAGTACATCTTCGTCGCCAATGGCAACAACGACAGCATTTCGCTTCTCAGCAAGAAAACATATCGGGAACTTGGCCGAATCAGCTTGTCATTATTTCCGGGGGTAGATCACCATATTAAAGGCGTGCAGCCCGTTGCCCTGGCGTTAAGTCCGGGCGAGAGGCATCTCTACGTAGCGGAGGCGGGCATCAACGCCATAGCGGTCGTACATTTGACCGGACGTGGCGGTCATGTGATGGGACTAATTCCTGCCGCATGGTGGCCCGGCGCCGTGCAGGTGAGCAGCAACGGTAAAACCCTCTACATGGCCAACGCCAACGGCAGAGGCGCTGGCCCGAACAACGACTTCCCCCCGACAATCACGGCTCGCCGAAGGCAAGCACCATGGGCACGGTCAATATTGTTGCTGTGCCCTCGTTCGGTCAGCTCGCCAAATACACTCGGCGGGTACTGCTCAACAACGGTCTCATCGGCAGCCATTCCTCGCCTGAGGTGGGACCAATCCTGAGCCATGGTCGGTTGGGTAGTTCGCCGATCAAGCACGTCATTTTTATCAATAAGGAAAACGCCACACACGACCTCCTGTTGGGCGACATCACTCAGACCCGTAAAGGCGTCCCTGTCAACGGCGATCCGAATTACTCGCTGGGTTTCGCTGCCTCACCCAATCATCACGAGTTGGCGCTAACCTTTGCCTTTAGTGATAATTTCTATCTCGAACCATCGGTTTCCTCCGATGGCCATCGTTGGCTGACCAATACCTACACCACGGAGTTCGAGCAAACTCACTGGCCCGCGTCTTACGGCGGCAAACGCAACGATGCCGGTGATGATCCCGAGGTGTTCGGGCCATATCCTGGCCGGCTGGGTTTCACGGACGCCAATGCTTCTCCCGATCCGCAGGACTATAACCAGCACGGCGGTATCTACTTGCACCTGCTGCGCAATGGCAAGACCTTCGTGAACTTCGGGAATGGCTACGAGTTCGCCGAGGTCGATGAAAGTAATGCCACCGAACCTACGGGCATCCGCCAGCACGTAAACGTGCCCATGGAAAGCGTGGTTCGCGACAACAGCGACCAGGTTTTTCCTGAATTCAATACGCACATTCCCGACGGGCCGCTGTCTGAGGATCCCACCCGCTTCAATCGTTTTGGCCGCTTCAAACAGGTATTTGAGGCAAATTACGTCGACTGGCAAGCCGGGCTATGCAAGCTCCCTAACTACGTTGACTTGTACTACCCAAACGATCATGGCGGCGGACCTACTGATATCCACCCCGAGGGTCCGGAGTGGTCATTTGTACGCTTTGTCCAGGACAATGACGAGGCCCTTGGTTTGACGGTGGACTTGATTTCCCACAGCCCCTGCTGGAAGGACACAGTCATCTTTGCGGTGGAAGACGATCCGCAGAACGGCTTCGATCACGTCGATGGTACGCGCTCCTTGTTTCTGGCGGTCAGTCCCTGGGTGAAGCACGAATATGTGAGCAAGAAGCACCTGAGCCTGGCAAGTATTTTCAAGACCGTAGACGAAATTCTGGGCTTGCCGCCGCTCAATCAGTACGACGCTGCTGCTTCTGATTTACGCGATCTGTTCACCAATAACCCTGATTTCACGCCCTACAACTTCGCTCCCATTGGTTTCGCCACTTCAGCGAATGCAGTGTGGAAGCAAATGACCCAAAGCCTGGATTTCAGCAGGCCAGACGCGAATGAAGTTCAGTTGCGGCGGGCCATAGCGCTGTCAGAAGGAATCCCGCACCGCAAACCTGGGAAGAACTAAACCCGGTTTTCGCAGGAGTGCCTTGTGACATCGCAGCACAGGGCACTCCTGCGTGAGACTATGGTATCCACAGCTCATTCGAGGACACGTAATGATTAACCCCCTCAGTCTTCTTCTATGTCTTGTACCGATTTGTCTGGCCCATCCTTCACGTGCGGTTGCCCAACAAACTTCCTCCCAAGCGTCGACCCTCCAGAAACCTGACGTGAAGTTGCCCGATGCCCCGTCGGCCCAAAGAGAAGAGCCTGAGGTGCCTGTCGCATCTTCTGCGGGCGTTTCACCTTCGAAGCCGCCTGTGGTTGGTGAGCTGGGTGGCGAAGACCGTAAAGCGCGACTCACCCTGCTCTCGAATGTAAGCTCACAATTGCCCAGCGGGTCATCCTTTATGGTCCGGCTGGAACGAGCAGTGCAAGTCGATGGCAGGACCGTCCTGCCGTCAGGGACTGTAGTCGAGGGTCACCTTGAGACCATTCACGCACGCCGTATCATGCGCCCGGGCGCCCTGCGCATGATTTTTGATCGCGTCAAATTGCCGGATGGGACAATCCAACGCGCCAGCTTCGTAGTAGTCAGTTCGCAGAGGAAGTCTGTAAAAGCCGACGATGAGGGCGCGCTTCATCCCACAATCAGTAAGAAACGGCTGGCCTTCCAGCTGGGTGGAACAGCCGCTGTCGCGAAGCTCGCCGACGATGTTGCAGAAGAGGCTGTGGCTGCTGGCGCGGGAACCGCGCGTCTTTATGGTTTGGCCGGAGCTGGCGTATTTCTGTTCTTGCAGAAGGGACGCGAGGTGAAACTGTGCGCAGGAGATGTTATCGAAGCCGAGTTCATGCGCCAGGGCTTGAGCCCCGCGATTAGCACTACCGAGCCTTCATCACCCAAATAGCGTCAACTACTCTCTGCGAACTCTGCGTGTTTGAACCAGAAAGCCTTACCGACCCGCCGGCTGCAGCTCACCCGCGTAATTCCTCTGAACCTGAGGCGCGCCTCGCGCCTGCCGTGCACGTTCGTAAACCCGAACGTATTCCTTTGCCGATGCATTCCACGAGAAATCTTTGTTCATCCCGTTCCGCATCAGCTGCTGCCATGAGCTCTGATCGCGAAATGCCTGCAACGCCTGTTTGACAGTCGCCAGCAAAGCTTCTCCGCTGTACTCGCTGAACTTGAATCCGGTGCCTTTGCCAGTTCGCGGATCCCATGGCTCGATAGTGTCATCCAGCCCGCCAGTCGCCCGCACGACGGGAACAGTTCCATACTTCAAGCTGTAAATCTGATTCAGCCCGCAAGGCTCATACCGTGACGGCATCAGGAACATGTCGCTGCCCGCTTCGATTTTGTGCGCCAGCGCGTTGTCGTAAGCGATTTTTACCGCGATTTTGTTGGGGAACTGCCGGTTGAGCCGCAAAAACATGTCTTCATAAGGCTTGTCGCCGGCTCCAAGCGCCACCACGACCATCTCCTCACGCGCCAGCCGATCCATAACCTGCGAAATGAGATCGAACCCCTTCTGCGCCGCAAACCGCGAAACAATCCCGATCACCGGCAGCCGCAGATTAGGATTCGTCACCCCAAAAGCGTTCAGCAGATCCTGTTTACACTGAATCTTCCCGCTCAAATCCTGCGGCGAGTACTTGGCGGCAGTGAATTTGTCGTTCTGCGGGCTCCACTCGTCATAGTCGACGCCGTTCAAAATTCCGGTCACCGTGGCGGAGCGGTCGCGCAGCACGCCTTCCAGCCCGAAGCCGAATTCCGCCGTCTGAATCTCCTGGCTGTATTTCCTGCTCACAGTCGTAATGTAATCAGAATAGATCAGTGCGCCTTTCAAAAAATTGACGTTCCCGAAGAACTCCATCTTGGATATCGTGAACAAGTCCCAGGGCAGTGTGAGCAGCGGCAGCGTATCAGGAGGAAACAAACCCTGGTATCCCATATTGTGGATAGTGAAGACGGTAGCCACATCCCGAAAAGCTGGATCCTCTCCATATTGCGACCGGAGCAGCATCGGAATGAGGGCAGACTGCCAATCGTGGCAATGGAATACGTCGGGCACACCCAAAATCTTCGAGCCCTCGAGCACCGCACGCGAAAAGAGCGCGAAGCGCTCGGCGTTATCGGGATAATCTCCTGAAGGCGTGCCATACAGTGCTTCCCGGTCAAAAAACGGCGGGTATTCCACAAAACAAAAACCCACGCTGGAATGACCTCCGTTCGTCACCACCGAACAAAACCGGTACCGGTCATCGAAAGGTATCGTAATGCTACGAACCACCGTCTGCGCATCGGCCAGTTTGGTCTGCCGGTAGCGCGGAACATATACACTGACCTGATGTCCCAGTGCGGCCAAAGCGCGCGGCAGCGCGCCCACTACATCCGCCAGTCCACCAGTCTTGGAATAAGGAACGCACTCGGAAGCTGCAAACGCAATATGCATGAAAACCACTCCTGATTAATGGGTCCGGCTTGTATCCCTGGCACAAGCTATTATAGAACCGTTCGGCTCACGCCACACTTCGCCCGCGTGAGTGATTCCGGCAGTAATGCCAGTCTAAACGCCAAAAAGAAAGAGGGTCAACGTGCCGAAAGGCTCGGTTCCAGCTCGCCCACCCCGGAAACCAAAAATTGGGCAGCATTTTCTCAACGATCCATCGGCTGCGGCTCGAATCGTCGACGCCCTGGGCGACACTTCCCAACGCACCGTGCTCGAAATTGGCCCCGGTCGCGGCGAAATCTCATCCTTATTGTCCACGCGCACTCGCCGCCTGATCGCCATCGAACTCGACCGCGTGCTTGCCGCCCAGCTGCGCATGAAATTTTCCCTCATTCCGAACGTCGAAATAATCGAAGGTGATATCCTCTCGATCGATTTCGATACGCTCTTCGGCCCTAAACCCGGCAGCACCCGCCCAGGTATTGAGTTAACGCCCGAAACTGTGCACGTCCTGGGCAACATTCCTTACTACATCACTTCCGACATTCTGTTCCGCCTCTTTGAATTTCGCCGCTATTTCCACACGATCGTTCTTATGCTGCAGCGCGAAGTCGCCGAACGCGTGACCGCCGCACCCGGAGGCCGCGAATACGGCCTGCTCTCGGCCACCGCCCAGCTATATGCGCGAGTCGAGCAACTATTCACGCTTCATCCAGGCTCGTTCACGCCACCACCCAAAGTGCAGTCCACGGTGATTCGTCTCACCATCGCTCCCAAGCTGGATAAACTACGAGTGCCCGAGACAGAATTCATCAATTTCCTCAAGCTTTCGTTTGCGCAAAAACGGAAAACCCTGTGGAATAATCTGAAGCCGCAATATCCTGAAGACCTGCTGCGCGAGGCTTTGGACAAAGCAGGAGTGAATCCGCAACTCCGTGCCGAAGCCCTCTCGCTCGAAAAAAGCGCGGCATTGTTCCGCGCCTTGAACGACGGTCGAAACTAAAATAGTCGTGACCGTCAGATCTAAATGGGCGTGATGTCCCCCACCATCCGCCAACCCGCCGTCGCCGGACGTTTTTACCCCCGCGATGCCAACGCCCTGCGCGCGGACGTGAACTCATACCTCACTCCAGAACAGCCCACAGTCCCCGCGCTCGGCTGCGTTGTGCCGCACGCCGGCTACATGTATTCCGGCCACGTTGCCGGCGCAGTCTTCGCCCGCCTTGAGATACCGCAACACTGCATCCTCCTGTGCCCCAACCATACTGGCCTCGGCCAGCCGCTTTCGATCATGAGCAGCGGCGCCTGGCTCACGCCATTGAAGACCAGCGCAATCGCCTCCCACATTGCAGAGCAACTAAAGCAGAGCTTCCCGCTCTTAACTGAAGACTCCGATGCCCACCGCGCCGAGCACGCTGCAGAAGTCGAGCTGCCTTTTCTGCAAATCCTGCGGCCCGACGTCCAGTTCGTTCCGATCGCCATCGGCACCGGCCACTACGAAGTTCTCGAAGCCTTGGGGCACGCGATCGCAGAAGTTCTCGCGAAACAAAACGATCGCATCCTCATCATCGCTTCCAGCGACATGAATCATTACGAAAACGACGCGATCACCCGGATCAAAGACCATAAGGCCATCGATCGAATTCTGGCGTTAGATCCGAAGGGACTATTCGAAGTAGTGATGAAGGAGGAAATCAGCATGTGCGGCTACGGACCCACCGTCGCGATGCTGACCGCCGCCCGCGAGCTGGGAGCCACCCGCGCCGACCTGGTGAAATACGCCACTTCGGGGGACGTCTCCGGCGACCGCAATATGGTGGTTGGCTATGCAGGCCTCCTCATCTCATAGACAAGGAGGCCTCAGCCCTCTATCTGTGCGGCACAGATGGTGCGGGCGCTGGCGCCGAACGCGCCGGTGGAGCTGAATGTACCGCTGGAGCAGAAGAATGCGTAGGCGCGCTCGTGGTCCGCGCACTCGATCCGCGCTGCTGCGCCGCCCCGGCTCCGCTCGTCCGCGACCATGTGTCCGCCGGCCTGGCTGCGCTCACTCCAGTTTGCATCGGTGTGGTGCGCAGACTTTGTGTGACAACGCCCTTTTGCTCGACCTTCTGTGACACCCTTCCGAGATCGCGCACAGCCCCGCGTGGAATTCCCAGCCCGGCCGAATCATTTCGAATCGTCATGCGGTTGAACGACCGCCCGGTCATCACCGGCGCCGGTCCGCGATTCACGGCAACCGTGCGCCCCGGTGAAGCCGGAGGTTGTGGAGGCGTAAAGCGCTGCGGCGAACTCAGGACAGGCGGAACCGTTCTCCACGCAGCCCACGACGTCCCCGGCTGCCACGCCCATCCGTACGCCGGCAGAAATGCCCAGGAGCCATAGCGGTACGGCATCCATCCCCAGGGATAACCCGATACCCAGGTGTATCCAAATCCCGGATACCAGTACCACGCGCCATTCATGAACGGATCCCATCCCACGCCGGTGAAATAGGGCCGCCAGCACCGTCCATATCCAGGGGCGTCAAAAAAGCTCCCGTAATAGCTGAGATCGCTCGCACCATAGGCATATGGCGAGTAGCTGTTGGACGCGCTGTAGCGCTGATGGTATTTCTCCTGTTCCTTGTCCCACTGATCGAACGGATTCTCCTCGAGATTCTTCGCGACGGTGGACTCATCCTTGTTCGCGAAGTCGAACCTGGCGGTCTGCTTTTTCGCGATCTCGACAGTTCCTGCAGGACCCTCTACCTGCGCTTCGCCGCTGAATATCGCTACTGTGGCGTCAGTATCTCCGACTTCGATTCGCAGATGGGACGCTTTGCTCAACCCAAGCGTCTCCCGGCCGAAGTGCAACGTGAACTCGTCGTTTTTGCTCGCCGTAAAATTGACGTAAGCCGTGCCCTGCACCACATTCACGGTCGAAACTCTGGCGCCCGAGTCGCGCAACGAAAGCTGAGGAAATTCGACCACCGTATCAGGCGTAAGCCGCAAGGTGCTGCCGTCCTCGAACTCCACTTCGGCACGTCCCTCGCCGCCGGCTTTAAGCTTTGCGCCCTCGGTGATGGGCAGGTTCAGAAAAGCCCTCTCGTATCCCTGACCTGTGTTACGGTCAATTTGCATGGCGCCGTCCACCTGGCTCAGGCGCACGATGCGAACCTGCGAATCGGCGAACGCCGGAACGGCTAACAGCGAACACGCCAGAATGGCTAACGCAAGGGATAGAAAACTGAGCTTGAATCGCGACATGCCACTACCTCCCCGAGACTGCCCCTAACACATTAGAACCCTGTTCGCGGACGTTTAGTTGCCACGAGGGGCAACTTAACCCTACTGTCGGCAGAATGCCACGCATTCTACTCTTACCCAAGCCCTAATATGTCATCACTTTCGCGGCGCGGCAGCCTGCCGCAACAGCCGCTGTGCACGCGCCCGCACAGGGTTTATGACCGAGGCATCCTCGGCGACCCTCTGCAGAATGGGCGCGATCACCTGTAGCTCCTCCAGGCCATGCTGCCTGGCCGTGTCTTCCAGTCGCTTCAATTCCTCATCCAGAGCCAGCTTCTGATAATGATGGAAGTACTCGATGCGGTGGCCGAATTCGAGCGTGCTGGAAAAGTTCTGGAAAAACGACGTCAGTTCCTGAACCGCGGGAATAGGCGAGTAGTTATAACTCGCCTGCGTGCTTTGTGTCGCATCTCTATAGGCGAGAGTCTTGGTCCCGGTCGAAGCCAGATTGCGCTTCTTGGAATCCAGCTCTCCCTGGAAATACTTTGCCCGCTTCACAAGGTCCAAAACTCGCGCCCTTGCTGCGTCCGACACCACAAAATCCAGGTGAAACGGATCCCCCTCCGAGTCATCGCTCAGCTTACTGTTGGAATCGTAGGTAGAATGCCCATCCGACGAAATGGATATGACATAGTGGTCTGGCTGCGAGCCGGGAAAGTCCAGGGTGAAAGTCACAACAGCGGGCTCCTGAGCCTGCAGACCAAAACACAAACTTGCAAAGCACAGCCATAAAGCGGCCCGCCTGCGGAAGATCGCAGCCGCTTTCGTAAACTCGAAGGCCATGCAAACAGATTATGCCGTATCTTTACCTCCTCTGCCGCATTCAGCCGCGAGGCTTTAGTCTGCTTCCCTGAGATAATCAGCCTCGCCCGATCTACCCGGCATCGCCGTACTGATCTCGCGTGGTGCCGCACCCCATGCCCTAAATACTTTCGTGGACGGCACTGAAGTGTCTCTCCGGTCCATGCCGGGCTGCTAGAATCCGTAAGGAATGGCCCGAACCCCCGAAAAACTGATCGTATTGGCCTTATGCCTTTGCGGAGCAGCCCTCCACGCCTTAGCACCGCCAAGCCCCGCATCTGCCGCCACCATTCGCCGCGTAAACATTCTGGGTGCAGGTCAAAACATAGAAGTCGAGATCACTGCCAACCAGCCCCTCAACCCCACCGCCCAGGAGGTCAAAAATCCCGAGCGCCTGGTGATCGATTTTCCCGATGCCCTGCCAGCCGGCGAACTGCGCAACATCTCGGTAAATCGCGGCGAGGTAAAAGCCGTTCGCGTTGGACTTCTTACCAAGACTCCGCCGGTCACGCGGGTCGTAATTGATCTGGAATCATCCCGGCACTACCAGCTATTCCCCTCAGGCAAGAGCGTGATCGTGAAGCTCAGCGCCCCCCAGGGGCAAGACCAGGAAAAGCCCGTCGCTTCCGTTCAGCTGCAGCCCGCCGCTTCCGTTCAGCTGCAGCGCGCCGCTCTTGCGCAAACTCAGCCAGCCGGCCTGGCGCGCCTTCAGTCCTCTTCGAATCTCCCGGCAATCGCAACTATTTCTTATGCGCCGAGTGCAAAAAGAATTGCTCCACAGGCACAGCCCGCGGCCCCGAAGCCCCAGCCGAAAGTGGATGTCGAATACGCCAATGGCAGGCTCCGCATTCGCACCAACAGCAAGGCCAATCTGTCAGAGGTTCTCTATGAGGTCCATCGCCGCACTGGTGCGGACATTCCCATTCCCGCAGGGGCGGAGCAGGAGCAGGTAGTCACCGACATCCCCCCTTCCGCGCCCCGCGATGCCGTTGCCATGCTGCTGAACGGCTCGCATTTCAACTTCATCATCGTCGGAGCCGATGGCGACCCATCCGCGCTGAAGCGCGTGATTCTGAGTCCCAAAGGAGCCGAAGGAGCCTCGCAGCCGATCATTTATACCGGCAACACTCCCGTTGAATCGGGTCCTGACCTCCCCGAACCTGCACAGGCCGAAGCGCCGACAGCTGAGCCGCAGCCCATCGAACAACCAGACGCCGCCCCGCCGCCAGATCAACAACCCGCCAACGACCCCCCGCCCGCGCAGGTCCAGCCAGACATGACCCCCAGCATGCCCCCCGACGGCCCCCCGCAGTAGCGTCTGTGGGAGACGCATTCACGACAGCATGCGCGAATTAGTGGAATCGTCCCCACTCAACCGTGCGCAGGTTGGCGCGCATTCCCCAACAAATAAGCCGCGGCACATTCACCAACAAATAAGTCGCGGCGCATTCACCAACAAATAAGCCGCGAAGCGGCGGAATTCATTAGCCCAGCGCGTAGCGCTGGGTAAGTGGAAGAGAAATGTCGAGTGCCGGAGGCACGCCACAGTTCGAGCTATTGCTTGATCAGACGCACAGGAACGGGGGAGATGCCGTCTCCGACGATGGTGGGACCGCTCAGGGTTGTGCCACAGCCGGACAAGTTCACGATGGTAATCGTAAGCTTCCCTGCGTTTGGCCCGCCATTCGATTGGACATCTGTGATGAAACCTTGGATGAAGCCGATAACGTTGACAGGTACGGGTGTGGCGTTGGATCCGGTCGTGGGTGAGGTCGGACCTGAATTATAGACAGGGATTGTGACCAACGAGTCGCTATTGGAGATCGGATCTCCCAGGTTCGCCAGACCGTTTTGTACTAGGGGATTCTCACTGCCCGCGAACAGTTGCGAATCCAGGGTGGACGCGCTGGCGCTGCAATTTGCAGGAGAACTCACACTGATGCAATCTTGTCCCTGTCCTGGGCCTGATCCAGTCGAGTGGATCAGGCACCGAGTGCCACGGTACGTTTGCAGCGTGCGACCCGTGCCGCATGGATTCGCTCCTACGACGGATGCATTCCCTGCAACTCCGCAAGCGATAGGTTGGGGACTGCACGCAGCGATATTGTGTTCATAGTTGCAACTTGAGAGTGTGCAACTCGTGGGCAGTGAGGTAGCCGCTGGTGGAGTAAGGGCGCCATAATAATAAGTAAGTTCCGGCGGGGGAGCTGTCATGCTAGGGTCACTGCAAGTTGTGCCGCTGCAGGCTCGTTTCAGCGTTATTGACGTTCCGACCAGCCCCGGCGCTGAAATCTGCCCGGTGGCAACGTCGAAGAAGGTCCCACCCCCAGGTCTCATATTCGGCAAAATCCACGGCTTTACACAATGAGGTGAGATCGGGACTGCTGGTGTTCCTCCGGCAGCGCTTGGGTTCACAGCTTCTGCAACCGCCGTCGCGCCCACCGGCACAATTCGTGTCCCCCATGCGCGCGCAAAAAACGTAGGTAGATCGGTCCGCCGCGCTGTCACCGTAATCTGCGGATTTGTAGCGAACGTGAGCGCGCCAGTATTGAACGACACCGTGATTTCTCCGGTGGTGAGTGGTCTGCCCCCAACGGTATTCTTCGTGGCTACTGCGGTTGCTACCTGCGTGGCTAAGGCCACGGCGTTTGCTTGTAGGGTAGCGTTGGTCGGATCGGAAGTCATGCCCGAATTCGCGAGTACTTTTGCACCCGCTAGTGCTGCGGCGTCGGCGGCCTGCTTCGCATCACCGCGCGCGGTAAACAATGCTGAAACGTCGATCACAAGTGCAGCCAACGCGATCATTACGAAGGCGAGACTGCAGGCAACAACCAATATGGTTACGCCCTGCTCATCGTGGCTGGCAACTCGCAACGCTCTTTTCATAGCTGGTTAGGCGACGTAGCCTCTCCGGTCAGGGTCGTGGTTCCAGCGTATATAGCACCAGGGGCCAGAAAACCGATCACCTTGCTGAATTGCCAGCGATGAGGATAGGTGACCGTCACCTGAGTGCTTACTATCTTCTCCGTCGTGCTGGGTTCAACCACGATATTGCCTCGATCAATTGTGATGACCAGCGCGTCAGGACAGCCGCTGATAGTGAATCTCCATATCAGTGATCCACCTGCGTGAGTTACCGCAGCGCTGCCAGGTGTGCAGGAACCAGTATTAGCTCGCGGAAGAACTTTTTGCCCGGCGAGATAGTCGAAGATGGAATCACGAATGTCTATGACGGATTGCGGACCGGCGTTATCCAGATCTCGGGTCGACTCGTTGCTGGCCACGATCGCGTGTTCCTGAGCGGCGCTGCTTAGCTTTTGCCTCAGAGTGAAAGCGGCTCCAAAGTCGAAAATCCCCACGGCAAACACAACCAGCAGCGGCAGCGAGACAGCAAACTCGGCGATCTGAGACGCGCCGTCATTCGCAAAAAAATGGCGAATTTTCCGATACCTGAGCATTAGTTCTGCATCCGGCTCTCTGCCTCAGCAGAAAGCGTGATTTGACGCCTGCTGTAATACGGATACGAGGGGAAGGGAACATCGATTCCCCATTGGTACTGAAAGCTGACCACGGTGCCGCACTGTTCGGGCGTGCCCGGGTTCGTCAGAGCGGCCGGATTCAGCAGCACTGAGCGGCAGATGGTGATGGCCGTTGTCGGCCCGGCTGTGCAGCTTCCGGGGGGAGCGGGGGCCGAGCAGAACGTAGGTGTCGCAAGGGATGCCGGAACATAGCTCTGAATATGTGACTTGTCCACTCGGGAAGTTTGAAGCACCGCGAGTACCGCATTCTCAACTTCCTGATCACACGGCAGATTAGTTCCGGCCCATGTGCAAGCCGAGGCGGCACAGGTCGCGCACGTGGCACGCGCAGCCGTGCGCGCTCCTTCGCGGGCGGCGCTGGTTATCGTGGTGTAGATATTAAATGCCCGTCCGAACCAAACCATTCCGAACAGAAACATGAAGACAAGCGGCAGCACGAATGCCGCTTCGGCGATCTCGGCGCCGGATTCACGTTCCCGAATGCCTCCGAACTTCAAATCGTAAACCGGCATTTCACCCCAATCCCCAAATCTGTCTCACCGAATAAGACACTGCCGCAATCGCAAAAGCCACGCCGAACGGCACTTTCAGCGATTCTGGATTATCCAGCGTAAGGTCCGGCCCAGGCAAGTGGAGAGTGAAGAACGCCGCCAGCATGCGTAACAGGTTACGCAACGTTTGCACAACTCGTTTCTTCGAGATGATCAGAATCACCGCCATCACCCCGCCGATCAGCACCGCCCAGAGCAACACCGGAACCAGGTGCTTGCTCGTCAAGAATGCGCCCAGAGCGCCTGCCAGTTTCCAGTCCCCCCCGCCTAGGCTTCTAATAAGGACAAACGGAAGCAACAACAGCAGCCCCAGCCCGGCACCAAGCAGAGACTCCTTCGTGCCCGTCCATCCGTACACTGCCGTATTCGCCGCGATGCCGATGAGTATGCCGGGCATGGTAAGCCAGTTCGGGATGCGCCGGGAGCGCCAGTCCGTCCATCCGGCAGTGGCGGCGAGCAGGGCAGCCAAAATCCACACTCCTTGCCTCAGCATGCGCTCGCGTGCGAGAGGGGATTCCGCCCAAAACCGAAAATTGTCATCTGGAGATCCACGATTGCATGTGCGCAGAAACCCGCCGCACAGCCCGATTCTGCGCGGATTTTCACATAGTTACGGGGGCAAGTCAATGCATCGTAAGCTGCTGAAATGAAAACGAAAGGCCAAGTTACGCACCGCTGCCTGACCATTCTCGCCAGCCGACCGCTGTGATTGGCGGGATGAAATTTTCATGGGCGTCCTCTCCACCCGCGTAGGTCTGTTGAATTCATCCACCAGACCCCGCAGCCGCGAGCGTCCTCGCTCACGCTTCCCCTGACATTGTCATGCCGACGAAGCGCACTCCTCCAATCGTGCCAGGGCAGTTTCAAGGTCGTCCGTGGAGATGTCGAAGTCGCGAATATCGAAGTCGGAATTGAGATTCCTCAACTTGCGGCTCGGCGCCCTGCTTCAGGTCGCTGCTCCAGAGATTCTGGTTGTTGAATTTCTCCTCGCAGGTGCTACTTCTGCCCTGTGTCCTCGATAAGGACAACGTCACGGGTTTGGACACCTCGACTGAAGACCAACTGTTTGGCGTCCGGGGACCAATCGAAACTGAACACGTCAACCCCGTGCAAATGGGTAATCTGGTGCAGTGTGCCATCGTCCAATCGGAAGCTCCAAATGTTGTCGCCGTCTTTTCCACGATTGACGTACGTCAATTGGCGTCCGTCGGGGCTCCAGCGAATGCCGGCCGATAAAGAAACCGAGAGTGGTATGGGAAGCACCTTCCGCAATTGTTCGCCATTGGCTCCTATCATCGCTATGCTCTCCGGAAACTTCTGGGTGCTGAGTTGGTAGTCCGCATAGAACCCTGCAATCCATTTCCCGTCGGGCGAAATTACGGGTCGCTGCCAAAGCCTATTGTTCAATTCAATGGCTCGGCCTCCCTCTGACGCCACTCGCCACAGAGTTGTCCAGTGCTCCGAACCCATCGCCGTGAATGCAATCCATTTCCCCTCTGGGGAAAGCTGAGGAAACGATTCGCCGCTGGCCTTGACCACCATTCCCAGATTGCCGCCGTCGATATCCATTGTCCAAATAGCCGGACTGCCGCTCCGATCCGAGATCCACGCCACCCTTCGCCCATTCCTGGAAACCGTGTGGTCATAGTTATTTGCGGTCAGCGTCAACTGTTTACGATTTGCACCGTGCGTATCGACGGTCCAGATACTCCTCCGCCCGTCCAACTCTTCCTCGAAGGCAATTCGGTCCTCTTGGGTCCACACCGGGGCGGACCAACCGCTCAATCCAGACACGATAAGGTCTGGATCTTGGGACCCCGTCGCGGGTATGCGCCAGATGCTACTGGAAAAACTGCTTTGTTCGACAGTCACAATTTGACGGGAGTCGGCAGAAACGCTTGCGCCCATTTGGCTGTTTAGCCCCTCCGTCACTTTTCGCTCGATTCCGTCCGGGTAAGAAACGTACCAGACGTGGAAGGTTCCTGACTCCGCTTCATCCCGGGCGCTCATGACCAGCCCGCGGCCGTTACCCAGCCAAGTCAGCTGTCTGACAAATCCCCAGGAATGGGCCGATAAAGTTTTCTGGGCCTGATCTGCAATGTGAACCTCGATGATCCGCGTATCGCTTCCTTTGGTGCTAGTAACAGCGGAATCGGTATCGGTGCAAGCGATGATTTGGCCGTCGGGCGACCATGCCGGGTAGTCCAGCACCCTCGGAAGCTTGCGAGAAATGAGGTTCTGCTCGCCTCCGGCCTCGAGATCCGCAACGATCAATGAACTTTCGCTCGTCGTTTCGCGCACGAAGGCAATTTTCTTTCCGTCTGGCGACAACGTTATGGGCGAGTCAAGGCGGGCTTTCAACTCCTCCGACGATCCACCCATTACGGCGACTCGATAGAGCAGCGCGGGTTCCGCCCTTTCTGTTCGCACCACGTAATAGATCGTCTCGCTGTCGGGAGAGAAAGTGATTCCGATGTAACGGACCGCGTGTGGAGGCACAATCTCAATGTCATTCAAGGTGTTTGCCCGTCTTACGCGCAGCGATTCCTGGCCGGCAGCCAGCGACGTATGGGCAATGTAGCGGCCGTCCGGCGAGATGGCTGCCTTGAAGGTTTGTCCATCGCCCGTAAGCCTGGTTGTCCTCGTCATGCCAAACGGCAAGCTGCTGGCCCGTTTGGGTCTGAGGCTCAGGAATACGACCACAGGGACGATAAACACCAGCACTGCATGGGCGACTGGGCGCGGGCTCAAGGAGCGAAGCCTGGTTAGGGAGGTCGATGTTGCCGATACTGGCGGCTGTGCAACGGGATTAGGCGAGTGGCCATTGTTCCCATTCTCTGGCGTTGCTGGAAGCTTGCGGCTGAGCGCCCAAGCGTCCAGTTCCGCTCGAGACGCGTAAACCGAACCCATCCGATCATGGAGGTGCCGGTGAACCGGCATTTCCTCCCGCTTCTCCCAGCGCTGGACGGTGGTCACGTCGCGCTTGAGGTAGGCCGCGATTTCCTTCCACGAGTCCAGCCGGTCTTCGGCCGTCTTCACCGGCGGCGGTGTGCCAACAGGTGATTCACCCATCGCGTGCTCCTGATTGGTCCGCAGTGGTCGCGAGCCAGGGGCACCCGATTGTATCCCCGTTAGGGGCAACGGCAAAGCACGGTATTCGACGGCACGGCGGCAATTCCGTACATTCCCGTTTGACGTCACCTGCCAGGGTGCCCGAATGTGTCGGTAAGTCTTCCCCGCAATGCCAAGAAAACCAAGAAAACAAGGAGACTCAAAAATGCGAAGAAGATCAACGTGGGTGGTACTGTTCAGCGCCGCGATCACTGTCACGGCCCTCTATCAGCCTAAAAAGGGCAATAATTGACTAGACTCATCCACGGGTCTAAGATCAATTTTGCCGATCAACCACAACCTTCAACCATGAAGGAGATTGATCGTGCAAGCGCCCTATGCAGTGGATTCATCTGTTCGAAAGTCTTCCGCGAGAGGAATACTGCGTCTGTTTCACCCTCCCTCCAGCCGAGGCAGGAAGGTGACTATCGTGCTTCATGGTTATTTTGACGGCAGTGGAACTCACGAGGATTCCAACGTGCTCTCCATTGCCGGTTTCATCGGCGAAGAGGACGCCTTTGTCGATCTAGATCGGAAATGGGATGAAGTATTGGACAACCCTCGATGGCCCACACGGTTGTCAGAGTTTCACATGGTTGACTGCGTGCATGGCGATGGAGAATTCCTTAAGGGCGGATGGACCTATCCAGAAAGGTTGGCTCTGTACGGCGACTTCACGCAGGTTATCGTCGGAGCTTGCGCAACAGGCACAATTCTTCCCATCGGTGCCGCAACCGTAACTGGAATCTTCAAGCAAATTGCGGAGGCCGACCTTGATCTTCTGAAGGCTGAAGCGCTCGGCACTCCATTCGATCTGACTTTCCAATTGCTACTTCAGCAGATACTTCATAGGGCTAGTGAGCGATGGCCGAACGAAACGCTCGGATTGTTGTATGACAAAGGGAACAAGCCAGAGGCGGATCGCTTCGGTGCGCTGTGTAATGAGTATGCGGCCCGATTTCACGCAGGAGATATCCTGCATTCTTGGGGGCAGGCCGACAGTAAGCAATTCACTCCCCTTCAGGCCGCCGATTTATTCGCTTTTGGCACGTTGCACCTTGCCCAGTTAAACCACTTCCCACGCGAAGCGGAGCCGTATTTCCCCACGATTCCGGCATTTTGGAACATGCTATTGAAGATCGCGGCGGACGGCGGTATATACGACCTGGAGGCGCTCAACAAGTTGCTTCCGAAGGTTAGAGCAAAAGAGCGAATGCCCACCAAGCAGGAGTTACATGACAACAAGTACTGAAGCCGAAAAATTCGACGCAACGGTTCGTAAGGTTCTCTCTGTATCACACGATGAGCTAAAGCGCCGCGAGAAAACATGGAAGCGTAATCGCACGCGGCGCAAGCGGGCTAAGGCTTTGCGCGAAGCCCGCGTTTCAGGCGATAAGGATTAGAATGCGGGCGTTTCGCAGAGTTTACCAGTGAGTCCGGCGAAGGTGAGCCGCTTGCCGATGATCTTGCGGACGATCATGTCAAAGCGGTCGGAGTCAGTCACTTTGTTCTCTTGGTTGCCGCGATTGTTGTAGCGGAACATTTGCTCATCGAGGTAGCGAAATAGATGGAAAGGCTCAACACTAACGTAGGTGCCAGAGATGCCGCGCTTGAGCAAGCTCCAGAAGTTCTCAAGGCCATTAGTGTGAACCTGCCCGTCGACGTACTTTTCGGCATGGTCGATAACTTTGTGAGCGTATTCTTGCGCGAGTCCGTCATAGGACTGCAGGGCATCGGAGTACAGCGCGGAACCCGCTTCGACATGCTTCTTAACTTCAACTTGAAGAGCAGCGCGCTTCCGGTCAGAAATGACAGCAGTGCGAATCTTTCCGCCGCGCTCCAATGCTCCGAACACGATGGTCTTGTCTTTGCCGCCAGTACCAGTGATGCGGCGCTCCCGCTTATCAAGGTGCATGTTCCGAGCCTTGCCGCCGATAAAGGTTTCATCCACTTCAACGTGACCGCTCAGTTTGTTCCCAGAGGTTTCGTCCTGCATGGCGAGACGAATGCGATGGAGCATGAACCATGCGGACTTCTGGGTGACCTTAACATCCTTGGCGATTTCGTAGCTGCTGATTCCATTTTTGCAGTTAGTGACCATCCACATTGCCATGAGCCATTTGTCGAGCGGGATGGCGGAATCTTCCATGATGGTTCCGACCTTAATGGAGAACTGGCGTTTGGAATGATGGCTGCTGCACTGCCAGATGCGGCGATCTGCGTTGAACTTGACCTTATCCGAGTTACAGGTAGGGCAGATCACGCGGCCATCGGGCCAGCGGCGATTTGCTAAGTAGTCAATGCAGTTGTTCGGATTAGAGAAGTAAACTACGGCCTCTTGAAGGCTCTTTGGTTCAGTAGTCATCTTATTCTCCACGAACAAGATGCTAGCCTAAACCCGTGGATGTGTCAAGTAATTTATTGCCCTAAAAAGGTCCATGCGACGCCGGCTCAAGGATTCACGAGCACCACGCTCGCCCAGGGCCGGTTCGGCGAAATCGATGTCTTTAACCGTTTCCTTCCGCCGGGTGCCCCTGTGAGCAAGCTCTGGCTGTCGTGGCAGAAGACGAAGGGATCGTCAGACGGGTCTGTCCTGAACAATGTTTGGCAGCCGGGAGGAAGCACAGGCTGGCACTCGCACCCGGGCCATACCCTCGTCATTGTCACGGCAGGAGCAGTCACTCAGTATCAAAGCAACGATCCCAGCTGCACGCCGAAAGTGTACACAGCGGGCATGGCGTTTGTTGACGCCGGTGGTGACCACGCGCACATCGTTCGAAACGAAGGCACCGAGGTGGCACAAGTCATCGCCGTCCGCCTCGTTCCGGCAGGTCAGCCGGGCCGCATCGACGTTGCAGACCCGGGAAACTGCCCCTTCTAACCGGGACGGACGATTCGACGCCATAGCGAGGGTCCCTCGACGCGAGCGCTGGCTTCATCCCATGTGGACGACCAGCGCAGCGCGTTCGTAGCCATCAGCACAAGAAAAGCTGGGGAGGAAAATTGACATGCGACAAATCGTCAAATTGACCCTGTTCTGCCTGGCGCTCAGCCCGCTGCTATTTGCCGCCACCTCCCCTGGGATTATTGACGCCGGAGTGCGCTCCGGACGAGTCTCGATCCAACCTTGTGGCTGTGGCGCCACGGGTTGACCTTGACAATAACCCATATTTCTGCAAACATCGAAATATGGTGAGCGTCACCGCAAAGAGAACACCCGAGCAGGTAACCAAATACGCCGACATGTTCTCCGCCATGGGCACCGAGCCCCGACTCCGCATCATGCAACTCCTCTTGTCCGCTCATCCCGATGGTCTTGTCGTCGGCGAGATACAAGAAGAACTCGATATCCCAAATTCCACTTTGTCTCACCATCTCGACAAGCTAAGAAATGAAGGCTTGGTCTGCGTCCAGCGCGAGAGCACATTCCTTCGCTACAGCGCGAACACCGAGTCGCTGCAAGAGTTATTGCAATTCTTATACGCGGAATGTTGCACCCGCAACAAAGCTCTCAGGCCGCAGGATGTGATTCACATTTGCAAATAGGGGAAAAACCATGAGCGCTACCGACATCAGGGAAGTAGTCAAAGAAAAGTACGGCCAGGCAGCCCTCCGCGCAAAAAACGCTAGATGTTCCGACACCATCGGCCCCTGCTGCGATCCAATCACCTCCAACCTGTACGACCTCTCGCAGATAAATCAAATCCCCGCAGAAGCCCTGCACGCTTCTCTAGGCTGCGGCAATCCAACCGCTTTGGCGCAGCTGAACCCCGGCGAGATTGTTCTCGACCTCGGTTCCGGCGGCGGTATTGACGTCCTCCTTTCCGCCCGCCGTGTCGGCGCTACCGGCAAAGCCTATGGCCTCGACATGACCGACGAAATGCTTGCCCTGGCAAACCAGAACAAGCGCAAAGCGGGAGCCGAAAACGTGGAGTTTCTCAAGGGTGAGATCGAGCACATCCCGCTGCCCGACAACTCCGTAGACGTGATCATCTCCAACTGCGTGATCAATCTCTCTGCCGACAAGGCTCAGGTCTTGCGCGAAGCCTTCCGAGTCCTCAAGCCCGGCGGCCGCTTCGCCGTATCCGATGTCGTCACCCGCGGCGAAATCAAACCCGAAATTCGCAGCAGCGTGCTTCTCTGGGTCGGCTGCGTCGCCGGAGCCCTCGACGAAGTCGACTACCGGCACAAGCTCTCCGCAGCCGGTTTTGAGCAGATCGAAATCGAGCCAACCCGAATTTATCGCGTAGAAGATGCTCGCGAGCTTCTCTCAGCCGCCAAAATCGACGTGGACTCCATCGCCCCCGAAGTAGACGGCAAATTCCTGAGCGCCTTCGTGCGTGCCGTAAAACCGCGCTCCCAGGCGTGCTGTGGACCCAGCTGCTGCAACTGACGCAAGGGGAAACATGCAAGCCCACTACAACGTCCTCTTCCTCTGCACCGGCAATTCAGCCCGTTCCATCATGGCGGAGGCGACCCTGAACTTCAAAGGCCGGCCCACCTTCACCGCATACAGCGCCGGAAGCCATCCCTCAGGAGCCGTCCGCCCGCAGGCGCTCAAGCAGCTCGAAGCCGCCCACATGCCCACCAACGCCCTTCGCAGCAAGAGCTGGGACGAGTTCGCCAAACCCGGTGCCCCGAAACTCGATTTTGTCTTCACCGTCTGTGACAACGCCGCCCAAGAAGTTTGCCCCGTATGGCCCGGACAGCCAATGACCGCTCACTGGGGAGTCGCTGACCCCGCCGCAGTTTCCGGAAGCCAGAAAGACATCGAGCGCGCCTTCCGCGACGCCTTCACCACTCTCGACCGCAGGATCAGCCTGTTCCTGTGCCTTCCTCTATCCAGCATTGACAAGCTCAAAATCCAAACCGAACTCGATAAGATCGGCCGCCAATGAAACGCAATTCGGTGTCGCCGTTGCGAAACCTCGAAACGAACGCGATATTACCGAACCGTTAACGCCTTCCGCTTTACAGAACAAGCTGCGGTCTCAGCGAGACGATCTCAACCTCGTAAGCCCTCTCTTTTCCTGTTCCTGTTCCAACTTCCGAACAAAACGCCCGCTCCGCCCGCCCACCCGCGCTCCTCGCCCCATCCAGCGCCAATAACCCTACCGTCAATCGAGCATCGACTGTATTGACCCCACCTGCTCTCCGTCCTACAGTGCCTCCGTCCGCGTCGTTCTTTGTAATGATCGGCGACTCACGCTGTAAGGGTCGACCTCGCAGTCCCCCTTCTCCGAGACCCTCGAGCCTCTCCCGCTCCCCGGTTGTGTCGCTTGTCAGGTAAACATCGGCCCCATCGCGACTCATGAAAGGAGTCTCTGCCCATGAGGAGCCTATTTCGCCGTGGGATCCACTTCCTGCTCATCGCCCTCGCCGCATTCGTACTCTCTATTCAGGCGAGCGCCGATACCGTCAACCTCGGCACCGATTACCTCCAGACTCTTCCCGGGACGTTCTTCAACTTCACTCTCCCCGGCCTCGGCACCGTACCAGTGCCATTCATGGGCAATCCCATCGGACCAGGCAACACTGACACCATCGTGGAGCGACTGGCCAACGCCACCGTCACACCCGGAGGCTCCGGCGACACCATCCCCATCAAGTTGGTAGCGCTTTCCCTGCAGAGCACCTCCCCCGTCGACGTCGGTGGCACATTCTTCAATGTCTTCGTCACCCTGGATCCCACCAAGCTCTCCAAGAACACAGGCTTCATGACGATCTTAGAGAACGCGCCCGGAACCGGCGGCACCTTCAGCTCGATCTTTACTGTCTTCTTCCAGGCTAAGTTCGTTCCCGTAGGAGGAGGAACTGGATTCTCGGTCTTCTCCAGCCTCGTTCTGCAAAACGGTGTTCCAGGTTCGGGAGTGGGAGCAGCTTGGATATCCACATTCCCTCCCGGTTTTGTGCAGGTAACAGGCCCGTGTGGAGATCAAGACGCCAACGTTCACACTGGATGCCCAGCCGGGCACCTGGATTTCTTTCCAATCCTGATCAAGGAGAAACATCCCAGCGGAGCCGGCAGACATGTCGTGAGGCCGGCATGTTCCCTGACCGAACCTTGTCCTCCGATTGTCCCTGAACCGGCAACGCTCACACTGTTCGCCACCGGGATGGGAATGACTGGCCTACTCGGGCTGAGAAGACGGCGACGAAACTGACTGAAGGTGGCTGTCTCACGGCGTTCGCGAATAGTCGACTGGCCACCCTACGCTTTGACGGTGTGTTCGAGAAGGAGAATCTCATGCCCCAGCCAGATTCAGTCCAAGAAAAGAATCGAAGAGCAACTCCGGGGCTTTCCGTTCGTTGCGCTAGGGTGTGGCAGAGGTTGTTACGACTGAAGGAGGGCCCTGATGTAAGGTCTGGTTCTTGCCTGTCCTGCAGAATAGGCTTACGCTTCACAGCCGCTCTTTCCCTTCTAGCCACACTGCCTTTGTGGGCCCAGTTCACTACGCCTCCCAAACGCAAAGCCTGCGTCGGTGGCCCCACACCTAACAAGGTGTGCCAGAACAATGGGGATTGTGGAGCAGCAGGTCAGTGTAAAGCTATCTTACATGATGACAGATGCCCACCCAATCAGGGCAACCACATAAAGGTCGAGCCCGACCCAACTCTTGGTGATAAGGACAAGAACGGTGATGGGGACCTTGACTATTTTCAAGGCGAGTGGAAATTCGTGGACGGTGATACCGACGTGGTGGTTCGCCAATGGTGTATGAATGGTGGGCCTCCAGCACCGCCTCCACACGCAGCGTTCCATGATTTCTATGCCTTCGAAATCACGACCAGCACGGGCAATACGGAGACAACACGCATCGCGCCCAGCCAAGACACCATGACTTGACCTTACGATGGCGGCCAGAACCTCAGTTCGGGGTTCGAGAAGCAAAAGGATCAGAACAATGGAAAGTTCAATAAGCTGCCGAAGCGAATTGACAACATCGTGGGCAACCCCCATACCAGCGAGGACAGTGACCGCAACGAAGACTTCCTGAAGACCATCTACATCGTCAACGGCGACAATCCGGTGAAAACCGGAAAAATCAAGGAACTGAAGAAGGGCAAGAAAGAATCCGACTGCCCGACCGGATGGAGACCTGCCACGCACGAAGACGGAGCGCGCGATCGTGTCTTCTGCTTCATGGGCGACTTCAAAACTAGGAACGGGGTAAAGGATGCCTCCAACCTGAACAAAGCTGACATCGACGACCTCATTGACGACTTTACAGGAAAGACCAGCGAGCCGGGAACTGAACGCGCGCAATTGGTCCTGACATATCCGAATCTGGCGTCCAACCTCAATGCGAGCGCCTTACCGAACCCCGGGCTCGATGCGTCGGTGAACGCCTGCGACGACGATGCGGACAACGACGGCGTCTACAATTCCGCTGACAATTGCCCGAATACTCCTAATCCCGGTCAGAGGGACTCTTTGGGAAATGGGATTGGAGATGCCTGTCGCAACTTGCCTATCTGCGACGTGAATTATGACCACCAAGTAGATATCAACGACATTAATCTGATACTTGAAGCGCGCGACACCCCCGCTGCTTTCCACGATCCTCGCGACGCCAACGGCGACAGAAAAATCACAGTTAACGACGCGCGAATCTGCGTGAATCACTGCACCAAGTCCAACTGCCAGCCATAGCTGACGGAAACGGAGAAATGAGCAATGAGAGGCCTTCGACCGCTGATGATTGCTTTTGCCGTGCTCAGTGGAACAGCTTTCGCCGACTCGGTTTCGCTAAGTTTCAGTCCGTTTTCCCAGAATGTAACGGCTGGCCAAACGATCAGCGTGCAGGTGCAGATTTCAGGCCTGGGGAACTTTGCTGTACCGTCGGTGGGATCGTTCGATCTGTTCGTGAGCTTCGACCCCACCCTTCTGTCGCCTACAACTGTTACGTTTGGTTCCTTGCTGGGTGACCCCAATATCCCTCAGGCGATTACGGCGTCTCAGTTCTCGGCGACTGAGTTGGAGTTCGCGGAGGTCTCGTTGCTTACACCAGGAGAGCTCGCTGCTCTGCAGCCAGGAACTTTCGTTCTGAGCACTTTGTCTTTCACCGCCTTGACTTCGGGAACGGCTACATTCAAGTTCTCCGCAGGCGTTGTGGATGATCCCTTTGGGCAGAAGCTTGTCGTCGTGCCAGAGCCTGGAACCCTGTTCCTGGTCGCATCTGGCTTTTTGGGCTTGCCTTGGTTCAGGCGGGGAAGCAGATTCTGCCGGTAGTTCATCGATACAGGGGCGAGTGGCCATCCGGAGCGAAGCACGACTCTTCACGTCAAGCCTGCTAGTACCTAACTGGCATGTAAGGTGGAAAGCAGCGAAAACCAATGAATCGGAGTCTGTGGATCCCCACGTTTGGAAAACCGCGAAACGTGGGCCACGCATTATAAAAGGGCGCCCCTTTCGAGTAGGCTGCAGTTGCTGTGCAATCAGTAACTACGGCAGAGGAAAGGAACACCCATGAA
>QIAA01000202.1 GCA_003224905.1 Acidobacteriota bacterium
CACTGTACGCCCCTCTTCATGAGCCAGCGTGCCAATGTCCTCGGGTCGAAACGGAATAGCCACGCGGTGCACGGCGCCGAGAGGGTGGCCGTCAACTACACCGCCGCGACTCTTTTGACGGCGAATCATTCTTCAACCAGCATCAGCTTCGCCGAGTTGGCGAGAGCGCTGCAAAATCGTCGATTCTATGGACGAGCCCTTTGTTAAACTGACGGCGCTACACCGACCTTTCATGCTCCTGCCCAGAAGAACAATTCACGACGTTTTGGTGATTGGTTCAGGTGCCAGCGGCGGATGGGTGGCCAAGGAACTGACGGAACGGGGACTTACCGTGGCCATGCTCGAGGCCGGGCCGCCGCGCGTTCCAACGCATGATTTCACCGAGCACATGTGGCCCTACCAAATGAAGTTCCGCGGCTTCGGCGACCAGGAACAGTTATTACGAACTCAGCCGGTCCAGCGCCTGTGTTACGCATGCGATGAGTACAGTCATCAGTTCTTCGTGAACGACTTGGAACACCCCTATACGTTTCCAGCCGACAAACCCTTCATGTGGATTCGGGGCCGTCAGGTGGGAGGAAAAACCTTTTGTTGGGCGCGCGAGAGCTATCGCTACAGTGACAACGAATTCAAAGCCGCCAGTCGCGACGGCTACGGGGAGGATTGGCCGATCAGCTATAGGGAATTAGAACCCTATTACGACGGAGTCGAAAGCTTTATCGGCGTCAGCGGCTCGCGTGAGGGCCTGCCGCAATTTCCCGACGGCCAATTTCTGCCACCTATGAAACTTTCCTGTGGCGCGCTTCTGGCAAAAGACGTGATCGAACGCAAGTTCGGTTGGCGAGTCATCCCTGACCGAGTCGCCAATTTTAACCGTACCCCACCGGGGCCGCCCCGCGTGTCACTATTGCGATCAATGTCAGCGCGGCTGTTACACATCTTCTTACTTCAGCAGCCCGGCCGTTACGCTCCCAGCCGCAGCCGCCACGCGCAAATTCACTTTGGTGAGCGATGCCGTTGTCAGTCATCTGCTCATGGACCGCAGCGGTCGCGCCGAAGGCGTTCACTACATTGATCGAGTCAACCACGAACAGCGGGACTCCTATGCGCGGGCTGTGGTGGTCGCCGCGGGCGCACTGGAATCGACGCGTATTCTGCTCAATTCGCAATCCAGTTCCCACCCGCAAGGCGTAGGCAACTCCGAGGGTGCCCTCGGACGATACTTGATGGACCATTTCACGATTGAAGGTGCCGGGGGATTTATTCCAAGTTTGCGTTCGTCAAAGCGCGAACCGGTCGGCCGCCCCTGCGGCTTTCTGATCCCCAAGTACGTCAACGTTGGCGACAGTCGCGACGGCAACTCTAAGTTCCTGCGTGGCTACCGGTTCGACGGCGATGGCAGCCAGGAGCTGTACGGCCACGCTTTTATGATGCCCGAGTTTGGAGATGCCTGGCGCGAGCGCGTGCGCAGCGAGATACCTTTCTACTTTGCAATTGAAGCGCAGGGCGAATGCCTGCCTCGGTGGGACAACCATGTCAGATTAGATCCCACCAGGAAAGACGCCTGGGGCATCCCCGTGCTCCATATCAACGCAAGCTACGGAGAAAATGAGAAAGCTATGGCCGCAGCGATGCGTGAGAACATCACCGCCATTCTGGATGAGATGAAGCTTGCAGAAATGACTCCGCCGAAGGCTGAACTAAGCATCTTCGGCAAGAACATCCACGAGTGTGGGACGGCTCGCATGGGTAACGATCCAAAGAAAAGCGTGGTTGATCGCAATTGCAAGGTCCATGACGCGCGAAATGTATTTGTCACCGACGGAGCCGTGTTCGTGACCCAGGGCTGTTATGAGCCGACGCTTACCATCATGGCCATTTCAGCTCGGGCCGGAGAACACATTGCAGAAACTTTTCGTCGAGGTGAACTGTGAACGAGCAGGACTCACCAGCAACCACTGAAGAACTCACCCGCCGCCGGTGGTTTCTTCGTCTGGGAGAAATGGCTGCGCTCGCCGGCTTTAGTGGATTGGTGCCGGAGATAGCCGCCGGTTTGCTTGGTTCTGAGCAACAACCTGCCGGTTTACCGCCGGGACTTCATACGCCCTCATCGCCGCACTTGATACAGGCTCTCACTACGCATGCGAATCCACCTGGCACCGAGGCTCAAGTCAATGCCTCTTCCCTTCGGCCGGAATTCTTCTCTGAAGAGGAATTCCAGATCGTCACACGATTGGTGGAGATTGCCCTGGGCAAATCAAATGCAGGGGCATTGTCGCAAACGACGCAATGGCTGGATCTGTGGTTTCACTCGGCTGCAGAAGTGCGTGAGGCTGCCCAGCATCTTGATCCTTTGCACCGTGCGCTCGCCGTTGCTTATTATGGCGAGCAGTCTGTGCGCGAGCTTGAAACCGTTGATGTCCAGACGGTGGCACGCGAAGGAGTCGCAGCACTTCGCCAGCGCTCATTGCAGGATCATGGGAGAGGATTTTTGGAGCTCAGCATCGAACAGCAAGTAGAACTGCTGAGTTCTAAGAGCGCAACCGAGCCGGCCAGCCCTTTGCAAAAATTTGTCGAGATCACCCGGCGCGAGACAATTCGAGGCTACTATACTTCGGCAGAAGGACTTAGAGAGCTGAATTACAAAGGCAACGCCTACCATCTAAGCTGCCCAGGCTGCGAAGTGACGCAAGGGCGCAAACATTAGACGACATTTAAGTATTGAAGATGTTCTTTTTCAGGAAATCATTGCGGAACTTGCCGCGCGGGTCAAACTCATTGCTCAGCTCAATGAACTCGGGCATTTTCTTGTAAATGCGTTTTAAGTTCGCCGCAGAGGTGGTAAACAGCTTCCCCCAGTGCGGCCGCATTTGAAATGGTGCCAGTTCTTTTTCGATCACCGGCATGAGGCGTCGAACCACATCCCACTCTTGCTTCCAGGTGAAGTGAATGGTTGCGCAAGCCTGCTCATAACAAGGACTCATCCACAAATTGTCCGCCGCCACAGTCCGAATCTCCGAAATCAACAAATGCGGACTCACTTGCTCGTGTAGCCGCTCTACGGCCACTATTGCTTCAACCGCATGGTGACGCGGAACAAAGTACTCTGTTTGCAGTTCCTTGCCCGCGCTCGGCGTAAACCCCATACGAAAATGTGGCAGGCGCTCGTACCAGCGGCCCGGGACACCCATCTGCTCAGTACAGTTTTCCGCCGACAGTTCCGCAATCGGATGCAGATTCCGTTTTGCTGCCTTCGCCCCAAAGAACTTCGTGGGCGCTCTGAATGACTGCTCTGTCTCGACCCGCCTCTTGATCCATACTTCATTAATAAGTTGCTTCTGCCAGTCGGTGAACAAGCTCACACTGTAACCGCTGGCCTGGATTTCATCGAAGTGCTCCTTCATCTCGCCGAGCGGCAGGTTCTCATAAACATATTGCTGCATCCTGTAAGTCGGTTGAAGGTCCAACCTGAGCTTCGTGATAACACCCAGCGCACCCAATCCAACTACTGCGCCCCGAAACCTCTCTCCATCGCGATCCCGGAACAACTTCACCACGTCCCCCGTTGCCGTCACCAGTTCCAAACCTGAGACTGCCGTCGCTAAATTGCCATTCTTTTCGCCAGAGCCGTGCGTTGCCGTGCTGCAGGCTCCGGCAACAGAAATGTGCGGCAAAGAAGCGAGGTTATGTAGCGCAAAGCCCTGGCTATCAAGATAAGGAGCCAACTGTCCGTAGGTGATGCCAGCGGCCACGGTCACAGTGCGCGTCGCTGTATCAAGGGCGATGACCTGGTCCATCGCCTTCAGGGACAAAAAGCCGTCTTTGCTGTCTGCAATATTGTTGAAGCAATGCCGCGTGCCGAGCACCTTCAGCCTGTTTTCCTGTTTGACATGATTCCGCACTTGGTCGATCGAAGTCGCGGCGAGTATTCGATCGGTGCTGTATTCAAGGTTCCCCGCCCAATTCTTCAGCGGTTCCGCACCTGCCCAAGCCAACCAGCGCGACACGGTTGGAGCGGTGAACGAAGTTACGAGGAGCTTGACAAAGGTTCTTTTATTCACAGTGGGTAGATTGTAGGCTCAAATCTGCTGCAAATTAGACGCCTCTTTCGGACCGCACCGGGCATATCACTTTCCCTTTGCGATGACGAGAGTAATGTCATCATGCTGCTCTTGAGAACTGAAACGTCTGAGTTCGTCAATAACACTCGCCAGCAACTCCCGTGAAGGGAGTTCGCGGTGTTGCTGCAATGCTTCAACCAGGCGCTGTTCTCCGAATTCGTCTCGGGCCGCGGCTGCCAAATACCGCCAGTGCCACACGTCCCCGCCTACAGCGAAGCAGGATCAGCTGGAATGCGAACGGCCAGATGAGCAGGTCGCACGCTACGACGCACCTATCTTCCGGCAGTGAGCAAGGGTGACGTCGCGAAATTCAAAGACGCTACGCGGCGTAAACCGCAAGTACGCCATTCCTGTGCTGGAGTGATTCGACCGCGAACGCCTGACGCGGCGCGGCCGCGCCGCGAGAATCATCCTCTAGTACTTGCAATCGACCTTGTTGTCCTGCCCCGGCAAAGATCCGCCACTTACCATCTCGCTTCAACCAAGTATCGGTCCAGACCTGGCACTGCTTCGCGTCCGGATGCGTTTTATCTTTGCCAATGGCGTGCTCGCTGCCGTAAATGATTGCCACGTTTTCGCCGAAGGAGCGCACCTTAGCATCGTCGAGTGCGCAGCCGTGCGCCGAGCGTGGACCTTTTTCATCGCGCAGCTCATCGGCCTTGTTGTAGCGCTCGCCGCGGGTGCTCGTGCCCTGGAAATCGTCGGCCAATAACTCAGAAATAACTCCATTATTCGTACACACGCCTTCGGCCCACTTGCGCTCCATGTCGATCATGAACTTCGCGTTTTGTCATCGGGTGGCCCAATGGCTTTGCTGCGCATGGACGGCGGTCATAAGGATACAGCGCACATCAGTTTCAGAATTCGATGACGCATCGTTCCCTCGATATCGAATACGATAGCAACAATGTAAGTCCTTGTGTAAACCCACAAACGCCCCCGACGATTTCGCAAGTGTTTGAAAAGAATTGGTCGGCCCTAGCAGACGATTACAAAACTTGGATTCGAGAGGTTTCCTAAGTAGGTCCTAGGTCTTGTCGTGTTGCGGAGATGGGCGGGAAACTTTCATCTCCCCTTCGCCGCCGGTGCTTTGTCTACTTCCTTCGCCGCGCGCATGACGGTCTTCTTCATACGGTTTTCCCCGGCCCAGTAGAGGCTGATCTCGTGCCCGTCGGGATCGTTCAGGTAGGCATGACGCCAGCCCCACGGCATCATGCGCGGCATCTGCGTGATGTAGAATCCCTTGGCCTGCAACTTGCGACAGAAGTCGTCGATTTCGCGAATCTCAAAGTACAGCCGCACCCCGTCGCTAGCCAGGGATGTTCCCGGCCCAGCCAAGTGCAGCGCAATGGTGCCGTCGCCGCCGGGCGCGCGCAGCCGCGCATATACAGGCTTGCCTTCGTGGTGGAACTCGTCCACCACTTTGAATCCCAACAGCTCGCGATAAAAGTCCAGCGCGCGCTGCACGTCCTTGGCATACACCATCGCGTGATTGAAGGTCAGCTTATCGCCGCCGAGCTCACCTTCCGGCCGCCGCGCAAGTGCTGTCTTCAATGACTTCGCGGTTTTCTTCGCCTCGTTCGCGGTCGATTTCTTCGCCCTATTAGCGTCGCTCGCCTTTTTCTTCGCGGTGACTCTTGCCATTCCTCTGCTCGAAACTATGCGCGACATTCTATCCCAACGATCTTCCGCCCGTTCAGGCAATTGTTGTCACACTCATTCGCAATGCAATCCGCCCTCCTGACAGGAGTTGCTCGGCTCTGAATGCCATCAGCAATATCGCAGCCATTCGGGCCAAGACACAGAGCAGAAACCTGATCACATTATGTGCTGATTGTCATTCAGCAGTACATCGCGTTGCACAGATTTGACGCGGGTCGGAACACCGTCCTAGGATTCATCACCGACATAGCGCGGGAACGCTAACATGATCGACCAGACGATCTCCTACTATCGCGTCATCGAAAAGCTGGGTGGCGGAGGGATGGGGGTGGTGTACAAGGCGGAGGACACACGTCTCGACCGTTTTGTGGCCCTAAAATTCCTGCCTGAAGAACTCGCCCAGGACAGCCAGATGTTGGAGCGTTTTCGGCGTGAGGCCAAAGCCGCTTCTGCATTGAACCACCCCAATATTTGCACGATTTATGACATTGGCGAGCAGGCGGGGCAGGCATTTATCGCCATGGAGTATCTGGATGGGGTCATGCTGAAGTACCGCATTGCCGGACTTCCGCTGGAGACCGATTTGCTCCTGTCACTTTCGATTGAGATTGCCGACGCGCTCGACGCAGCGCACTCGGCGGGCATCATTCATCGGGATATAAAGCCTGCGAACATCTTTATTACCAAGCGTGGGCACGCCAAAGTTCTCGACTTCGGATTAGCGAAAAGGACAGATGCGGGCACCAGGCGAGAGTCGGGCTCAGGCTCACAGGATCCCACAATTACGG
>QIAA01000124.1 GCA_003224905.1 Acidobacteriota bacterium
CAGTACCAGATAAACTTCTGCTTTGTGCTTGCCAGTGTGTTCCGGCAACATTCCGGTTTCCACATATGCGCGCAGCACACCATTCTCAATCGAGACGCCTGAAATCTTGACTGCGACTTTTTGCTGAACCCGCGCCTTCTCGATGGCCAGATTGGCATTTCGCACGTTGCTGCCGACGAATTCGCCCTGGCCGTCCACCACCATTTCAGGTGCATAAGGACTGGCCAGCCCGAAGCGGACTGAGTAGGCGCTCTGCCGATCCGTGAAGACGCGCGATGAATACGGATCGACCCATCCGTCATGGTTCCAGTAGTCGACGTGCTCGCTGAGCACGATGATCTGCGCTCCGGGAACGGGTTGCGCGCTGTCCAGTAGCTTTAGCAAAGCATCAGCAGGCGGGCAACTGGAGCATCCCTCAGAGGTGAATAGTTCCACTAAGACCGGTGCAGGACTAGAGGGAGCAGTATCAGCGGCGAATGTGCAGACAGACGCTGCCAGGAAGACAGGTAATAATCGGCGCACTATCTGATTCTACGTGCAATCCAGCGATTCGGCTGGTCGCCTTTGCCGGTGCCTAACCCGTTCTGCGAGCGGGCGCGAACGGCATCCATCTTCGAATCTTCCAGCCAGAATCGGAGTCCTGGCCTTCGATGATCCATTTGCCGTTCTCGCGATAACCTACTGCCTGCACGAGTGATCCATCGGATTTCATGCAAACCAGAACGCATTCTTCGCCGTCGCTCGGGAGCCCATCCTCGACTGAGGTCCACGTCATAACTGCCTCCCTACCCCTAACTTGCAGGAAACAGAACAGTCTTAACGCCGCAAGCTGAGTTATACCGTACTCCCGCCGCGAGTGCCAAGCAATGGCGAAAACGGGTAGTGCCCAATTTTTGAAATCTACAGGCTTATTCGGAATCGGTATGGCGCCGGAACCAAGGTTGGAACCAAGCGGGGCCACCAAATGGACTGTGGCTGGCAAAATCTGCAACGGGTGGCAAATAGCTACCTTGAATATCTGAGGTTTCCTGCATCCAGAGCGGATTATATGGAACGCGTTGCCCGAGCTGAGACCAGCGGCATACCAGATGCCCTGTCTCCACTTGCCATGATGATGTCATCGCGCTTACCTCCGAGGTTCAGCCCAATTATAGCTTTTTGTTCGCATCATCGAGATGAGCAAAAAGACTATGCAATTTGCTTATTCCGGTGCTTGCTCGTTTTGGACACCTTCGGCAGGAGCCAATGGCAGTCGGGAGGCCTGGTTCAGCAGATCGCGCTCGTCCGCTGAAAAGGTGCTCTTGAAGCGGTCGGACTCGATCACCTGCTGACGCTGCTCCGGGGGCATGACGCGCAGTCCGCGAATGGCGCTGCCCACGACCCGGCGGCGATCTGGGGGAAGCTGTTGCAGCCTCCCGAAAACCTGGCGAGCTTGGCCTTTCTGATCAGGAGTCAAGTGCTCCCAGGTCTCCATGCGATTGAGGATTCTTTGCTGTTGCTCCGGAGGCAGGTTGCTGAAGTGCTGCAAACGTTCGCGCAGTCGCTCCTGCCGCTCCGGGGGAAGATTGCGGAACTTGGGATCGTCATTGAGCGCTTTTTGCTGCTCTGTTGGGGGCAGATTCTTGTAGCGGCGCAGCCACTGTCCCGCATGTTGGCCGGACTGTTGCTTCTCGGCTGGTTTCGGAGCGGCAGCTTGTTGTTGGGCTTCCTGGCGCGCCTCACGACGTTCCTGGCGGCGCTGCTGGGCCCGCCGCGCGCCCCGAGGCTGGCACTCCGCAGGATCAGTGGCAATCAGCAGAAAACAGGCCAAGGCTGCCGCAACCGTACTGGATTTCAGGCGTGACACGTTCCCCCCGACTCCCTGTTTTCGCAATCCAAAATTTCTTGCGCGCTCTGTAGTTTGACTTACGGATTTGAATTCACATCCTGCTGGACCTGCAAGTCATCGAGCAGATCGAAATCCGAATACAGTTCGTGATTCTTTTCGAGTGCCTGCAGATCCCCCACAGGCGTACCAGGCTCAGCGGCAATCTGCACCGGCGCCGGGGGAGCGCCTGGCTCTTTAGGTCTCTGATTCATCCGGACCAGTGTCACGCTTACGACCATCAATACCGCAAATGAGAACGCGAGTGCTGGTTTGCGCAACCATTGCAGCAGTGGTGCAGTCGGCTGATGAGCTTTTTCCTCGCGCAGGCGGGCTTGCAACCGAACGTCAAAATAAGCGGATGGTTCGGGCGTGCGCCACTCATCCAGCAGCAACATGGTTTGGCGGAACGCTTCGAGCTTGCCGGCGCATTCGCAGCAGACACTCAGATGTTGTTTTACGTCTGGCGTCAACGCGCTCAGGCCGACGGCCAGATCCGGCATCAACTCGCGAACGTCATTGCAATGCATGGCTGCATCTTTCATACAAAATCCTTCAGCTGTTCGCGCAAAGTCTCATAAGCGCGGAACAGCAGCGACTTGGTGGCGGACTCGCCCAGTTTCAAAACCTCGCCGATCTGGCGGTAATCCATCTGTTGATACTTGTGCATCACAACCGCCAGGCGTTGCCGCTCCGGCAGGGCCTGCACGCGCTGCCGAATCGCTTGCTGCCGCTCACGCTGAACCAGATTCTCTTCTGCGTCCAGAGCGGCATCGGGCACATCAAGGGTGCGGCCGCTCTCCGGATCAGGCTCATCCAGACTTAAAGTTTTTTCAGCTCGCTCGTGGCGCGTGTCCCGCGCATGATTCATCGCCAGATTCACTGCAATGCGATACAACCAGGTCGTGAACTTTGCGCTCACCTGGTAGCTTCCGCGCGAACGGTATACGCGAAGAAAAACTTCCTGCGCCAACTCTTCCGCGACCGCCGTGCTATGCGCCATGCGGGCCATGAAATTCATCATCGGCCGGCGATACTTCTGTACCAGGTAGTCGAATGCAGAGTCATCGCCATCTTTGACTCGGAGCATTACATCGGCATCACTTAAGCCGTCGGCGGACAGAATGGCTCCGGCGATGGCTGGCGTTTGCATCGGCACGCCCCCAGTGGCGAGCAACACCTGATCCATGGCTACGCTGCCCACGTAGCATTCAACCCCGTCGAGGGAGGAAAGTTGCGTTGCCACGGCGGCGGAGGAAGGGACCGAAAGGCTTTGGGGAGAGCCCGGTAGGGGCGATTTGTTACTTTTGGAATCCATGCGACCTGAGCAACTTATAGGGACTGAAAAACGATCAGTGCCCCCGAAAGTCGCGTCCGGCTTAGGCTATCATGCACGCGGTTATCGTGAAATTGAAGAAATCAAACTGTGATCCAAAGTTAAGCGTCAGGACTGCGGGCTTGGAAGGGGGGATCCGGCAGCTACCCGCGATGGAGTCGGATGCCGACGAGGACTCCGGTGAGGACATTGTTCAGAATCCTTGGCTTGATGAGCGAAGTACTAGCGCTTTCTGCACAGGAACAATCTAGTGCAACGAAATGCGAACTGCTTCCTTCAGGTCTTCTGCTCTGCTACCTGGAGCCGGGTTTCGGCGCGCTGTAGGGCGTCCTGAGCCCGCGTGAAGTCGACCTCGGTGCTCCCACTCTTCAATCGTTCCTCGGCGCGCTGCTTGGCCTCAAGCGCCCGCCGTTTGTCGATTTCATCCGGCCTCTCTGCCGTCTCTGCGAGGATAGTGACTTTGTCGGGCAGCACTTCGGCGAATCCCCAAGCCACCGAGAGATGGTGGGTAATGGCGTTATTTCGATAGGTGATCTCGCCGACAGCCAACTCGGTGATCAGTGGCGCGTGTCCTGGCAGGATTCCGAGATACCCGTTGCTGCCGGGAATCTGGGCTTCTTCCGCCACGTCTTTCACAACCATCTTCTCCGGCGTGACGATTTCGAGTTGGAAGGTGTCGGACATTCGGTGGTTGCCGCTGGCTTTCGGCCGTCAGTATTCTTCAGGTAATTTTCATTCTGACAACGGGGGTAGCGATGCGGAAGAATCTATGTTTTTCCGCATCGTGCAAATGCATGGATCCTTCCCCCTCGCTGCGCTCGGCCTCAGGATGACATCATCCATCGCCTCACAATCCCGCGGCCTATGCTGCCGCTTTCAGTTTCTCCGCTGCTTCCAGCACTTCCTCAATTGTGCCTTTCATGTAAAAAGCCTGTTCGGGGATATCGTCGTACTTGCCTTCCACAATTCCCTTGAAGCCTTTCACGGTCTCAGCGATCTTCACGTAGCGTCCGGGGGAGCCGGTGAACTGTTCGGCCACGTGGAAGGGCTGCGAGAGGAATCGCTGAATCTTTCGGGCCCGGGCAACTGTGAGTTTCTGGTCCTCACTCAATTCATCGATGCCGAGAATGGCGATGATGTCCTGTAGATCCTTGTAGGTCTGCAGCGTCTTCTTCACCGCCTGCGCCACATCATAGTGCTCGTCGCCCACGATGCGTGGATCGAGAATGCGCGATGTGGAAGCAAGTGGATCGACCGCCGGATAAATTCCGATTTCCGTCAAGGCTCGCGAGAGCACGGTCGTGGCATCCAGATGAGCGAAAGTAGTGGCCGGCGCTGGATCAGTAAGGTCATCAGCCGGAACGTAAATTGCCTGCACCGATGTTACCGATCCCTTCTTAGTGGAAGTGATGCGCTCCTGCAGTTCACCCATTTCGGTCGCGAGATTGGGCTGATAGCCCACGGCGCTTGGCATGCGGCCCAGCAGTGCCGACACTTCCGAGCCCGCTTGAGTGAAACGAAAAATGTTGTCGATGAAGAGGAGCGTATCGGCGCCTTCCTTGTCGCGAAAATATTCGGCTACCGTCAATCCACTCAGCGCCACGCGCAGACGCGCGCCGGGTGGCTCGGTCATCTGCCCGTAGACCAAGGCGGCTTTCGATTGTTCCGGCTTGCCCGGCACGATCACTTTCGACTCCGTCATCTCCAGCCACAGGTCGTTCCCTTCGCGCGTGCGCTCCCCGACTCCGGCGAATACCGAATAGCCGCCGTGCTGCTTGGCGACGTTGTTGATCAATTCCTGGATGATCACCGTCTTGCCAACACCTGCGCCGCCGAAGAGTCCGATTTTCCCTCCTTTGAGAAAGGGCTCGATCAGGTCAATCACTTTGACTCCGGTTTCGAACATCTCCGCCGTGGTGGCCTGTTCTTCAAACAGCGGCGCTGGACGGTGGATGGGCATCCTCTCAGTCGCCTGAATCGGGCCGAGTTGGTCCACTGGTTCTCCAATTACATTCATTACCCGACCCAGCGTGCCGCGCCCCACTGGCACGGAAATTGGGCCATCCAAGTCAATCGCCTTCATGCCCCGCACCATGCCATCGGTCGGCTCCATGGCGACGCAGCGCACGCGCCCTTCGCCCAGGTGCTGCTGCACCTCCAGAATCACCTTGATCGCCTTCGGAACGTTGAACCCGTCGTCCACTACCCGAAGTGCCTGGTAAATCGGCGGTATTTTAGTTTCTTGAAATTGCACGTCCACCGCGGGACCGGCAACTTGCACTACATGTCCAATGTTTTCTGGCATAAAACCTCGGCTGTTAAGCTTTCAACCATCAGCGTTCAGCAGTTGGCAATTAGCATTTAGCGCTTGTTCAGTTGCCGACAACTGGAAGTCAATTGCCAAGTGCCAACTGCTAAGTGCTGCCTACAACGCTGCCGCGCCGCTCACAATCTCAATAATTTCCTTCGTGATCTTCGCTTGCCGAACGCGGTTCATAGCCAACGTTAATGAGTCAATCATGTCGCTGGCATTATTCGTAGCCGCATCCATGGCCGTCATGCGGGCCGCATGCTCGGCAGCAACCGATTCCAGCAGACCATGAAAAATCAGAATGCTCACGTATTTCGGCAGCAGCGATTTGAACAATTCGCCCGGCGGCTGCTCGTATATGTAATCCACCTGTGCGGTCGCGAACTGCGCTGCGGCGGCGTCGAGTTCCCGGGTATCGGCTGGCCGCAGACCCACTCCGGCGCCCTTCGCGGCCTCTATCGCGCGCTCTTTATCCTCCAATGTCATTTCCTGCGCCTGCGCCATTTCTGTCACCCCGATCTTTTCTATAGGGAGGATTCGTTCCACCACCAGGCGCTGCGCAATTACCGACTTGAATTCGTTATATACGAGATAGACCGAGTCAATTTCGTCTTTGGCATACCGGTCGATCACGCGCTCTGCAAGTTCGGCAGCCAGTCCATATTCGATCTTTCCCAGCACTCCAACCTGTTCCCCGATGATGGTAGTTGACGCAGGTTCTTGTGATTCCGCAGAGCGTGGCTGAGCAGATTTGTACCTCCGCCGCAAGAAATCGCGCCCTTTGCGGCCAATGGCCTCAATTTCAAGGTTCTTCCCCGCCTTACTCTCCAGGAAACGCATGGCAGCTTTCAGAATGTTCGTATTGAATGCACCCGCCAGACCCTTATCACCGGTGACCACAATCAGCAGAATCCGATTTTCTGGACGCTGCGCCAGGAGTGGGTGCTTCGGCTCCCCGGTTTCGGGATCGTAAACCTCCGCGCGCGTCACCAGCGATTTCAGGACATTCGTGAGCATCTGTGCATAGGGCCGCGCTGCCAGGGCGCGATCTTGCGCCCGCCGCAGCTTGGCTGCCGAGACCATCTTCATGGCCTTGGTGATCTGCCGCGTGTTGGTCACACTGCGAATGCGGCGGCGAATGTCGAGAATGTTTGCCATGGAGTGGTCGTCAGCTTCCAGTCGTTACCATTCATAAAACATTGTCATCCTGACGCCGAGCCTGGCGAGGCGGAAGGATCTATACATCGCGCCTTACCGCGCCGCAACGGCCTGCCGGTCCGCCACAAACGTCTCCTTGCACTCCTTAATAACCTTCGTCATCTCAGCCTTCAAGCTATCATCGAGAACCTTCTTCTCCATGATCGACCGCAGCAGTCCGGGATTCGACGTATCCACATATTTGTAAAGCTCGAACTCGAAGTCTCGTACCTGCTCCACCGCAAGGTCGTCCAGATGGCCGGCAGTTCCGGCGAAGATGATCAGAATCTGCTTGGAAAACGGCAACGGCGAGAACTGTTTCTGCTTCAGCACTTCCACCAGCCGTTGCCCGCGGTTGAGCTGGGCTTGGGTAGCCTTGTCCAGATCGCTGCCAAACTGAGCGAAGGCCGCCAGCTCGCGATATTGCGCCAAGTCCAGCTTCAGACTGCCCGCGACCTGACGCATGGCCTTGATCTGCGCGCTGCCTCCGACGCGGCTCACCGAGATACCCACGTTGACCGCAGGCCGAACTCCCTGATTGAACAGATCGGTCTCAAGAAAAATCTGGCCGTCGGTGATCGAAATTACGTTGGTAGGGATGTAGGCGGAAACGTCTCCAGCCTGGGTTTCAATGATGGGCAACGCGGTCAGCGAGCCGCCGCCATTTTTGTCGCTGAGCTTGGCCGCACGTTCCAGCAAACGCGAGTGCAGATAGAAAACGTCGCCGGGATACGCTTCGCGGCCCGGCGGCCGTCGCAACAGCAGCGAGATTTCACGGTACGAAGCCGCATGCTTGGAGAGATCGTCATAGATCACCAGCGCGTGGCGTTTGCTGTCGCGAAAATGCTCTCCCATGGCGCAAGCGGCGTAAGGCGCGATGTACTGCATAGGTGCGGGTTCTGAAGCCGAGGCTGCCACCACGATCGTGTAATCCATCGCGCCATTGTCGGCGAGAATTTTTACCACCTGCGCGATGGAAGACCGTTTCTGCCCGATTGCGCAGTAGATACAAATCAGGTCATTGCCCTTGTTGTTGATGATCGTATCCAGGACGATGGCAGTCTTGCCGGTTTGCCGGTCGCCGATGATCAGCTCGCGCTGTCCGCGGCCGATAGGAATCATGCTGTCGATAGCTTTCAACCCAGTCGCCATCGGCTCACGCACAGGTTGACGATCAATTACCCCCGGCGCCAGGCGTTCCAGCGCAATGAAGTCTTTAGTCGCAATCGGCCCTTTGTCGTCGATGGGTTGACCCTGCGCGTCCACCACGCGCCCGACCAGCGCGTCACCTACGGGCACGCTCATAATGCGCCCGGTGCGCTTGACCTCGTCGCCCTCTTTGATTTCGGTGTACTCGCCGAGCAGCACGACGCCAACCTGGTCTTCCTCCAGGTTCATGGCAATTCCGGCCAGTCCGTGCGGAAAGCTGAGCAACTCGCCGGCCATGACTTTGTCCAGGCCGTGAACTCGGGCGATACCGTCTCCCAGCGTGATCACTGTGCCGACTTCGTCCACAGCAATCTTCGACTCATAATTCTCGATCTGCTGCCGGATCAATTTAGTGATTTCGTCTGCTTTGATTTGTGCCATAGAATTGCTTTCAGCTATCAGACCTTAGCGCTTAGCTTCCGGCTAAGGAGCTAATGCCAAATGCTAAGTGCTCGCCAACTGCTCCCTGATTCTCTGCAACTGCCCCTTGACTGAGCCGTCGTAAATCGTGCTGCCCACTCTAATGACGGCGCCTCCCAGAAGCGATCCATCCTTCGAGTAGTGCGCGCGCACTTTCTTTCCAGTGAGCTTGCCTACTTCCGACTCAAGTTCCTGCCGCTCGGAGTCACGCAGTTCACGCGCACTGATGATTTCGGCCTCCGCAAAACCGAGCCGCCGATTCAATTCGCGTTCCAGTTGCCTGACAATGGGCTGGAGGAAGGGGATGCGCTTATGATCGATAAGAACAGCGATGAAATTCCGCACCGGTCGGGAAACATTCTCCCGCTCTACAATTGCGTCCAGCAAACGGCGTTTCTGGTCTGCCGGAATCGATGGCGCCGCCCACACCTCCCGCAATTCCTTGCTGTTCGTCAGCAACTGTACCAGCGTATGGAGCTCCTGCAGGACTTTGCCGGCATCCAGGTGCTTTTCCAGGATGACATCCGCAAAGGCGCGCGCGTAGGTGCTTGGGACGGACGCCATGGATTATGACTCGCCCTTTCTGGCATCCGCTCCATTGGTAGATAGTTGATTCGCGAAGTTGCGTATCAGCGCCTTGTCGGTGGCGGCGTCCACCTGGATCTGTTGTGAGGCGAGAGATACCGCCAGGTCGGCTGCGTACGCCTTCAATTCACGTCGAGCCGCCAGCGCTGCCGCCGCGATTTCCTCCTCCGCCGACTGGACCACCTTGCGCACGTCCTCCTCGGCGGACGCTCTGATGCGTCCTTCTTCGCCAACACTGTCCTGTTCTGCCGTCGCCTGCATCGTTTCAATTTCAGAACCGAGTCGTGAAAGCCGATCTTCGATATCCGAGAGCCTCCGGTTGGCCTCCTCACTGGCCTTCTTTGCCTCTTGCATCGCTTTCTGGATGGACTCTGTCCGCTGCCGGAAGAGTGCAGGCAGATTTTTCTTGGAAAACCAGACAATGAGCCCCGCAATCACGGCGAAATTCAAAACCACACAAAGCCAGTAGGCTTGCTCCAGGCTAAGTCCTGTTTTCTTGGCTACAAGGCGTACCGAGGCAGAATGCTTGAACTCTGCTGTCTCGTCTTCCCCACCAGCTTCGCGGGATTTGCTCGGCTCAGCATTCTTGCCGTGCGGTTGCGAGGCGGTGGAGGCTTCCCCTGGCTGTTGCGCCCCAGCGTGCCCAGGGGACAATAGAGCAAGGCAAGCGAAGATACCAAGAGCGAGCGCCAACCCACGCAACTTGTTTCTCATGACGTTCATTCAGCACCCGCCGGGGCCTGCGCCAATGCTGGTCGCAAAATGCTCCGAATGATCTCCGCCGCCAACCTTGCCGCTTCGGCTTTAAGGCTGGCCTGCGCGGCCACTTTCTCTTTCTCCAGCGCCTCGCGAGCCTGCTGGACCTGAATACGCGCCCGGTCGCGCGCTTCCGCCAGCGCAGCGGCTCTGGCCTGCAATGCCTTCCGGCGGCTGGCTTCCTGTCGTTTGAAAATCGCCGCGCGAGCTTCCCGCAAACGCTGTTCGTAATCAGCGGTTCGCGCTTCCGCCGCAGCAATATCCGCCCGCGCCTTCTCAATGGCGCCCTCAGTCCGCCGATAGCGTTCCCCCAGCACGGCCGCAAGCGGCTTGTGAACCAGCGCGGAGTAAGCGCCGTACACCAGAACCACGAATACGACGGTAGGCACGGCACCGAGCAGTAATCCGCCTAGCTGTGAGAGGATGTCGTCCATTTCAGCTGATCAGGAACTGAACTTAAGAGGGCTTAAAACCCTTAAATTTAACCCGCTACAGGAAGAGTGTCAAACGCTTCACTCCCTCTTGCTTGCTTTGTCTTGATTACTCAGTCTGCACCATCAATTCGCGATACACAGCACAAGGGTGCATCCGCGCGTACAATGAAGGTTCACTGATGCCCTTACTAGACTTGATTCCACATCGCTAACTCTGTACACTCGCTGAAATTTTTTCCCAATTGAGGAGGCACGTTATGCTTACTACTAAGCCTTACGAAGTAGTGCAGTACGAAATGAAAGCGGTGATGGTCCGTCAGGAGCGGCAATTTGAGGAACTGCAACTCCAGAAACTCAAGATTCGCCTGGAACAGAAGATGCGAGAACGCGCCCAGGACAACGAGCCAGAAAAAGCTGCCTAAAAATTTCCGCTTATCGACACTGCCTGTTAGAGCTCCACTTTGAAACTCCACGAGGACTCCCACCGCAGGCTGAATCTGCTCACGAACGAATGGGTCCTGGTTTCCCCCCATCGCGCACAGCGCCCATGGCAGGGAAGCGTCGAGAAGGTTCCTCTTCCACCACAATCTCAGTACGATCCGGCTTGCTACCTGTGTCCAGGAAACAAGCGCGCCGGGGGCCAACAAAACCCGGCTTATACAAACATTTTTGTTTTCGAAAACGACTTCGCCGCGCTGAAACCACACACTGCCACTGACCGGCTCGATGTGGATGGAGCAGGACTACTCGTGGCAGAAGGTGAACCGGGCATTTGCCGCGTCATGTGCTTTTCTCCGCGTCATGACCTGACCTTGTCCACCATGAGCGTGGAACAAATCGAAAACGTGGCCCGCGGCTGGAGGGAGCAGTTTCGCGAGCTTGACGGAATGCCCGGGATTCGTCACGTACAAATTTTTGAGAATCGTGGGGAAATGATGGGCGCCAGCAATCCTCACCCGCATTGCCAGATTTGGGCCACAAGCTCAATTCCCGACGAGCCCAGCAAAGAACTCCGTTGTCAGCGTGAGTATTATCGCCTCCGAAAGACTTGCCTCCTATGCGATTACGTCCACCTTGAAGAAAAGCAAGCGTCGCGAATTGTATTCGCCAACTCAGATTTCGTGGTACTCGTGCCGTTCTGGGCGATCTGGCCATTCGAGACTCTGGTTTGCAGCCGCAGGCACATCGCAACTTTCCTCGATTTCAACGACCATGAACTGACATCGCTTGGCAAGGTTTTGAAGCAAACCACCGCCGCCTACGATCGCGTATTCGATGTACCGTTTCCCTATTCAATGGGCTTTCATCAGGCGCCGGGTGACGGCCGTGCGCATCCTGAGTGGCACTTCCACGCGCACTTTTATCCACCCCTCCTTCGCTCCGCAAGCGTGAGAAAGTTCATGGTCGGCTTCGAACTTCTGGGAACTCCCCAGCGCGACATCACTCCTGAGATGGCTGCGGAGCGCTTACGACTTCTGTACGGGAAATGAATCGGCTGAACAGATCGCATTAGCCAATCTGCATTGCTCGACTCATTTGCCAACTGGCGGGCAAGTCCACATACGACCGGTCCAACGCCGCGATTGACGGACACCCCAGCAGCCTTAACGTCCGCTCCACATCCGTTCTTAGGATCTCGATAGCCCTCTCCACCCCAGCCTCGCCTGCCGCGGCCAGCCCGTACGCATACGCACGCCCACACAGCACAGCCCGCGCTCCCAGGCAGAGAGCCTTCACAATGTCCGCCCCGCGCCGTATGCCTCCATCCATCAACACCTCCGCCTGCCCGTTCACCGCCGCGAGCACTTCGGGCAACGCTCGCAACGAGGCAGGCAACCCATCGAGCTGCCGCCCGCCATGATTCGAAACCACGAGTCCTTGCGCCCCTGCATCAATCGCCCGCCGCGCATCGTCTCCGGTCAGCACACCCTTGATCACAATCGGCCCGGGCCAGATCTCACGAATCCACCGCATGTCCTCCCATGTTACGGCCGCGCGCGCGAGGGCCGAGTTCACGTCGATAAGGGGCATCGGCCCCTGTCCCGGAATCACAACGTTAGGAAGACCTGGCAAACCGCCGTCCAGAAAAAAAGTCGTGAGCCAACCTGGCCGCATCAGGACTTGTGGCAGGAACGGAACCTTCGCCCACACACTCCCGCCTAACAGTTGTTTTATTCCGTTGCGGAAGTCGCGTTCGCGCAGTCCAGCAACCGCAGTGTCTATGGTTACAAACAGCGCAGCGAATCCAGCCGCGCGAGCCCGCTCCAGCGCTGCTTCGGACGCACCCCGACCACCCAGTATGTAGAGCTGAAAACACACCGGCCCCGACGATGCCGCCTTCACGTCCTCCATGCGATGTCCGGAAATCGTAGAAAGAATATATGCAGTGCCCGCCTTTCCCGCAGCGCGAGCCGCCGCCACTTCGCCTCCAGGATGCATGAGGCGGCTATAGCCCACAGGTGCCAGCAACGCGGGAAAAGAAATCTCAAATCCCAAGACTCGCGTGCGCAAATCGCATTCCGGAATCGCGACCGCGTGGCGCGCCCGGAAGGTGACCTCCTCAAATGCGCGGCAGTTTTCCCGCAGCGTGACCTCGCCCTCCGATCCTCCATCGAGGTAGTCGAACACGGCTCTGGGCAGCCTCCGGCGAGCCAAAGGCCGCAGGTCATTGATATTGATGACACGGGGAGAAGCCACTTTACGGGCGGGATTGAGCATTTAATTTTTGTCCAGCCAGGAGTTCAGGCAGCGCGATTATACTGCCCGCGAAAGGGGAGGTTTTCAATGAACAAAGCTGGACGCGCTCGATCCCGCAGCTATCGGGCCGATTCCAGTTCCTTCAGTTTCTGCTCGGCGCTTTCGCGAATGGCCTTGCGACGATCTTCCGTGTCCGTGGTATCGCTGGCCAGGAGCTCCAGGCATTTTTTTGCATTTTGCGCTGCCAGATCTTTGTTGCCTTCGGCCACGTAGGCGTCAGCCAGGCTGTCATACACATTGGGCGAATCGGGATACGCGGTCGCGTTCAGTTTTAGGATCTCCACCGCGCCTTTGGTATTGCCGGCCTGGAGATGTTCATAGCCGATTAGGTTGACAATCCCCTCTGGAAACAGCCTCGCCTTGGGATCGTGGGCTCGAGCCTCGCCCAGTCTTTTTTCTATGTCACTGGCAGCACCCCGATCAATGTCAGTCAAAGTGAAAGTCACCTTCGGGTCGAATCGGGCGCCGTTACCCTCCGGAAGCTTTGTGGCTTGATTCATGAGCGTGGCCGCAAACCAATCCGCGATGAAGTCCAGCAGCTCCGGATGGGGAGCGAACATCTGGGCGCCGTGCCCTCCGGTTGCGTACCGCTGGAAACGGTTGTCGGAATTCGCCGACAAGCTGAACAACCACTGCATGATGTCGCTTACGTTGCCATCGTCATCTGCGGCAGCGGTGAACACCGGAATCTTTGATGACTGCAGGAAGAATCGCCCATCGCGGTCCGTGCCGCCGGAGAGCAGCATCAGCGCCTTCACCTCCCGATGCCGCCGCGCCAGCTGAACAGAATTATTCACGCCGCAACTGGCGCCGCCCGCGCCAATGACGTCGCGCGAGACACCCGCTTGCGAGACCAGATACTGAAATGCCATATCGAAGTCAGCGGGCCAGGCCTGCCCCGCCTTGCGATTCTCTTCCGCATTTAGCGTAGCGAAGCGCGCCCCGCCACTCTCTCCAAAGCCGCGGTAATCGAGGGTAAGGACGTTCATCCCTCGCGCCGTAAGCCGCTGTGCCAGCCCGTCCCACGATTTGCGTTGCTGATTGCACTGATGCAGCAGCATCACCCCGGGCCCTGGCTTGCTCGCCGCGAAATAGGTCCCTTTCAGCACCGTCCCGTCGGAGGCAGTCAGGCTGAAATCTCGGGGAGCGGGTACAGGCTGTGCCACACAAAGTACAATCAGCGGGAAAAAAGAGAGCACGCTAGCAATCAGGCGGCAAGCTTTCATGGAGAACCTCCTCAGACGCCCGTTAGACAGTCCGAGAACAGCGGGGTTAGCACGCATTGTAGGCCAATTCGAACTAGGCGGTTATTCGCGCCTTCGGCCTCAACGGCGCTCGCGCTAATCATAGGGACATTTGGGAGCAACGACGGCAAGCTGCACGACTTCATCGCAACCCCAAACTTCAAATGACGCCAACCCGCCGCTCGCAGATGTTTTCATTCTCGTTCTATAAGAAAAGAGTCGAGTCAACGCTTGCCTCTCGCAAGGGTGCATATCTATGCAAATCCTCACCAGAATTGGCAAGTTCATAAAGCGGAAGCGAAGCGGAAAGGGCGAGAGCCCGGTTGACACCAGAGACCCATGAGTCCAGACTGGGTAGCCTGTTTCGAAGATCACTTCTAAACAATCCCAATTCGAACTACTACTCAGGAGGAATCCATGCCAAACATTACTGGCTCTTTTTCGGGAAGAACCACCTCGCAAACCACGGTTTTTTTGCAGGACACCTCCAACCATGATCTCTGCCTCATGGAAGTCAGAGGCGTACAAAAATCGCAGGACGAGAAATGGAACAACGCGAAAATCGTCTACTGGGGCACTGCCGACCTGATCGCCGGCAGCGGTCCTCAGCGCGGCTACTTTGTCAACGAACACGCCGACGGTGACCGCGATTTCGGAACCTTCGAAGGCCGTATCCAGACCAGTGGCCAGCAAGCAACCATGGAAGGCAACTGGAAGTTCACTGGCGGAACCGGAAAGTATCAGGGACTCACTGGCGGCGGCCCCTACAAAGGCCGCTTGACATCACCGACCGATGTCGAAAATAACTGGGACGGAACCTACCAGCTCGCGGCAAAAACCCAGGCTGCCTAGCGCTCGCAACAGGGCATAACCTGAGACTCTAATCACTCGGCCCACCCGAGGGTGGGCCGTTCCTTTCTCAGGAAGGGCCGCGTGGTTTTCCTGGCGCTTGCTTGTGAGGTTTACTGCATGGCGCTGTGATTTCAATTACAGCGCACAAACGCCGTCCGGTTGAATATCCCAGTGCAATTAGATTTCTAGTCCTCGCCCCACGTGATCGATGCCGGAACACGGGGCGCTATTCCAGAGGTGAAACGGACTTCGCTGGAACTATGAGATCCTTTTCTCTTTCTCTTTTGCTCCGTTCCGTGCCGCCGCGCGCTCCTGCAGCGCCAGCGTGACCACCCGCAACATGTCGTCACAGGGCGCAGGCTTTCCAGTCCAGATTTCAAACTGACGCGCAGCCTGGTGCACAAACATTTCAATACCTGGAATCACTTGCAAACCTCGTTGCTTCGCCAGCTTCACCAGCCGGGTTTCCGCGGGATCGTAAATCATCTCGAAAAGATAGCGGGCATTGATCTCATTTTCGTTTAACGGCGACTCGCGAGTGTTTCCCATGCCAACGGGCGTCGCATTGATGATCACATCGAAGCTCGTTTTCTTCATATCGGCGCGTTTCATCATTCGCGCCCGCGCCGACCGAGCCAGCTTTTGAGCCGGTCCCGCACTGCGGTTCAAGATGTAGACTTCCGCCCCGCGTTCTTTTAACCCGTAAACCGCAGCCCGCGCCGCTCCTCCCGCGCCCAGCACAAGAATTCGCGCTTTCTCGATCGTGACCCGCTGCTCCAGAGGCCGTATCACTCCCGTAGCATCAGTGTTAAACCCGTAAAGCTTCCCATCCTGCGCGCGCACGACCGTATTACACGCCCCGATCTTTGCCGTATGCGAATCCGTGTTATCCAGATACTTCAAAATCGCCTCTTTGTAAGGCATCGTGATGGAAAGTCCGTGTATAGGAATCTCTCGTACGCAAGCCAGCAAGTCTTTCAGTGCCTTCGCATGAAGGGCAACGTAAACTCCATTAACGTTCTCCCGCCGCAGCGCTGCATTCATGATTGCCGGCGAGAGTGAATGGGCCACAGGATCTCCCGCCACTCCATAAACACGCGTAGCCGCATCCACCTGCTCGATGCGATAGGTCGAGCGCAGGTCCTGCGCTGTCATCTGCCCGGGCGCAGTCTTATCGTCAGCGCTGATTGCAGCGAAGGTGAAAGCACTCCCGGCACGCACTCCCAGTATGCGGCTGATGATTCCCTGTTCGCCCATGCACACGCCGATCAGCGAGTGCCGGTCGCTTTCTTTTTCCAGAAACTTCATCATGGTGACATTGTCGTAGAGTGCTGTAGCCGTACCCACGATCTTGTAAAAATCCGCCGGAAACTTGCGCATCTTTTCGAGCGTCTCTTCCAGCTTCCGCGTGCCCCGGAAGTCGTGGTAGGAAATGATCACCGCCGCCCTTCCGCGCAACCGCTTCAACTGCTCCGGCTTGCACCGCACGGCACTCTGCAGTTCCAGATCGACTAGCTGGCATCCTGCAGCGGCCGCCTTACTCAATACGTCCAACTCTGAAGCCACAGAACCGCGAAACTTCCCCCCAGCAATCGCCCTCCGGCACGTTGCAATCGCCATGACGTGGGGCCGGTATTCCATGAACCGCTTAATCCTAGGCAGAACCAGGGCTGGCCGGGTTAGGTAGTCTAATCTGAACTCCAGAAAGGAGTTATCGCGCGCCAGCGCCTCCGCTTTCGCCATCATCTCCACCGGGTCAGTGCCCGTCACTGCGACACAAACCTTAGGCAAATGATGATGGGGCAGCAGCCTGGGAACGTAGTTACCGGTTGTCATGAATGAACGAGCGGGATATTACAGGCGCGTAACTGGAGATGCAACAATTTGTTCCCGAACATAAACTCTTGTCCCGACTGGCCGATAACACCGCCGTAACCTTGACCGGACGTACCTCTCACGTTACTGTCCGGAAGAAAGCCATTAGTTTGCAGTACTTGCGCCAACGCCGGCCCATCCCGGCCTAGATCAGGAGCTAACATGAAGAAAGTAGGAGCATTACTGGTTATCTGGCTGGCCGTCGCAGCGGCGGCTCAGCAGGCCGATTCCAATCCGCCGGAGCAGCAAGCCCCTCAGGGCACGCTGTTGAATAATGCCGGCTTTCCCATTGAGCGGATCCAGACTCCTACTCACGCTGACCTCTATTGCGCAGGCTTCGTCAGCAAGCAACTCCTGCCCAATGCTCACCTCGTGGTGGGTGGCCTGCAGAGCCCGAATACTACGAAATTTGCCAACGCCGAGCTGATCTATCTGTCGGGTGGCGGCTACGAAACCGGCCAGCAGTACACCATTGTGCGCGAACTCGTAGACCCCAATCGCTATGAGCTCTTCGCCGGTCAGCACGCCATGATGAAGTCCATGGGCCAGCCTTATTCCGAACTGGCGCGTGTGCGCATCACCGACACTCGCAGCAAGTCCGCTATCGCCCAAGTCGAATTCAGTTGTGAGCCCCTGGTCCCTGGCGATATCGCCATACCTTATGCCGAGAAGCCAACGGTAAGCTTTCATCCCCCGCTGCGCTTCGACCGCTTCCTGCCCGCTAACGGGAAAACCGGCGCCCGCATCGTGCTCGCCCGCGATTTCGATTCTGAGCTCGGACCCGGCGCAAAAGTCTATATGAATGTGGGCGCAGACCAGGGCGTTAAAGTCGGAGACTATTTCCGCGCCGTCCGTTCCTACAGCGCCGATTTGAGAGATCCCGTGAATTCACTCTCATTCAAAGCCTCCACCACTGAAGATACCCAGAAAACGCCACCTTCGCTTGAGCCCCGCATGTTCACTGGTGGTGGCAAAGGCCCGGCAATCCACGTTGCTGACTTTCCGCGTCGCGCCGTGGGTGAAGTCGTTGTGATCAACACCACTCCCACAACTTCAACCGGAATGGTCGTGTTCGCGCTGGAAGACGTTCTCGTAGGAGACACAGTCGAGCTCGATCAGTAAAAACCTGATTCGACTTCTAATTGAGACGCGGGCGCCTCGCCCGCGTCTCTGCCAAGAGTAAATTGTTCTCTCGGCGCCTTGTCAGCTGCCTTTAAATCCGCATCCTAAGCTCCCTGAGGATCGCGCAATGGGACCTTTCCTGCCCAGGTTACTTGTTCTCGTCACGTGCTGCGTCCTTTTCCTGGCCAACACAGCAACCGCCGATCCCGTTTCCGTCCGCCACATCGAAGGCGTTACCTTCGGCTTCCTCGTCCTGCGCAACCTCGACGCCCACCCGCTCGCCTATGGTGACCTGAAGCAGGTAGTCAAAAACGGCGTCGTCGTGGACGACCTGAAATTCAACTTCAAAGATGGCTCCCTTTACGAGGAGATCACCAAGTTCACTCAGCGCGGCGAATTCCGCCTCATAAGCGATCAGGTAGTGCAGAAAGGTCCATCGTTCAAGCAGGACATGGAGAGCTGGATCGACGCTGCCACCGGCAAAGTCACTGTGCAAATAAGTGAGAAAGGCAAAGAGAAACGGACCACGAAGCGACTCAACCTTCCCCCAGACATCTCCAACGGTTTGCTTTTGACATTGGTAAAAAACGTGAATCCATCCGCGGAGACCACGGTCTCCATGGTGGCTGCCTCTTCTAAGCCGCGTCTGGTGAAGTTGAACATCGTTCCCGCACAGGAGAAAACGATCAAGGTAGGCACGGTTACACACCGGGCGCAGCATTACATCATCAAGACGAAAATCGGAGGCGCCGCCGGCGTGATTGCCCCAGTGATAGGCAAACAGCCACCGGACATCCACATCTGGGTCCTCAAAAGCGAGGCTCCCACCTTTGTCGAGTTCGAAGGCCCCCTCTCCGAAGACGGCCCCACTTGGCGCATAGAAATGACCGCTCCCGACCCCGACGCGACCGGCGGGAAATGAGTGATTCAAGGTGTTCGTCCACGGGGGACGGGGTGGCCGCTCTGACCGCCTTGACGAATGATCCAGAGCAGACGTAAAGTTCCTCGTGCCCAGCCAGCAAACCTTAAGGAGGTACAACTATGATTGCCCTTCGAGTCGCGACAATACTTCTATTCGCGTTCTCCGGATTGGCCGTCGCCGCCGACGATGCCAAGAGCATGCCCAAGCAAGTCCCCGACTTCGATGTGCAAGGCGTCAGCATGACCGAGTGCCAGTGCACCGCCTATGCATGTCCGTGCCGTTCCAACGGCCACCCTGATCATGGCAGCTGCGACGCTGCTGATTTCACCTACATCAAGCACGGCCACTATGGGAAGGTGGATATGAGCGGCTTCAAAGCCGCCGTCGTGGGAGACCTGATCGATCCGGACGCCAGCAAGGTGCATGCCACGGTCTACTTCGATAAGCACGCCACAACCGCCCAGCAGGAAGCCTTCAAGGAAATGCTCGCTTTCATGTTCGGCTGGAATCCGCCCCACATCGTTGGCACGAAGCTTGTTGACATCGATTTCAAAGTCTCCTCCGATAAGAACACCTACACCCTGACTATCCCCAATATTCTCGAGGAGAAGGGCGTAATGAAGCGCGACAAGGACGGCAAACCTCTCAACGTCATGCCCGCGATGGATCTTTGGGGCAATAAGATCACTTACGTGGACAATGTGGTGTTCAAGTACCACGATCCGGGCGTCGGCGAGTGGGACCTCTCAGGCCATCAGGCTAATGTGAAGGAGTTCCACACCACAAAGGAAATGTACGCCAACAAAAAGCTGCTGATGCAGCACGGCGACATGTCCGGCACCTGGACCGCCGAACAAAGAAAGATGATCGAGCAGATGGGGATGAAGGCTGACTAGCGGGAATCGCAGTCTGCCGTCCCTAAACCAGGGGGGCTCCCGATGTTGAGGCGCCCCTTCTAAAGCCACTTTGGGCGGATGCCCACTCATTCGCGTTCTTTGCGAATGAGTGGGGTTAGAGTGGCGCCGGAGGAATCCATGTTCTTCCGTCACAGATTCGCACCTGGCATCAACCCTACACTCATGCCGTGCCCACACGGCTGAAGCGATACTACGGCGCCCAGGACCTCCACTTCATCACCTGCAGTTGCTATCATCGCTTGCCTGTCCTAGGTGCGGCACGCCGTCGACTGCTTTCTCAAGATCCTGGAAGAAACCCAGCAACGCTATCAGTTCGTGGTGTATGGATACGTGATCATGCCCGAGCATTTCCATCTCTTGATCAGCCAGCCGGGGAAGGGCGATCCGTCGGTGGTGATGAAAGTCTTGAAAAAGAGGTTCGCGCGCAAGCTGCGCCAGGGGCGACGGCGCTCCATGGCGCAGATGGGCGGTTTACGCCGTGGACGCACATGATGCCTACCCAGTTCAGCTCACGATCTCGTCGTGCGCATCACAAAAGGGCACATGGCAGGCCCTCACCTGGAACGCCGAAGACAATGGCCGAAAGATTGGCTCGGTCACTTTGAGGGTGAGTGTTGCCAGCAACGGCCTCCCGCAGTAGAACAGAGCAATGAACACCATCAAAGGCCCAGCGATCTTTCTGGCCCAATTTGCCGGCTCGGTTCCGCCATTCAATAACCTCGACTCGGTCGCCAAATGGGCAGCCGGCCTGGGGTACAAGGGGGTGCAGATTCCCTCCTGGGATGCGCGACTTTTTGATCTGAAACAAGCAGCCGGAAGCAAGGCGTACTGCGCGCAAATTTTAGCGATGTTGGCTGGTCACGGACTGGCGCTTACAGAACTATCAACTCATCTTCAAGGCCAACTGGTGGCTGTGCATCCAGCTTACGATTTGGCTTTCGATGGATTCGCGCCGGAAACCATGCGCGGGCAGCCGCGGACGAGGCAATCGTGGGCAGTCGAGCAGTTGCTTATGGCAGCAAAGGCATCTGCTAATCTCGGCCTGAAGGCACACGCGACTTTCTCAGGAGCCCTTGCATGGCCGTATGTCTATCCATGGCCGCAACGCCCCGGTGGTCTGATAGAAATGGCTTTCGATGAACTGGCCGCACGCTGGCTTCCGATTCTGAATGCCTTCGATCAGGCCGGTGTCGACTTATGTTTCGAAATACATCCTGGCGAAGACTTGCACGACGGCGTGACTTTTGAAATGCTTCTGGATCGTGTTAAGCATCATCCGCGCTGCAACATGCTGTATGACCCCAGCCATTTCGTACTTCAGCAGCTCGATTACCTCCAGTTCATCGACCTT
>QIAA01000203.1 GCA_003224905.1 Acidobacteriota bacterium
TCCTCTTGCCGGGGTTGTTGCTGGACCCGTTCCTGTTGCTGGCGGTTGAGTTGGTGCTGACGACCCTGTTGCGCTTCCCGCGTACGCTGCTGTTCTATCTGCTGTTGCCGCTCCCGCACGCGTTCTTGTTGCTGCGCGTTCCGCTCCATTTCTTGTTGACGGGTCCGTTCCTGCTGCTGGCGGTTCAGTTGGTCCTGATGATCCTGCTGGCCTTGCCGCGCGCGCTGCTGCTCTATTTGCTGTTGCTGCTCCCGCGCCCGTTCCCGTTGCTGGTTGTTCCGCTCCATCTCCTGCTGGCGGGCGCGTTCCTGCTGCTGGTGGTTCAGTTGGTCCTGACGACCCCGCTGCGCTTCCCGCGAACGTTGCTGCTCTATTTGCTGCTGTTGCTCCCGCGCCCGTTCCTGTTGGCGGCTGTTCCGCTCCACCTCTTGTTGACGTGTCCGTTCCTGCCGGTTCTGATCGGCAGGCCGCCGCTCCTCGGGACGGTTCGGCTGCCGCGGATCTATTTGCTGCTGTTGCTCCCGCGCCCGTTCCTGTTGGCGGCTGTTCCGCTCCACCTCTTGTTGACGTGTCCGTTCCTGCCGGTTCTGATCGGCAGGCCGCCGCTCCTCGGGACGGTTCGGCTGCCGCGGATTCCCCGCCCTTTCGGGCCGGTGCCGGTCTTCCTTTTGCTGCTGTTCCTGATCCTGTCGGCCGCGCGGCTGATCCTGCTGCGCGTACCCGGCACCCACGCCGAACACCAGGCTCAGGGCGGCGGTTGTGATGAATGCGAATTGCTTCATGAGCGTGCCCCTCTCAATAATTGGATGCGCAAGGCAAGCGACGTTTGTCTGTGGATCGGCGCAAAGCCGCATTAATCGCGGGCTCTTAAGTCTGGCTTAAGGAAAAACGGCGAGGGCTCTGCTGGAAAAATACTGTAGTTCTTAGCCCGGCGAATCGTTTCATCACGATGGTCGAAGTGAAAGCACGCGGATTTAATGTTCGCCCCAGCTTGTCTCAGCTACCACGCTGCCCCGATTCCCCGATTCCCCGATTCGGTATTCCCTTTCGTCACTTGTGGGCTCTCATTAACCACCGCACAATTCCCGAAGCCGGGAGGGCAGGCTTTATGAGTAAAGCAATCAGAACTACCCTGAGTCTTGTGGTCAACCTAGTGCTGTTCAGCACGCTGACGATGGCCCATGCTGGCGGGAACAATGCAGACAAAGATAAGACTGCGAAGCATCATAGCCGCCTCGCAAAACTCGCGTTCTGGCGCCATCACAAGGACGCCGACAAGAACGCGAAACAAGCCCGGGTCAGGCAGGCGCCATCCAGACAGGCGCAGCCTAAGACAGCACAGATAAAACCGGCGTCAGCCAAGCAGGCTGCTAGCAAGGGTGACCAGAAGCAGACGCAGTATGCCGGCAACAAGAGCAAGCCTTCCGCCCAGAAGGCACCTGCTGCGAACAAAACGAAGCCTGATCCCAAGACAGACTCGTTAAAGCAATAGCTTCGCAGACTCATAGAGTCGCTCTATGCTCGCTGAGCACGATCATTTCCGCGCCCTGTATGAAGTATCGGCCGACAGGTAGAACACCCTCGCTCGGGTTATTTACAGGTTGATGCGAAGCATGAATTGACTTCAGCGCGGGCGCAGCACTTGGTAGCGTGTGATGGTGTAGCCGAGAGCTGCTCCAAGAAAGATGTCGGATGGAAAATGGGCACTCGTGGTTACGCGAGAAAAGCTGACAGCGGTTGCGAAACCATACAATGCCCAAGGCACCCAGCGGTGGTTATGATACCGGCTGGCGACGACTGTGGCGACAGCAAACACGCCGGCGGCGTGCCCGGATGGAAAGGCACTGCCCTTAAAGGGAGACTTGCCGCCGCTAAAGAACGTATCGTTGAAAGAACCTCCGGGGGGAACATCAATTGGTCGTTTCCTGCGTGTAATCGCTTTTATCGCAAGATCGACGACAGCGCTATCCGCGTACGCTTCTCCCGCGAGTAATGCCGTGCCCACCTGATACGAGTCGTGCCGCGCATAGCCTGCAACCATAAGAGAAACCGGCAGGACCACCACTTCTGCTGTGGTAATCGGAGCGCCGAAGAAGTCGTTGAGATCGTCGAGGTTCCTCGTATGAGAACGAAAATATGGCATCGCGTGGGGATCGGCCGCGATGAGCCCTGCTGTTCCGCCAACGATGGCGAGAGTGGGAAACCAGTGGTTTCCTTTCGCCAATTGAGTCGGGAACAGCCAAATGCTTTTCTGATCTTGGAGAAAGTCTTTCGGCAAAGAGCGCCACGACACCTCTCGATCCGATGGTGAGTCACTGCCGTGTCGGGAAGACCGCGATACGTGCGATGGGCTGTCAGGTAAATCGGCACGGTTGTCTTGCGCACAGGCCCAGTTCGACGGACCACAAACACCCACGCAAAAGACGAACACAACACACCATAGCCTCTCTCTCTGACTCATTGAGGTTCTGTGATGCAGTTTTCTCAGCTCAGGGAAGCCACGAGAGGGATAGACGCGTTTCGTCGTTGGTGATGGTCTTTGAGTTGAGTCTGTGCGGGCATGTGTTTTCTGCAGTGTCCAGTCCTAACATTCGTTTCGCTGCTGGTGCGACTGTGCGGTGTTTGAGTTGCGGTCCAACTTCAGTTACCGGTCGGGGTGCTTACCGTATTTTGTCCCCAGGATCCACGTCGTCCGCTCCGGTCGTGTCTCGCAGTTCTCATCAGATCTGGACAGTAATACGATTTCTACCCGATTGAATGATTACCCTCCATTCATGTGCAATCGATTGTTGAGGCAACCGCCGAAAATCACAAGCACGGAATCCCACCTCGGGACCCAGTACGATGAGTCCGCTGCGTTATGGACAGTGGCTCCGAGGCATTGACCGAGGCTGTGCAGTCTGCTCTGGGGCGACGTAATTTAGAGACCGCCACACGAGTTAGTACTCTCGGTCTTGCTCGCCTGCACAAATATTGGCGGGCAGCTGCCGCCAAGTTTTTTAGCTAGATGCAGGAAGTTCCGGTAACGCGGCGAAGTTAGTCCTCGCGTCCTGGGGGAATACCGTAACGGCATAGTTTGTGCTTTGACTACGACGACTAGAAGACAACAACTCGGAGGAATGATGCCAAGTGTACATATCGACAACGTGGGCGAGATGGCAATCATTGAATGCGCGGGCAGATTTGTCCGCAGTGATGCCGCCTTCAAGTTGCGGGAGGCTGTTACGTCTCAGACAGACTCCCGCGTCGTGGTTTTGGACCTCACTGAAATGCACGCAATAGGCGGCGGCGGTTTAGGCATGTTAGTGCTTCTGCAGAGATGGGCGCAGGAGCACGATATACGATTCAAGCTTTTCAACCCCTCCCGGCCTGTGCTGGACAAGTTGAAGCACGTTGACTTTGAGCTTGCCACTTTGCAACAGATGATGAGTCTTCTGAGCCATGTCGATAGTCGATACGCGCGCGCCTTGATCGAGTCGCAATTCCCGTTGCATCAGCTGTCGCGGTACGCTTGAAAGGCAGTGTGAGGTAAAAACAGATGATTAGCATCCTATTCAGCGAGCGGTTGTGAGCGATTCGGGTATCGAGAACCCATCCTTCTTCGTCTTCGACCAATAGGTTCGCGGTTCGGGGCTGGCTTTGCATTCGCCCCCGCTTCCTCCACTCGGACTTCCGGCCTGGAATAACTTTAGCATTGCCCGTCACTCGTCAGCCCGCATTCAAATACTTCCTCATGCAGCGTACGCAAGGCGCGTACCCCTGCCGCAACGCCTCCTGCGCCGCGATCGTCCGAAGGTGGGCCTTGTCGTGGATAAACGGGCATCCAGCTGCGTGAAACGTCTTCCCATCGGTCGCAACCACCACCATCATGTCGGGAGGGACTCCGGTCCCAGGTTGTGCGTGCTCCGAGCGCAGCTCAGAATGACTGAAAACCGAGGACCTGCCCAACTCGAAGCTGCCGGCGACCAGGACTGCCGCTGCGGTGGCGACCATCCATCCGAGAAAGCTTCGCCGGCTACGAGGCATATTCTCTTCCAGCCTCCGCTGCAGACGCTGGCTGAACCCCAGCGGTACTTCGAACATTCTTTCGTCTCCATACAACTGAACGACATTGCGCGTACCGTCAAGCACGGTGGTGCAGCGCTTGCAGCGACGGATGTGCTCTTCCATGGACGTCCGCAGGCCTGGTTCCATGTCCTCTTCAAGGTAGTTCGAAATCTCGCGCCAGACTTGTTCGCAGCTGACTACCATGGCTTGGTCCCCTTTGCAAAATGCAATCTTGAACTCCAAGTCCCGCCGAGTCCTGGCGCCAACAGGTCCCGGAGCATGAGTCGCGCCCGGAGCAGTCGCGTCTTGACCGCCGCAGTTGAGATTCCCAGAGCCTTCGCGGTCTCTGCGATGCTCAAGTGCTGCATATCCCGCAACACGAACACCTCGCGGTAGATATGTTCCAGTGCCTCCAGTGCCTCCGCCAGCTCCTGGCGGATTTCTTTCCGCTCCAGAATCTCGGAAGGGATCTCCCGCCAGTCTGCGAAATCGCGGGGCGTATAGTTGCCCTCCTCGTCCTGGTAGTCGACGATCGGGTCAACCAAGTGGGCGTGTTCTTTCCTTCTCCGCATACGTGCCTCATTGACGGTAATCTGAATCAGCCAGGTGCTGAAACGCGCTTCCGCGCGGAACTGCCGAATGTGCTTGAACGCTTTTAGCATCGCCTCCTGCGCTGTATCTTCAGCATCAGGCTCGTTGCGCAAAATAGCTAAGGCCGCTGAGTACACACGTCGTTCATAAGGTCGAATCAGCTCATAGAAAAGCTCATGTTCGCCCTCTCGGATGCGCCGGATTAGCGTCTCTTCGTTGAATCGCTCAGCTGGACTTTTCGGCGAAGTCACCTCTTCCCGCATCACCCCTCACCGCACCCTGGATTCGCCACTACAATCAACCCTATTCCGCGTCGTATTCCGGGTCCTTCTTCCATCCCGTCAACATGGAGACGAAGTTGTTCCAGCCATGCAGGACCACCATTACCAGATGCCCGAACACGAACGCGAGCATCGCCCACATAATCAGGAAATGCCATAACCTTGCCAGATGGAAGCCGCCCATCATCCATGCCAGCCACGAAAGCTGAACGGGCTTCCAGATTGCGAGGCCCGTCAGCACCGAGAGCACTCCCAGCCCAATCGCTGATGTGTACGCATGCTTCTGTAGCGGGTTGTAGACTTCCTTGGTTAGTGGCTTGGGGCCGAAGAAGAAGTAGTGCCGCACCATCGGCCACACACCAGGGAGGTCACGTCGTGCAAAGAGCACCTGCTTGTAGTTTCCGCTGAAAATCTGGTAACCGATGTACACGAGTCCGGTCGCGATATAGATCCATATGAAGGTAAGGTGCCATTGCAGCGCGCCTCCTAGCCACCCGCCCAGGGCGAGAGCCTTGGGCCAGTCGAGAAGATCTTTTTGCGGAATTTTCGCTCCAAAACTCGGGAAAGCGCGGAAGATCTGGAATCCGCTGCCCACCATCACGAACAGCGAAACTGCGTTCACCCAATGGCAGAGACGCACCACAAATGGATGTTCGTACACCGCTTGTGTTACTTCGCCCGTCCTGACATCCTCGATTGCGGTCGCACGGGTTGCCATAGTCATCTCCTCACAGCTACAGGCCATAGAATTCGGGGTACCCTTGATCTTCCCAATAGCCGACCTTCTCCAGTACATGGCTCACTTTAAGGTGGGTGAGGTACTTTGCCTGCTTGTAGCCGATCGTGGTGGGAATGCTCAGCCGGAGCGGAGCGCCGTGTTCGCGGGTCAGCGGCTGGCCATACATTTCGTAACAGAGCAAAGACTGCGGGTGCATGGCGGTGGCGATGTCAATCGACTCGTAATAATCATCAGCGCATTCGACGCTAATGAAGCGCGCGGTCGGATCGGCCCCAATCGTCTTGAGGAAGTCGGATAGGCGCACACCACCGAAGCGGCCAATCACATCCCATCCTTCCACGCAGACATGCCGAGTGTTCTGGGTAACCTTGGGAAGGGCATGAATCTGCGCCAGAGTGTAATCCCCCGGCTTTTGTACCGAGCCCGACACGGCGAGAGTCCACTTGTCCAAATCCACTTCGGGGTCGTCGACGTCGTAGTCGTTAATGGGGAACTTTTCGAAAGGGGTCAGGTCAGAGTCGGTAAATGTAGGCGCCAAATGGCCGGAGCGGAACAATCTTGTCGACGCCCAATCGCTAAAGCGAAGGCCACCCTTGAGGAGTGGTTTCTGCAGTTGCGGGATGGCAAAGGCGCCCAGCACTGCCACGGGCGTGAGTTTCAACAACCCACGCCGGCTGATGGTTTTGAACTGGCAGCTATCGATTCGTGAGTTCATAAAGTGCGTTCCTTGCTGGCGACAAAACAGCTCTGATGAGATTCGCGAATACGAAAAAAGTTCCAAGGCGATCTTGGATATTACATACCAAGGCATGTCGGGAAACCGAGCGCATGTTAAAGACAGGGAGTATCTCCGGAACGAATCGGAGAACGCACAGTTTGAAATCGGGAGCAATCAATGGGACTGTATGATTTTCCGTTCTTGCCACCTGGGTCGCATAAATCCACCCACCAGTGAAGTTCGCTAGGGACGCCATTTTGCCTCAATTTGCACATTCTCAGATTGCGCCCCAGACGTGTCCTGAGCGGATTCAGGAGATGGAACAACGCGAAAAATCAGGTCGTCGCCGGTTCGATACCCGCCGCCTTCGAAACGGCTGCACAACTTCTTGTCATGGGGCTGTGGAGGAGATGTGCATGTGGTGGAAAACAAGGCAAATCAAAGTCGTGCATGTTTTGGTCGATTTCACAAGCCAGCGGGCGTACAAGGGAAGCGTCCCGTACAACTCTCCGCCCCGAGCGCCGGAGAGTACGCGTCGCAAGGCCACGCGCCGAGTCT
>QIAA01000206.1 GCA_003224905.1 Acidobacteriota bacterium
AAGATGGAATCGTGCTGATTTACAACGCTGCGGATAACAAGCTCGTGTACCGAACTGCAGTTGCCGTGTTCGATCGTAACAACCCATCCAAGCTGCTATGGCGCAGCGACGAACCACTCTTCGCTCCAGAGAAAGAGTGGGAAAAGATAGGCCAGGTGCCGAACGTCGTGTTTGTAGAAGGAATGGTACGCCGCCACAACCGTTATCTTTTTTACTATGGGGCGGCTGACAAATACATCGGCATAGCAGAGGCAAGCGTGAGAGATTAGTATCCACCCTACATGCAGTCCTACCCTGAATGTTCTAATCTAAAGCCAGTCTTCTATGCGCCTGATTGCGCTAATTCTGCTCATTTCTGCTGGCGCGTTCTCCCAGAACACTCCGGCTCCGGCAGGAACTCCGAAGGCCTCGGACTCCAGTTTGGCTCAGGCCCGCCGCCTGATGGATCAGGGCAAGTACGACGACGCCGTCTCGCAACTGAAGGAACTGTCATCGAGGGATCCCGGACTCAAGGGCCTTTCCCATGAACTCGGTACTGCCTATTACAAGAAAGGCGACTACCTCAAAGCGATTGATTCGTTCAAAAAGGCCCTGGAGGAAAATCTCCAGGACAACGAAGCCGTGCAGCTCCTCGGCCTCTCTTATTATCTTTCCGGGCGTCCAGGGGAAGCCATTCCACTGCTGGAAAAAGTCCAAGCCTGGTATCCGCGCGCAAATGTGGACGCGTCCTACATTCTCGGCCTTTGTTACGTGCAGACAAAGAGCTACCCTCAGGCGCGGCAAGCGTTCGCCAGGATGTTCGAAGTGCCGCCTGAGTCGGCTCCCGCTTATCTGTTCACCGCGCGCATGTTGTTGCGCCAGGAATTCGATACCATCGCCGAAGAGTACGCGCAAAAGGCGATTACGCTCGACCACGGGCTGCCGCTGGCGCATTACTTCCTGGGCGAGCTGCATCTTTTCAAGTCCAGAATTCCGGAGGCAATCTCCGATTTTCAGCAGGAACTCGCGCTGAATCCGGGCCACGCGGCCACATACTACAAACTCGCCGACGCCTACTCGAGAATCCAGAAGTTTGACGACGCGGAGCGCCTGCTGCAACGCTCCATCTGGCTGGATTCGACTTCTACTGGCCCCTACATCCTGATGGGAAAAGTGCTGCAGAAAAAAGGTGAGACTGAGCTTGCCGTCAGATCTCTACAGCATGCGCTCAGCATGGATCCAAACAATTCTGTAACCCATCATTTGTTAGGCCAGGCGTATCGGGACATGGGAAAAACGGAAGATGCCGAGCGCGAGCTGAAAGCGGCTCAGCAGTTGCAATCCGGACAGGACGAAAAACCCTAATCTATTGCGCAGGATTGCTACGCGCCGGAGGACTTCCCTTGGCAGCGACAATGGCCCAATGCCAATCCTGATCGTCGGTGAGTGTCAGGCCGAGAGTTTCGTGGAATGTAGTCGTGCTGGATGGGGCTGCCGATCCCTTCAGGTGATATAGGACGGTGAGATCGGACCGCTTTTCCGAAGTGAGTTTCGTAGTCTCGGCTGCCGGGACCAGGCGTGCTGAGCCATACTGCGCGCTGCGCGTTTCGTCTCGCCGGACAACTGTAAATCCAACCGTGATCTCTTTTACATTCCACGTGCCTCCGTTGTGCACGGAAACTTCCAGCGCGTCGCCGTCAATGCTGGCTGGCCCGTCCAGCTTCAGCAATTCACTCTTTGGAAGCTCCTGAGGAGCGTAAGCATTCGACAACAGGGAAGTAGCTTTGGAGCTGAACGAGAGACTGCAGGTCACGTCTGTCGACGAGACTTGAAAATCATTGCCACTGCTATCGAGAGAAAAACGCAACTTACCGTCGAGCCGCTTCTTTTCGACGTCATTCACTACCTGATCGAAATTCTCATTATCGATGACCGGACGTGCGGGTGCCGCTGCGGCTGCAGGGGCAGCCTTGTTCTTGCGGAGAGCTCGCGCGACGTCGCCTAACGAAGGCTCTGTGCTGTCGGCTTGAGCGAAGACCGTAGCTGGGATGACCAGCCCCAGCACAACGACAGAGACCAGGCGGTAGAAATTTGAATTCATCTTTACGGGTGCAAACTAATTTACGTGTAGCGCCTAATCAGAATTGTATCGACCGAAGGGTTTGTGGACAGGTCACGAGCGGAAAACTTAAGTAGTAGAACTACCGGATCGCGGACTGGGATAGGAAAAGATTGGGCGCGCGGGACAAAGGGGCACGCAACGGGGCACCGCACGCCCAGAGAGGCACCAATTACAGCAAGCCAGATGAACGGAATTCAGTGACCGGATCAATCATTGCCACGGGCACCGCTTGCCGCCGAAAGATCCAGCGGGCCACCGCGTATCCCACTGCCGCATAGCAAACATAAACCATCTTCATATCTCACCCCGGAACGTAAGATGCGTCCACACCTTGGGGGAGATAGGAAAAGAAGCAACTTACAGTGTTCACCGTAGCAAGGCCGCACCAGTAGGTCAATGCACCTAAGGTGCCGGGTGGTAGCACTAAAGTAAGGGGCGGATCCGGCGCCCGTCAGCGCGAGCGCTCCACCAGCACTTCCTTGTGATTTGGCAGGGAACGCGTTGCCTCCGGCACAGCCGAAGGATGCTTCCGCAAGAACAGATAAATGAAGAACATAACCACCAGCACCGCCCCGAAAGTGCATACAATTGTCGCCCCCGTAGGCAGATCCAGCAGAACCGAGAAATAGACACCGAGCGCTGAGACGAGCGTTCCCATTGTCCAGCCGATTGCCAACCGTCGTCCTACCCGATCCGCAAACAGCATGGCCCCCACCGACGGCACAATCAGGTAACAAAACACGAGCAACACGCCGGCAATCGCGACCGAAGAAGTCACAACGAACCCAAACGACGCATAGAAAAGGAAATCCCAGAAGCGGATGCTCATACCCTCAGCCTCAGCCCCCGCCGGATTCGTCGAAATCATCAGGAAACGATGCCGGAAGATATAGTGGAAGAGCCCGATTGCGCCGTAAAGCATTGCGGTCTTGAGTACTTCCTGCCTGTCCACCGCCAGGATGTTGCCCACCAGCATGTCCTTGAGGTGCTCGGTTTCGCCGGTGGCCTTACTCATCGCGAGAATGGCGGTCGCCGATGCCACAGCATACGCAATTCCGATAAACGCTTCTTGAGGAATATGGCCGCGCCGCGTCCGCGCCAGCGCAAATATGCCCGCGCCCACGAAAGTGAATCCCAAACTCAGCCAGTATGCCCCGGAACCGTGGGGATTCATGCCGATGAGAATGGCCATGGTAGCGCCCAGAGCTGCGATCTGCGCCAGCGCGAGATCGACAAAAATAACCCCTCGCTCCACTACGTGCACGCCCAGGTAGGCATGGATGCCAGTCAGAATCAGGCTGGCCACGAATGGCCAGAGTAGGAAGGGAAGTATTTCCATCGTGCTCCTTCGGGACTTCGGACCTCGGACTTCAGCAAAACCCAAGTGCTACAGATCTGACGGCGCCTGAAAGATGTCCGACTACTGTGTTGCCTGAAATGCCTTGATCAGCAAATCTATATCGTAATCAAACAGCTTGAAATAATCCGTGACATCCTTTTCGCCCCCGACGGACGGCAGATATTGCACAACCTTGCCGCCTGTCTGTGCGGCGATAGAATTTGGCGTCTTAAGATCAAAGTAGGGCTCGACCAGAATGATCTTGCAGTTCTCCCGCTTCATCAACCCGATCAGCTCAATGGTGTGGCTCGGTGTCGGCGGAATTCCCGGTCGAGGTTCCACGTAGCCGATGACATTCAGGCCAAAATGCTTGACGAAGTTGGGCAGCGAGTTGTGATACGTAACCACCTTGCGCCCGCGATAGGGTTTCATCTCCGCATCCCACTTTTGCTCAGCGGTGGTTAGCTGCTTATCAAAATCCTGGAAACGCTGCTGAAAGTACGCGGCGTCTGCGGAATCCAGTTCGCCGAGTTTGCCGGCGATTCCTTTGGCCAGACGACGCCCATTCTCCGGATCGAGCCAGTAGTGAGGATTCCCCAGAGGATGCACGTCTCCCATGGCGCGGGTTACCGTTCCCGCCGGAATTTCCAGGATTTCTGCAAACTGTGAAGCGTCGAGATAACCATTGGCTCCCACCTGAATTCTAGGATTACCGCTTTGTGTGATCAGTGGAGGCAGCCACCCGATCTCTAATTGAAGGCCGACTGTAATCAGCAAATCGGCTTGCCGCAGCTTCAGGAGAAAGCTCGGCTTGGCCTCCACGAAATGAGGGTCCTGATAACCCTTGGCTATCGCTTCCACGCTGATCTTCTCGCCACCCACTACCTGCGCCAGAGCAGCCATGTCGGTCGTCGCAGTTACAACGGTCAGCTTCTTGGCTTGGGCTGGAATTGCCGAACCCAGCGCCGCAGCTATGAAGGCGATGGCCAGACCGGAGATCCGGCAGCTGGCGCCAAAGTTCCTTCGTGTAACTTCGTGTCCTTTGTGGTTAATCCTCACAAGTCTCCTTAGAAAGGATGCGCGCCATGCGCACCCAAAGAAAAAATCACCTGCATCAACAGCTCGTTCGTATCCTTGTTCTCCGCATACCGCGTAAACCGGTACTGACCGCGAATCTGGCTGAATTCGCTCGGCCAGTAAGTGAGGACAATCGAGCCACCGTTGTCAGTCAGATTGGCCAACTGGCTGCGCTCGGAGCGGTCGAAACGCCCGCCAACAAACCAGCGTCTTCCCAGCTGGTAATCCGCCGAGGCGTACATGCCAAACGCCCGCTGTTCACTGGGCAATTGCTGCCGCTGACTCCAAATCAGCTCGCTGCGCCCCACAAAAGAATGGTAAATGGATCGTCGCAAAGGCTTCCAGCGTAGGGTCGCGTCCACGCCGTAGAGATTCGTCAGAAAATTGGGTCCAACATCATTGTAACCGCGAGCATAAGAGAGACCGAGGTCGAGGTTTGTGGACTCAGTAATGTCCTTGTAGCCGCGCAAATGCGCCACGGTGCTGACATCCTTGCGCTCCCAGGATTTGAAGACGCTCTGAAGTCCTCCTCCCGAGTCACCCCGGAACACCTGGCCCGTGGCGTCGAGAAACAGTCCCTTTGGCGCCGGAATAATACGCTCAATGGAAAATCCGGCATCGTCAATGCCGTCTTCGCCGCCCACCAGATTGGTCGAGACCAGCGGCCTGTCGATCCACGGTAAGACGTGATTGTGCATGGTATTGACCTTACCGAATGCCGAGCGCATCTTTCCTACCTTAGCCACGAAGCCTTTCGGCAGGGCAGTGAAGGTGATGTAACCTTCCTCCAGATCAACCCCTTCCTCCCCGAATGAGATAAAAAAATCGCCACGCGCGTAAGGATCGATGATTGCCTGCAACCCGACTTCCGATTCATGCATTTGCAGAGACGGGAAGGGTGACTGCTGCGCGAACGCTGGCACCGTGCCGTTTCCTGCCGCGCCGACGAAATCTCCGATAACGCTGATATCTGGATTTAAAGCCTTGGCCGCCGCACCGCCTGCGCCGCCGTAAACCTGCGTCTGGGTCACCACCCCGGAAGCCGCCCCTTGGCCCTGCTGCGACGCCGCGACCGGCGGAGCGGGCGCTTGTCCAGGCATCTCCGGCGTCGCTGGAGTTGTCGCAGCAGGAGGTGCGGGCTGCGCACTCTTCAGCATCCGCACCTGGCCTTCGAGCGTGATAATGCGTTCCTCGAGGTCCTTAATCCGTTGTTCCGTGGCGGCAGCGTCTTGTCCCGTAGATTGCGTTCCGCTGCTTTGCTGAGCGGAAACTGACACCGCGCAAAGGATGGTTGCACTTGCGATTAGTACGAAATTCCTCATTTCAGCACTCCTTGCGGGACAGCAGAATTGCCTCTTGTGATCGCCTAAGCTACTCGGTTGCCAGTGATGGCGTCCATGCCCAGCCAGCTCTTTCACGTTGCTGCCGCATCTGTAGTGAGACCTTGCTTCAATGTCTCACGCGGCTACGTCAAAGGCGGTGGCCGAACATGAAGATGAAAGATATGTAGCAAAGAGATCCCGCGCGGATGCGGCGGCTGTTTGCAGAGTGTGGCGCTGATGAGCACGAATGCTGCGATCATCAGCATGATCGCCGTAGTGGTTTGAGCCATCACACAGAGCAGACAAACCGAGCTCGTGAAAAGGGCAGGAGTGGATGCGCGGGGCGAAGCCGCAGTGGCGGGTGCACAGAAGTGACTCTGCGCGGCCGTGCTGGCTATCAGAACCGTCAAGACGCACACAATGACAGGATGCCTCATGCGACGTCTCGCCTGCGCCGGATGTCCACGGTTCTTAAACACTTGGATGCGGCAACCGAGCAGTCTAGTAGTTCTGATTTTCTTGAAATCAGAGTTATTTTAGCAATATTGAATCGGCGGCCTATTGACGGAACAGGCTCCAAAAGGAAAGAGCTCGTCGAAGCTGAGCCGCGGAGTGGCGTAACTCATTAGCCCAGCGCGTGAGCGCTGGGTAAGGTGAAACAAACAGTCGAGTGCCGCAGGCACGGCACAAATACAGTACTCACGTAGTCATGGCGCAGACGTGTGAAAATTCCAGGCCAACGACAACGAAAGTTCTCACGCGTAGACTACCTGGGTTCTTCTCCACCCCCGCCCGAAACTTCCCCAGCCGGCACCACGATGGCCTGGATATTCTGACCTTCCATCATCTTTTGAAACGCGGCCAGGTCCGTGCGCTGCAGTTCACCCCAGTGCGCGATGTTGTCGTCAGCCTCTTTTCTCAGCTTCTCGAATTCGCGGTAAGACGACTCAGTAGGCGCAGAGTCGCTCCCGTCGGAAACTGTCAGACCAAGATACGCCAGCTTGCTATCGATCTTTTGAGGATAAGCCAGCGAATCTTCGTTGGCCTTGATCTTGATTTGAATCAGATTGTCGCGGGTGGAAGCGAGCTTCTGATCCAAATCTCCTGCTGCCGTCAGCACTGGCTTTGCACTGTCAGGCAGACGTTTCTTGAGCCCGTCCAACTGCAGGCGGACGTCCTGAATCTGGTTCACGGCGTTATATAAGCGGCCGAGTTCGTCTCGAATTTGCAACGCTAGATCAAATTGCTTTTGCAAATCCGCCTGAGCCACATTGACCCGCGGATCAAGTTTCAGTTCGAACGGCTCGGTTTGGCTGTTTCCCTTTACCGTTAACCGGACTTGGTATTTGCCTGGCATGGCAAACGGCCCGTAAGCCCCTTGTCTGTATTCGAACAAGTAATAGCCGGGAACGCGATCGGCTTCCTGATAACGCAAATCCCAAATAAATCGGTTCAGGCCGGCTTCCATCTTAATCTGCTTCTCAAGTTTCTTGTCTTCCGGGTTACGCGGCTCTTCCGGTTGATCGGTCTTGTTGCTCGAGTACTTGCGAATCGTTTTGCCCGAGGAGTCCAGAATTTCCAGAGTAATCTCATCTTTATCTTTAGGCGCTTCCTTAACGAAGTAGTAAATGACCGCCCCGGGCGGTGGATTTAGCCCCGCCAGTACAGGTTTTGGCGCTTCTCCCTCCTCGCTGGCGACGTGCAGGCGTGTTGCAGTCGCAGGCGTGTAAAGGTGAACATCCTGCTTAGCGGTTTCGTCGCTGAACTGCCGCAACGGCGAGACATCATCCAAAATCCAGAAAGAATGGCCGTGCGTAGCCAGCACGAGATCATCGTTTTTCACTACTAAATCATGTATGGGGGTGGTGGGCAGGTTCAGCTTCAGCGAACGCCAGTCTGCGCCGTCGTTGAAAGAAACGTACACGCCAGTCTCGGTTCCGGCGTATAGCAATCCCCGCTTCTTGGGATCTTCGCGTACCGCGCGCACAAACGTGTTGTCAGCGATCCCCTTCGTCAGCCTGGACCAGGTTTTTCCGTAATCGGCCGTCTTGTAGATATACGGATGAAGATCGTCGAACTGGTGCCGGTCGATGGCAACATATGCGGTACCGGCGTCAAAAGGTGATGCTTCAATCAAACTCACGCGACTCCATTCCGGCATATCTTTGGGCGTGACATTCGTCCAATTCTTCCCGCCATCTCGCGTGATTTGAATCAGCCCGTCGTCCGTGCCCGCCCAGATCAGATCTTTCGCGACAGGTGATTCGGCCACGGCAAAGATAGTGTCGTAGTACTCCGTACCAGTGTCATCGATGTTAATGGGACCGCCCGAAGGTTGCTGCTTGCTCTTATCATTCCGCGTAAGGTCAGGACTGATCACTTCCCAATGCATACCACCGTCGGTCGTTTTGAAAAGCCGCTCGCCGGCGTGATAGAGCGTATTGGGATCGTGCGGAGAAATCACAATCGGAGCCGTCCACTGGAACCGATGCTCTAAATTTGCGGCTCCTCCGCCGTCGCTCAGGTCCGGGTTGACCTGAACATTCTTCACTTGTCCTGTGCGTTTATCGAAGCGCGTAATCCTGCCCTGATAATCGCCGGCATAGACGATATTCGGGTCCGGCGGATAAGGCGCAATGTAACCGGCTTCTCCTCCACCCACGTCGTACCATTCCGCGCGGCCAATCGTACGGTCGTCGCTCCGGCTGGCGATTGCAATCGTGCTGTTATCCTGCTGCGCGCCATAGACGTAATACGGAGTACGGTTATCCGTGATCACGTGGTAGAACTGCGCCGTAGGCTGATTATCCTGGCGTGACCAGGTTTTCCCGCCGTCCAGGCTCAGCGTAACGCCGCCGTCGTTCGAAACCATCATCCGGCGCGGGTTTTTAGGGTCAATCCACATCCCGTGATTGTCCCCATGCGGTACCTTTACTTTGTTGAACGTGCGCCCGCCGTCGCTCGACTTGTAGAAATCCACATTGGCGATGTAAACCGTATCCGGATCCTGCGGGTCCGCGATCACGTGCATGTAGTAC
>QIAA01000125.1 GCA_003224905.1 Acidobacteriota bacterium
AACAGTGAGGATGGGTCTGACCTGGTGGCGATTGCTAATGCCGCATAGGATTGCGGACCATCCGCTAACAAATCGGCAATTCCAAGTTTGGCGGCGACGTAGATGGCCTGGGATACCCAATAAGCAGTCGCCATCTGGAACAGAATAGGAGGGAGCGGATTCGAATCTTTCGCCCTGGTTGGCCCTGCAGGTAATCGATCTCTCAAAAGCAGCTTGAATTCCGCCCACGAGCGTGTCCTCGTTGCTCCATGGAGAACACGGAGGAGGGGCCAAAAGGCCATTCGAGCTACCATCTGAGCAGTGCGACCTCAGTGGCCATTCCCGGACCCAGCGCGATCATCACTCCCCTGTCGCCTGGACGCGGATCGCCGTTACGTACGATCTCATCCAGAACAAACATTACAGTGGGCGATGACATGTTTCCGTAGTTTCGCAAAACAAGCCGGGAGAAGCGCAGTTCACCGTCGGTCATGCCGAAGTGCTTTTGACCGTTGTCAATCACTTTGCGTCCTCCGGGGTGGACGACCCAGAAGCGAATGTCCGATTGGACAAGCCCATGCCTTCGCACCAACTGCTGGAGCGCTGTTTCGATCATGGGACCGGCGAGATGCTGGATGGATGCTCCAAGCACGATTCGCAACTTGCCATTCCGATGTTGAAGTCCAACTTCTTCAATCTGCTCTGTATCGAGGAAAGTCTCGAAATCAATGATCTCCGGATAAAGAACCTGCGGGTAAGCGCCAGCCGTTTGTTCTCCCGCGCCGAGCAGAAACGCAGCAGCGCCGTCGGCGCAAATCGCGTTGCCGATAACTGTCTCGAGGGTGTTATCGACGTAGTAGCAGGCAGAACAAATCTCGACAGCCAGTATCAATGCTAGACGGCAGGAGTTTGCGCGAACGAAGTCGGCCGCCCGCTGCAAAGTGGGAACCGCGCCTGCACAGCCAAGACCCACGATGGAAGCTCTCTGCACGTTCTTGCTGAACCCCATGTGCGCGATGAGGCGGCTACCGACATCCGGACAAACGTAACCGGTGCACGAGCAGACTGCCAGGAAATCCACGTCCTTCACGCTAGTTCGGGCGGACTCCAGGCAATTCAGGATCGCTCGGCAACCTGTTTTCATCGCGCCGGAGAGATAACGCTCGTTCATCTGATCGGAAGTCTCTTCGCGGTTCGGAGTACCTCCAAAATAAAAGTGGCGGTATTCAATGTCGCTGTTCAGGAAAATCTTCCGAATACGTTCGCTTTGGTAACCAGCAGCGTGGAAGCTTTGCTTTTGCGTAAGCCTGATCGGCGGATTCGCCGTTCCAATTCCGAGGATTCGTGGAGAGTTCACTAGTCCCCAACCGTTTCCTGCGAAGAATCGGTTTTGCCTTTACGATCTTCGGCTTCGAGTTCCGCCTCCAACTGAGACTTGAAACTGTGGGTTGCCTTCTCGAACTGTGCTTTGGCCTGCGCTATATGGCCCAGAACCGTGGGCAGCCGCTTTGGCCCTAGCAGCAGAACTCCAAGCACAATCATGAATAGAATTTCCGTGCCGGGGCCCACGATTTACTCCTTGATCAGGCCGCGGTCATTAGCGACGCTGGGTATTACGATGGCCGGTTTCTCTTCCTCGGCTTTCATGGCTGACTTAAAGCCGCGGATACCTTCCCCGATTCCTTTGCCGAGTTCCGGAAGTTTCTTGGGCCCGAAGACGAGCAGGGCAATCCCGAAAATAACCAGCAGATGCATTGGTTGAAACAATCCTTCAAACATAGGTTCTCCTTGAATCGCGTTGCGAAGACGTCAAGTCACCGAACAATGCAGGTGCCGTGACTCATACCTTCGGCCACAGCACCCGCCAGTGTTGCAGGGAGAGACACCATCAATACCGGCTTCCAACCTCACCTATTAGCGAAATGGAGCAATGTACCAAGCGTAGTAAGTCCCCATGCCGCTGATCACAACAATTAACCAAAGCACAAATTCCGTTCGCATCCACCGCTTCCAGTTTCTGAAGCGTAGCCACTCCGGAAGAACATTGGTGCCCGCAACGAGAACGACATAGAGTCCCAGAAGCTCAGCCGTTATTCCCAGAGCCGCATGAACCATAGGTGCAGCGTAATACGACCTATGAAGGACCCTCGGAAACATTGGATTCACTTGTCGCCGAAACGAAGGCCACATCACTATTCCGATCATCAACAAGTTCAGGAGCATCACCGTCGTCTGACAAATACCGTGTGCTCTGTAATGCTGCTGTTTCGCAAGAACGACCCCTGCCACTAGCGCCATTCCCATCACTAGCTGCACGACGAGGTTGACATCGGCCTCGAAGGTGGCGCCGGTCCCGAGGAATCCTTTGACTGGCAACGAGGACAACACAATCCTTAGCTAGTTCCGCGCTTGGCGTCGTCCGCCTCTTGCGCGAGGCGAGCCACGAAGTCAAAGAATGCCTTCGACTGGCCAGCGAAAACATTCATATTCACAAAACCCTGTAACGCGACCGTGGCAGCGTTCTTGGTCGCAGTTGGGCGAATGATCGAACACACTGGTAGTTTCCGGCTGAGGAATGCGGTCGGCTCCGGCATGATCAGGTTCGACTTTAAATCTTCACCAACTGAATCTTGGGTCAGATCGGGGAAAGTCACGCTGAAACCGGTCGCCGGGTCCTTCACATCCGTCAGCGGGACCGCATTGCCCGCCTTGTCGTGCCAGGTCTGGAAGTGCGCGATCTCGGTCCCGCCAATGCTGAGCAGGATGCGCAGGACCTCTACACTTGACACTCTCTGCGCCAGTCCGGGGTACATGCTGGCCCCGCCCACTTCGATATTGGCGAAGTGAAAGCCTGCAGTGTTGGCAATGGCCTGCAGGAAATTCGGATCGTTCAAATCGTCGTCAGTCCGCGGAATTCCCGGATGCGTTCCAACAATCAGACTAGGCACCGCTGGCGCGAATGTGTCTCCCAGGTCAGGATTCCCAGTCCGACTGCGATAACGCGTCCACCACGTCGTGTCGACCGTTAACCGAGTCAGAGTGGTAAGCCGCCCGATCTGGTTCGCGCCTGTCACCTTGCTACTCGGCAACCTGCGGAATTGGTCGAGACTCACAGGATCTGCGCCTTTTGAAACTAGGAATGCATTAATGAAAGTTTCATGGGTCAATTCATCTTCCGTGTTGTCCTGAATGTACTGCGCCATATCTTCGTCGAGCTGTGAAACGGCATTGGTATATGGACTGTTCCCGCCTGTAGGTGCCGACGGATATCCCGGAATCTGCTGACTGGCTATGGTGGACACTTCGTTGTCCTGGGTGCCTGCGAGTTCCGTGTATTGCAGCCAGAGATCGGATTCGATGATTTCGGCCACCGCCAGCCAGCGCAAGATCGCAGCATCGCCGCGTGTCAGGTGGCCATGGGTTTCTTGGGCCAGAACAGACGGAACATAGTCCAAAATCGCCGCGTTTGCTGTCACCGCGGCTCCGGCCACAACGCTATTCCTTAGGAAGGAGCGCCGGTTGAAGGCTTTCTTCGCCGGGGGCGTAACATCTTCCCCGGTAGTTGGGTTCGACTTCGAAGGTGTGTAATCTGGGAGGGTTGTGCGCTTCATATACGGATGTACTTTCCTTTCTATATTGTTTAGGTGTTGACTCCGCTCAAGAACCCACCAAGGTACGCGGTGAGGGCGATGATAGCCACTCCTAGCAGTTCGACCGGAATGCGGTAGACAGGAAGAAGCGCCAGTTCGGCTTTGCGCGATCGCCAGTGCATCCACCAGGACGCAACTACCAGCAGCGCGGCGGACAAAGCTGCGATCAAATGTAAAAGCAAAAGCCCCTTGAGCCTTTTGCCATCGAGCGCGAACTGCCAAGCCAGCAGCCCCGTCACGACCGCAGGAAGCACGGTCGCCGCAGCAATGGACAGGTTCAAATAGGCGGGGCTGGCAAGTTGCGAATTGCATTTCCCTCGCGATAGCAAATCTAATCCGACTCCAGTAATAAACAGCGCGATCGGAAAATGGATGAGCACAACGTGCTGTGCATGTTTTGCCAGCAGAATCGTTCGCAGATCGAAAGGGTTCACCATAGCCGCATTGGTCCAGTCTGTTAACGCCGGCCGGTAACAATGCTGGGTTACTGAACAACGACCTTTCCCACCATCTTGGGATGAATGCTGCAGTAATAGGAGTACGTTCCGGCCTTGGCGAAGGTGTACGAATACTTGTCATCCGTATCCAGTGCCTTGGACTTAAACAGTCCGTCATTACTGGCGATCACGTGCGGGACATCGTCCTTGTTTACCCAGGTCACTGTGCTGTTCGCGGGCACTGTGAGCGTGTCGGGGCCAAAGCTGAAGTTATCCACCCTCACTTCAGCTGGCGACGCTTTTGTGTCGTCGCTCTTCGCTCGTGTCGGATGCAGAATCACGGCGGCAAGGGCCAATGGAAGCGCGACGACCAAGCCGCCAAAGAACAGTTTTCTCCTCATAGTTGCATTCTCCTTGTAAGTTAGTAACGAACCAGAGAGGATTCACTCCTCACGCGAGGGATGAGTCCACGACAGCCAATGCATGCCGTCCTTGTACATAATTCACATCGGTGATACCAAGAACGCTGCGCAGTTGTTCCGCAGGGACTTTCATCGGGCCCGGGCCTTCAGCTTTGCCGGGCGCGGGTTGCGGGAAAGCAGTCGAAAACGCCGTGTGGAAGGTCACGTTGCCTTCGACTTTTTGCATCGTCTGGTGAATGTGGCCGTTTAACACCGTAACGGAACCGAACTTTTTCAGGTAGGAAAGGGCTTGCGTGCTGTCTTCAGTCCCCCAACCCCATTGCGGATAGACCGTCCAGAGTGGGATGTGGGCAAAGACGACAATGGGTGTACTGGATTTCAGGTGCTTTACGTCATCTTCGAGCCATTCGAGTTGCTCTGACCCGAGCGTCCCCAAACCACCAGCTTTCAGGTTCATTACGTTAACTAGTCCAATGAAGTGGACTCCATTCTTGTCGAAGCTGTACCAGCCTTGTCCTTTGGAGTTCTTCGCATAGCGCTCGCGGAACATGGCTCCGTCGTCGTTCAGGACATCGTGCTCTCCAGGCACGAAGAAGATTTGTTTGTTGGTGGCTTTTAGGATCTGATCCACGTTATCGAATTCCTCGGGCTTGGAGAGATGACTGATGTCCCCAGTGTGCAAAAGGAATTCGGGCTGCTCGGGAAGAGCATTGATCTTATCCACGGCAGCTTTCAATGTGGCGATCACGTCCGGATTGGCCGGCTTATTGAATCCCATGTGGCTGTCGCTGATCTGAACGAAGCTCAGCTCTCCCAGTTTGTGAGACTTCATCTGCGATCCCATGTGTGAGGCCAGAGCGTGAGACTTCAGCACGCCTCCCTGAATCACGCAGAGCGCGCCCGTGCCGGCCCAGGCCATGCATTTCAGAAATCCTCGGCGGTCGATTCCATCATTATTATGGTCGTGCTCAATGACGCCGCTTGGGTTCGGATCGAAAAGGTTCCTTTTCGCCATTCGCATTTTCTCCGGTTCAGAGACTGTAGTCCTCCACAACAGCTGGACACAGGCGACGCAACCACTACAGGATCAGGTTGGATTCTGGCTCGCGTCGCCTGTCAGGACGTGCTACACCTGCATAAACCAGAGTCGGTCAGGTTTTATTCCATCGGCATTACTTTTTCATGTACTGCTCTGCGGGAATAAAATGCCAGCGGCGGCGGTTAATACATAGAGGCTTAGGAAACCAGGTACGTGCTAGAGCCGCAGGACAGAATTCGGTTTGAGCAACTTGTGTTGCCACATTTGGACAGCGCCGCCAATCTTGCTCGCTGGTTGCTGCGGAACCGGGCCGACTCCGACGACGTAGTTCAGGAGGCGATGCTTCGCGCCTACCGCTTCTTTGAGCGTTTTCACGGAGGCGATGCGCGTGCCTGGTTGCTGCAAATTGTTCGGAACACTTGCTACACGTGGCTAGAGAAGAATCGCCCGTCAGAAATGATGACCGAGTTCGACGAAGAAGTGCATCAACTCCCCTCGGCGACTCCTGAGACTCTGGCCGCCCAGGCGGATGAGCGACAACGGTTGATGCTGGCATTGGAATCGTTATCCCCACGGTCCAGAGAGGTACTCGTACTGAGGGAACTGGAAGGTTGTTCCTACAAACAGATCGGCGAGATCACCGGAATTCCCATTGGCACTGTTATGTCGACCTTGTCCCGGGCCCGCGAGCGGTTGCAGCGGACCCTGACTAGCGCTGCTGTAAAGGAGGCGTGGTGAATTGCGAATTGGCGCAAACTACAGTTCACGGTTACTTTGACGGTGAGCTAGACGCCGTGCGGTCAGCTGAGTTCGAACGTCATCTGGAGCGCTGCCCGGAATGCCAGACTGCCCTGGAAGGCATCGAGTCTTTACGCACACTGCTTCAACAAAGCAACTTGTACGAGCAAGCGTCGCCTCACCTGCGCGAGCGAATTCGTGAGCAACTGGCAGAGACTTCGAGCGCGGGACGCCTCCCGCCTGTGTACTCACGGAGATGGTTCCTCGTGCCAACCTTCGGTGTTCTGGCCGCGGCAGCGGCTGTACTTGCGGTCGTGTTTTTCGTACTCCAACCACACACTCACGCGGCGCGAATTACCGCCGAACTGATCGACGCACATGTGCGCTCGCTGCAGCCCGGACATTTGACCGATGTACAATCGACCGACCAGCACACAGTAAAGCCATGGTTCGATGGCAAACTGGACTTCATCCCACCAGTCTCTGACTATTCCGAACAAGGGTTTCCGCTGGTAGGCGGGCGCCTGGACGTCGTCGATGGGCACAGCGTCGCGGCGTTGGTCTATTCCCGCCGCAGGCACTTCATCAATCTATTCGTCTGGCCGAGCCGGAACAAAGAAACCATCTTTGAAACATCAGGATCGCGTCAGGGTTACAACTGGATCATGTGGGGATCGCCAGATATGGAGTTTTGCTTGGTTTCCGATGCTGCGTCTGGGGACCTCCGCGGGTTGAAGGACCTGATCACTCGATAAATAAGAGACAAGGGACAGTTCAGTTTCGTCGACCGATGCGTGACCACGGCCGACCTGAAGAGATTGAGCAAGTATGATCTTTTGCTGTGGTCGATTCCTCGGCGCAGAGGAGTCTCCCAACGGCGCATTCTTGCTCACAAAACAGCTCTTCTAGGGTTTGGGACGGTTTTGTCGGCGCTGAAGCTGAACTGCGCGAAAAAGCTCGAAAAAAACTCAACTGTCCATTAACTGTCCAATAACGCTTCCCAAACGTTCCTTACAAGGTTTTTGGGAGCCACCCGCGTCTTGTAAGTTGTTGAAATTCCGACTCTTCTTGGGCTCATAACCCAAAGGTCGGTGGTTCAAATCCACCCCCCGCAACCACTTACAAGGTCTGCCAACCCAAAATAACCCAGTTTAAGAGAAATCTCAGTTGACCGTGGCTTTTGGCTGCGTGTGCTGCGGATATAAACCCTGCCCCAGGGCCAGTTTAGCTACCCTGCTGTTGGCATCACGCTTGGACTCCATCAGCGCATTGCCGTAGACATTCATTGTGGTCGAGATCTGAGCGTGCCGCATGAGCTTCTGCTGCACCCCCAAAGGAGCTCCGGTCGCGTCCAGCCAGGACCGGTAGGTGTGGCGGAACGAATGCCACCCCAGGTTTCCAAACCTGCCAGCCGCCTCCCAACGCTCGTCATGCAGCCCCACCCGCTTTCCGTTTTCATCCTGGCACCAGCGCCCGATTTCGGCGGAACATGTTGGGCAAGCCACCAAACAGCATCCCGCTGGACGGATGTAGTCCTGCTGAATGGGACTCGCGTGAAAATAACGGCCGGTGATGTGACTGGGAAACATGAGCGCCGAAGCTGGCGCACGCGCTTTCCACTGGAGGAGCACCGTGGCAAAATCCGGATCGAGTGGCAGTTCGTCTTCGGAATATTCGGTCTTCACTGTCTTGATCCGGCCATGGACTACGGCTTTCGAAACGTGGACGGTCAGCCGTCCGAAGTCCACGTCCGACCAATGCAGGGCCAGCACCTCCTCTGCCCGCAGTCCTAAGCACTGAGCGACAATCGCCATTGTGCGGTAGGGCTGAGGCAGGAGTTCGAGCACCAGAAAATATTGGCCAACGGTCAGAATCAAAGGCTTTTTCAGCCGCTTACTGATGCCTTTGATTTCGACCAGCTGCATCGGGTTCCGCTGCACCTCGACCATCTCCCACAGCATCGCCTTTTCGAACAGACGGTGCATGAGAGCCTTCACGTGTCCTTTGGTTTTTGGAGCTGCGTCCATCGCTTTGAGCCACTCCTGAACCGCCACAGGCTTCACGCGATCCAGGCGAATGGCTCCCCATCTTTCGCGAATGCCTTTGAGCACGCTCAGATAACCGCCCACGGTTCCGTAGCTCAACTCGTTATCGCACTGTTCTCCAGGACGGAGCTTCTTGATTTCGAGAAGCCGTTCGTCCTCGATATAGCGATCGATTAATGCTCCAAACGTCGGGTTTCGAACTGCCAGTTCGGGGCTGTCAGAATTAAGTTTGAGCACGAACGCCTCTAGGTGCCGCTCGACCGCGGATTGAGTGGGAAATCGTTCGCAGCTCAAGTACATGGATTGTTGTCGTTGGGTCGTCGGATCTTTGTAGCGATATTCCCACGCCCACTGATTTTGTGACCGCCTGACTCGTCGCAGGCTGCCACGTTGAAAGCGCTGCCGCGTAAACCTCAAGGAATTGCTCCTGTCTAGCTAGCGCGGCGTGGTTGTGGATCGAGTTTAACATCCTGCGCAACCATGCCTTTAGGACGTTGGGGAGCGAGGCGATCGGCCAGCCAGTGATCGAGCACACTTGCACGAAAACGCCACCTTTTCCCGACTTTCGTAGCCGGTATCTGCCCCTGGCGAGCAAATATCTCCAAAGTTTTCCAGTGCACCCCAAGCAGATCAGCCGCTTCTCTCAAGCCCAGCAGCGGCTCAAAGGCCGCTACTGTAATCGCGTGTGTGTCGTTGCCCGCCATCTTTCACCTCGGTGCTCTCTTCGGCTCGGCCGAACTCGGTGCCCTTTCGGCCGCGGCAAAATAACTCCTGGCTTGTACCTGAACGGCTTCCTTCGGTCAAAAATCTGGACAAAGAACGGCCAAGTTGACCGAGATTTCGAGTCGGCTTAGGTTCTTGACACCTCACGACGAGCCATGGGGGCAGAAGGATGGACATGTTCCCTTCATTGCAGGAACTCAGACGACGACTTCGCGCCACCGGGTATATTTCTAATCCTGTCGACACCACGACGATTTATCTGGCGGCCTGTCTTCACAAACCGGTCCTGTTGGAAGGCCCGGCTGGGAGCGGCAAGACTCAGTTGGCCTATGCAATTGCTGACGCTGCCGGCAGCACTGTAGAGCGCCTGCAGTGTTATCAGGGAATCAATGAGGACGTGGCCATCGGAAAGTTTGACGAGTCCCTGCAGCGTCTCTGCGTCGAACTCAAATCCAAATCCACCACCGTCGAATGGGATTCTCTTCAAACTGAACTGCATGCCAGGCAATTCTTTGTTGCTGGACCACTGCTCCGCGCTTTGGAATACAAGGAGCCCTGTGTCCTGCTGATTGACGAGCTCGACAAAGTCGACCAGGCATTTGAAGCCGTGCTGCTTGAACTGCTCAGCGTGTGGCGGCTGAGCATTCCGAAGCTCGGCACCGTCAAGGCCGATAGCATTCCATTTGTAGTCCTCACCTCCAACGAGGAACGGCGCATCGGGGATCCTCTTCGTCGCCGCAGTTTCTATCTCCGCGTGGAACACCCGTCAGCCGAACGTGAAGCTGAGATTGTTGCTTTGAAAACACCAAGTGCCAGCCGGGAGTTCCATGCCGGCCTAGCAGGATTGGCCAAGGCGCTTCGGGGATGGAGCTTGGAAAAGCCGCCCTCCGTCTCGGAAATCTTGGATTTGGCACTTGCACTGAAGGTTCTGGGCGAGGAACGCGTGACCCCAGACATGCGGGACATGCTGTTGCCTCTTCTGGCGAAGACAGAGGCTGACAGGAAGAAGCTGCTTCTGCGCGACGGTTTCGCCAGTCTGGTTTATGACGCGCAGCAGCACACGCAAGAGACACTCAGGAGTGTTGTATGAACGGATGCTTGTGTTTGGCTCTGTTGGTCGGTGGCGTTCTGAATGGCCTAGCCCAATCTCAGCCAACTGCGGCCAGGCTCGAAGGCGAATACTACGTTACCGCCTATGCCCGGCACTACAACGTGCCGGTGAGGTTTGTCCGCGCGATCGTTGAGCAGGAATCGAGTTGGCGTCCCTGTCCGGTCTCTCCGAAAGGTGCGGCCGGCCTCATGCAGTTGATGCCCCTGACGGCCGCTCGACTGGGAGTCCGCGATCGCTGCAATATCAGCGAAAACGTATCTGGTGGAGTCCGTTACTTGGCGTGGCTTATACGCAAGTTCTCAGGCGACATGAGACTGGCCACAGCGGCGTATCTGGCTGGCGAAGAAGTCATCAGCCACCGCGGACTTCTGTACCGGAACCGCGAGGTCGTCGCCTATGTATCTCGAATCAGAGAGAGTTACCAGCATCAATTTGCGGAAGACAGCGGGACATTGTCCACCGCATTGAGGAGCAGAACAATCCGATGAAAATTTGTTGGATTCTTGTGTTCGGCAACGCGATTCGTGGGCCATTGGGTATCCACCGTGCCGTTCGGAGACGCTTCTGGTTCTATAGCGCCGATTACCGCCTGGAAGCCCAGCTTGAATACCTCAGCAGTCTCAGAAAGATCACGGAAGAAGAGATAACGCGCTTCGTGGCAGGGCTGACGATGCCAGCAGAATTTCAGCCCAGATCAAAAGCGGTTCTGCCACCCTATGATCCCAACCGTCTCGAGTTTCGCATCCTCGATCACGTCGGACCGGTCCGACGCCGTTCAGGGAATTACTGGACCAAATGTCCATCATGCGCACAGCAGGGGCGAGACCGAAGCGGCGATAACCTAGCCATCTGTATCGCTGATCCGCGCAAATACAAGTGCTGGGCAGGTTGCACCAGGGAGATGATCCGGGCGGCCGTAGGCTGTCCGATCCGAACCAGAATTGCGAGCTGAGTATGAGCAACCAAGCACAACTTCAGACGAAAGTCATGAGCCACAACCAAATTCTGGCGCTGCGCGGATTGCGCTTGCCGGCGATGACCTTGAAGAGCCTGAAGACTGGGGGAATCTATTGCCAACCCTCAGTCTCGATCGAGCATCAGCATTTGGCGGGAAGGTACGTGCTGCGCGGTGTGGAGTCAGGCGGCGCGGTGGCTGATCTCGGGGGATATTGCAGCTTTGTGGATGAGACTGGACATCCGATTTCTTGGTTGCAGCGTGTCGACAGTATTGCGGTCAACGGCGTTCACGCGGTCGTCGTGTCACCGAAGCTGGTGCGGCTACAAATGGTGAGAGTCCGGCACACCTACGACCTGCTCATTACGCAGCATCAGTTGGCGGCGATCGAAGGGGCGAGACGACCCACATTGCAGAATTCCATCTTGTTCTACGGCAGACGCGGGACCCTGGAGATGGATCTGCATGGCAAAGACTCTGGGTTCTGCGGCACCGTTCGTCCTTTGTTCCTGAGTCGCAGTGGAGAACCAGCGAGCCTTCCAGCATCGTTCGAGGATGCTGTTGTGCGCATCACGGTGGCGGTCAGTTGTGTTGGATGCCGACATTCCCATTTACTTCAGCCGGGCGCGGTTACGAATAGGGGCGCCGCCGCTGTGGGAACCGAGGAAGTCTTGCCCTGAATGGCGACATTGTGGCCAAGCTGGCTGAAATCGAGCAAGTTCTAGCAGATCCGGCAGCTTCCTTTTGGTTGAAAGGTGCTCTCAGTTCTGCTTTAGATCGCGACCCTGTGGATGCGGCAAACGATGCAGAGGTGTTGGCCCAACTGCTAGACCGAAGATGCCAAGAGATACTGAGTCGAGGTTAGACCAGCCTCTTAGATCCCTTCTGCGGTGTCGATGGGCGCAGCATTTCCTTCCTTTCATTTCATCTCTTTCATTTCACTCCAGGAGGGCTGCCATGAGTGGTGCAAATGGACGTGCAGATCCGCGCGAGGTTTCGGCTGCGAATCCGTCCTCGTTGGTTCCTGATTTGCAGATTCAGCCGGCAGCCTCGCGCTTTCCCCCAGAGAAGATCAAGCAACTCGTATCTGAGCTAGAGACACCGTTTGATGAGTCATCTATCGATTGGCGCGTCACCAACACCGCCAAAGGAGAACAGCGAGGGCAAGTAGTGCCGTACGCAAACGCTAGAGCGTACGCCGACCGTCTCAATACGCTCGTTACTCCCGCTGGCTGGACGAGAAAATACACGGTCAATACAAGTGCGAACTTCGAACGTGCCAAGGATAAGAAGGTCGTTGCTAAAGTTCTGGTCACCTGTGAATTGGCAATCTTCGGTGTGGGTTCACACTCCGCAACTGGCGAGGAGTTCGCTGACAATGAAAACGCGCTAACGGCCGCAGAAGCACAAGCCTTTAAGCGGGCCTCAGCATGTTTTGGCTTAGGTCGGTACTTGTACAACTTCAGCGGGGTGTGGGTTGATCTCGATGAACGCAAACGACCGAAGAGCACTCCCCGGCTGTTCGGCTGGGCGACACCGCAGGGCTGGCGACAGGGTTTGAGACCTGGGCAGGAAGCGAACCCGAAACCAGCGAAGCCGTCTTCATCTGCAGATCACCGAGGAAACGCTGCGGAGGCGGAGTGGGATGAAAGTGTCGAGGATACAAGCGCCCTTGTTTGTCAGATTGAGGCGATGGCTGAGCCGTTAGGCAGACGCTTGTACCGGGGAATCTTGAAAAGCGTTGCCAAAGCCTGGAATCCATCCGAGATTCGCGATGCCGACGTGCTCAGCCGAGTCTTAGCTCAGATGCAGTCTGCGGAGCGGGGCTTGCGACGGCTGGAGGCAGCCTTGGACAGAGTTGGCCCCGAAACCCTGGTGCCCATTCTCCGGTCCCTGCAACTCAACTCGCTCCATCAACTCGACAGTTTGGACAACCTCAAGAAAATTGTGCTGGAAATTGAACGAGCGGCGAAAATGTGATCGCCGGGAGAAGTGGCGACGCAAGTTGCTATTTCTATTGATGTTAGAGAGATGGAAAGTGAGTTTTGCAAAATATACAATCGTATTGGATATTTAGCATATGTGGATTACCCGTGATCTTGAACCCCGCTTGCAGCGGTCTGCCCGGACCCGTCCCGTTGTTGTGCTAACGGGCGCCCGCCAGACTGGAAAGACCTCCACATTTCGACGGCTATTCCCAGAGTATCAGTTCGTGTCGTTGGATCTTCCGACCGAAGCCGAGCAAGCGGAAAAGGAACCAGAAAGCTTCCTTCGCGAGTATCCGGGGCCAGTCATCATCGACGAAGTGCAGTACGCGCCAGGCTTGTTTCGATACCTTAAGGTTGCAGTGGATGCCAGCCGGAACCGACATGGCCAATTTCTTCTCACCGGCTCACAGAAGTTTACCTTGATGAAGAGTGTGTCTGAATCACTGGCCGGACGAGCAGACATCGTGGAGTTGGAGACGCTTTCCCTGGCAGAGATCCAAGCTGCCTTGCCGAAGACGACGCCAGAAGAGGCCATTGTGCGAGGCGGCTTTCCGGAACTGCACGCAGATCCCGATATTGATCACGTCGCGTTTTACAACTCGTATCTCGCCACGTATCTCGAACGCGATGTACGTTCGTTAGCCAACGTTGGGAGCCTGCGTGATTTCGAACGCTTTCTGCGCGCGTGCGCTCTTCGCTCGGCAAATCTGTTGAACAAGGCGGATCTGGCGCGGGATGTGGGTATCTCCCCTGGCACCGCCAACCATTGGCTGTACGTGCTGGAGGCATCCGGACAGGTCGTTCTGCTTGAGCCATGGTTCTCAAACCGCACCAAGTCCATCGTGAAGAGTCCGAAACTCTATCTGGCGGACACTGGCGTGCTGTGTGCGTTGCTGAACATCAGGACGGCAGACGATCTCCGTCAGGCACCGGCAGCGGGCGCAGTCTGGGAAACGTTCGTCTGTGCTCAATTGCGAGCAAGAGAACGTCGGATGGGACGCGTAGGGGGCTTGTTCTTCTGGCGAGACCGCACGCGAGAAGTGGATTTCGTGGTCGATGCAGCCGGGAAACTGGAACTGTTTGAAGGGAAGTGGAACGAAGTACCGACTGTTGCAGATACAGTGAACCTGGAATTCGTTCGCAATGTGGTTGGCAAGTCGCGGATCGCCAGTGGCGCCGTGGTCTGCCGCACTTCCAAGAGCTTTCCACTGTCTAATGGCTTTCGGGCGCTCTCCGTGTCGGATATTGGCTAGGCTGTGCCTTCCCCTGCTGAACTGCCAGGTACGTTTGAGGTAGATCGATGAATCAGCAGGAATATGCTGCGGATCTTGGGGCACTGGGCTATCCGGGCTTTTCTTATGTCAAGGGGTTGACCACAGCAGATCCAGGAGAGTTGCTGCTCAGATCGGTAAACGAGCCAGACCTCGATTCCCGGATTGTCGAAGGCTAGCCATGGGTGGTATGGAACTATGTAGAAATCGACTGGAGTTGGGTTGGTTGAGAAGGCCAAGTTGACTCGTCCCCAGAACCGGTTGGGTTTCATCGTTTCCTTGGCGGCGGAATTGGCCAAGCAAGAACACCAGCGAGCGTGCATCGAAGCTCCGACACCAATTGGAGATACTAGAGATCTCCCGGCTGTCCAAGGAGGACACGCTCTGTCGTGACTCAATGACAGAAGCTGAGAGGGCTTGGGCACGAAAGCATCGTTCGCCCGCCGCGGTTCATTGGAACCTGCTCACGGACATGAGAGCAGAACAACTCTTCACAGGGTAGCTAGGCGACTCCGTGGAGTGCGGCACCGGAGCAGAGGCTTACGAACTGATTTAGAGGGCTAAATGAGCAGTCCCGAAAGTTCGGCATGGAAAACACGACTGGTAATGAATGAGTTCGCCGACCGTTCGTTCGACATCGAGTTTTGGCAGGAGCAGGGAGATGAAGCTATCTTTGCTGCTGCCTGGGAATTGGTGGAGTTGGCTGAAGAACTCAGCCATGGCAGAAAACCCACACTACAGAAAACTGCTACAGCTCTTAAACGAATTCCAGGTTGAATATTTGATCGTTTGCGGCTTCGCAGCCATGAAGTAGGAACTACGCAAACGTCATTAGCTCCAGTGTCGACGAAAGGGCTACGAGGCTAGTTCCGTTATTAAAGCATCGGTGCACTAGCTTTTCCCCGCATTACTTTCGAGCATCGCACTCTCTCTCACCAATTCCGGTGGAAATCCCAAGATCTGCATACCCAAATCAAAGGAGGTGTTTCTTCAATGAACGCCGCAATAGTCCCAACTACGCTCTCTTCACCCATTCCAATTCAACCCGTCGTCATCGAGGGCCCTGTGCCGCTCCATCTGCTCATCGTCGACAGCGACCGCTTCGTGCGCGAAGCCTGCAAAGAAGCCGCGGCTGCTCTCGGATATCGCACTACTGCAACGGGATCTCCCGAGCAGGCGTTTTGGCTCGTTGATTCTCAAGCCATCGATGTTGTCCTTCTTGATCTGAACTTGCCGGGCGCTGGCGGCGCCCGGGAAATGTGCGCGAACTGGAAAACTGCATTGAACGATGCTGTGCCATGAGTTCCGGGCCGGTGATTCACACCACTGATCTTCCGACTTCGATCACAGGTGCTAGGGCGCGATCCAGCGAAGGATCGTCAGAGACAAGGATCATGCGAATTGCAGACTTGGAGAAGCAAGCCATCGTGGGAGCGATTGAGGCACTTGGCGGCGACAAGTTGATGGCGGCGAAGTTGCTCGGCATTGGCAAGACGACGCTCTACCGCAAGCTGAAGGAATACCAAAACATTTCCTAATTCCTGCTCAGCACTCTCTTCGTTCTTTCCTCACCAGTGAATTCCTAAATATCCCAACAACGAAGACAGGAGGTGCTTGTGAGCCCTTGCATCTCCGCAATCCAGCATTTGCGTCCGCTTCGGGGTGGGTCGCAATCACACTTGCTACGAGCATCTGACGGGAACTGGTACGTCACCAAGTTCCAGAACAACCCCCAACACATACGAGTGCTTGCCAACGAATTGTTGGCGACACGGTTGGGTTTGGCGCTTGGCCTGCCCATGCCGCGAGTAGAGGTCCTCGAAGTATCTGAATGGCTGATCGAGCATACGGGGGACCTGAGAATCGAGTTGGCCGGGCACAGCATTCCGTGCCAAAGCGGCAAACAACTGGGCTCGTTGTATGTGGGGCGCCAGATTGCTGGTCGATTGTTGGACTACCTGCCACAGGGTTTGCTGGAGCGGGTGGTCAATGTTGGGGAGTTTGCCCGCGTTTTGGTGCTCGACAAGTGGACTTGCAATGCCGATGGTCGGCAGGCGGTCTTCCATCACAAAACACCGAGAAGCAGGCGATACACCGCAACATTCATTGACCAAGGCTACTGCTTCAATGCCGGCGAGTGGACGTTTCCCGACTATCCCTTACGAGGTGTGTACGCGACCAATTGCGTATACCAAGGAGTGACGGGATGGGAGGCGTTTGAACCAGTGCTGACCAAGGGAGAAGAGATGGATTCAGAGGCCATCTGGCGATGTGCAGCTGACATTCCGGAAGAATGGTACGAAGGAGATCGAGACGGGCTGCATCGTCTGGTGGACGAACTCTACCGTCGCCGAGGGCTCATTCGGAGGCTCATCAGAATATTTCGTGAGTCTGCGCGGAACCCGTTTCTAAATTGGTCGGACAAGTCGGCGATAGCTGTTTGCTCGGGGCTGCAAAAGAGTGAGGCTCTGGGGATCGGGTAAGATAGAGGCTGGACACTTGGTGATCAGTGAAAAAAGTTCCCAAAAGAGTTCTGAGATTACCGTTAGAGAAGCGGGCCGAAATGGCATTCAAAGAGGCGGTTGAAGAAGTCGTCGCCGAGCATGCCCGGTTGAAACTGCCGCTCCACATTTGGAGTAACGGCAAAGTTGTGGCGATTCCGGCCGAAAAACGCCGTAAGGTTCGCGGCTGAAAATCCTCAAAGCCGGCCCAACTGACTTTTCCGCTATTCGGTTAAAGGGCGCAGCCATCCTGTTTCACGGGCAATACTATTGCCTGCGAGCCGCTGAGGAGATTACCCGCAGAAATGAGTTTAGATATAATTGCGTACACAAGCGTACCCTTGTTGGAGAGGCTAACCATGGGAACTGTCAAAGTCGGGATTCGAGAATTCCGCGAGAAACTCGCCACCTATCTGTTGGAAACGGAGCAGGCCGTCGCCATTACCCGCCATGGTGACACGGTGGGCTACTACATTCCTGCGCGTCGTCGACGCTCGGATGCAGAGCGGGCGGCACTTAAAGAAGCCGCTTCCCGATTGCAGGATGCCCTTGCAGCAGAAGGGATTTCGGAAGAGGAGATCATCAAAGACTTTAAGCGCTGGCGCCGTGGTAAGCACAAATGAGTTGTGGACAACGGGCTCTGCTGGACCTTCGACCTCCTGAATTCCAGGTCTTAAGCAGGAGCAAACAAACCAGGCTTCTTGTGTTTGTCGCTAATAATGACTATTATGACCATAATTGGTGTTTTGGGCGGGAGGCGCAATATGAGCACCCAAATGTGGACCGTCGCGGAGGCGAAGGCGAAATTCAGCGAGTTGATAGACAAAGCAAAATCAGAGGGCCCGCAAAGGATCACCAAGCATGGGCGCACGACCGCCGTGGTGGTTGCGGCCGAAGAGTGGAACCAGAAGACGGAGCGCAAGGGCAACCTGGCGGAGTTTCTGATCTCATCCCCGCTGCGCGGTGCTGGGCTTAAGCTCAAGCGTCTACCAGTGCGTCTGCGCAAGCTTGACCTATGAAGTACCTGCTGGACACGAATGTGATATCCGAGCCGATGAAGGCCCGGCCCAATGCAGGCGTGCTGGCCTGGCTTGCTGCGGTGGACGAAGACAGTACTTTTCTAAGTGTCGTCACAATCACCGAACTGCGATATGGGATTGAACGGCTGGCTACCGGCAAGCGTCGTGATCTTCTAGAAAGATGGCTACGAAAAGACCTGAGTTTGCGGTTTGAAGAGCGAATTCTATCGGTAGACGTCGGGATTGCCGATGCGTGCGGCAAGCTTGTGGCCAGGAGTGAATCGGTTGGTCGGCCGATAGAGCCTCGAGACGCATTTATCGCCGCTACGGCAGAGGTCCACGGGCTAACTCTCGTGACGCGCAATGGGTCTGATTTCGAGGCGACCGTGAAAACCATCTCGACTCCCTGGACATAACTAAATCTACCTGGCGAACAATCAGTCCACGTTGTTGTCACCTCCTGTAACTTCCCTTGAATGTGCCCTCCGCTCGGTTTGAATCTTCCAGATTTCAAGGCGGTTCACTATGCGTCCCCACGGACAAACGAAACTAGGTTTCTTCCCACTGCCAGTTGCCGAGGCCAAACGAATCAAGAACTGGCTGACCTTCCCCAAAACATTCTCAGCCCTCGACCCCTGTGTCGGTGATGGTGTGGCGTTCACCTACCTGCTTCACAACGTGTCGTGCAATCGTTATGGAATTGAGGTTGATGCCAATCGGGCAGAACAAGCGAGAGCTCTGGAAATCGAGACGTTGCAGGCGAACACCATGGATGTTCGGTGCCAAACAGAGACCGTGTCTTTGCTCTACCTGAACCCTCCTTACGACTGGGAAGCAGGGGAAAGCAATAACCAGAGATTGGAATTCGTTTTCCTTGAACATACCTGTCGCTGGCTCAAAGCTGGAGGACTTCTGCTGTTCGTGATTCCGCAGATTCGATTGGCGAAATGCGCGAGGTTGTTGACCGAGCAGTTCACTGACATGAGAGTGTTCAGGCTGACTGAACCAACTTGCCTGCAATTCAACCAGATCGTAGTGCTGGCAAAACGGCGTAAACGACACTCCCGGCTTTCCGACGCGGCGTTGTTGGACGGAGTGCGCTACCTCGAAATGCTTTCAGCAAAATCCGATCTAGAGCCTTTGGGAGATGCTGTTGATGTTCGTTACGAGGTCCCGGCCTCCGAACCGATCGTACTGACCAACCTGGGGATTCCCTTAGACGAGGTAGAGGATTTGCTGCTTGAGTCGTCGGCCTATCGACAAGCCGGTCGTGTATTGCTCCCCAAGTTGGGCGATGTCAAAGGGCGGCCACTCACACCGCTTCATGGCGGGCATGTCGGCCTGCTGTGTACCGCGGGAATGCTCAACGGGATATTCGGCAAGGGAGAAGATCGTCATATCGCACACTGGCGTTCGGTCAAGTTCACTGACCACTGGGAAGAAGAGGAAGAAGATGGGACGAGGATTCTCCATGACCGGGAGCGGTTCTCACACGAACTGACGCTGGTGTTTGCTAACGGAAGAACTCAGATACTTACTCACGAGAAGAAGGAGTCCGAATGAAGAATGCTCACCTTCGCTTCGGCTGGCTCACCTACGTCAAATGCACGGAGAAAACGACAACCAGCATCAAGCTACGCTTAGACCGCTTCATCGGAGAGGTCCTGCCTGACCCTCCACGGCAGGCCAAAGCACATCTCATCTCAGTGATTGGCGGAGACACGGAGATTGCAGCGGTCAGCGCGGCGATTTCGCTAGGAGACAAGTTCATGGTGGAAGGGCCGGGCGTGCAACCGATTCGAATTTGTCTGGAGCGCAATGCGCAGTGCTTCAAGGGCTCGGTGCAAATTCCAGGACGCAAGAAACCGCTGCGGCACCTGATTGGACTGTCAGAAGAGCTAGCCAACACGAACGTGTCGGCAAGTTCCGGACGCACTCTTCTGGGGGGCTCAGACAGCCGGTTCGTTTGGGCCTCTCTGGCTCACATCCAGGGAATTCCAGGAGTACCGGGATGGGCGGACTGGTTTGCCGGTGAACTGCACTCACATAAGGCCATCGTCCGAGCCCTCGGAATCGGATGCAGTCCAGTGTTGATCAAAGGCGAGAAAGAACAGTTTCTCGACTGGCTCAGCTGGGGCGTTGAGAGTGAGGCGATCAAATTCCCGGCAGAGACTGGTTCGATCCGCTGGCCGAGTTTGAGCCTGCAAGACATCTTCCTGTCCACTAACTCGTGAACCCATATCTCTGTGGGCGGTTTGTGCGACAACAACTCCTGCAGTTCAGTCGAACCTGATCCAAGGCGCTTGGATGCCTTTCTTACTGCGGTCAAGATCCCGATAGAGTTGTTTTATGACAGTGAGTCGTTCCAGACATTCCGTCACTTCAGGCTGAGAAAGCGATCCTTCTCGATGCAAGGTGTTTATCTGGAGACAAACGAGTTCGTCGATTTGACGCTCGATGGGCTGGATCATGGCTGGCACTTACCGCGGGCATTTTAGCCAATGTGCCTAGCGCAGTCCAGGCGCTAGACAGCACCTAGCTTGGTAGCAAACCGTCCTCTGCGGTTCCCGATTCCTTTCCGTTCATTCCCACTCTCCAACCGAGGTGTCCCGTGCCAGAGGTGTCAACTATCTATGACTATATGCGCGCTCACTCCGCTCTATTAGGAGAGCGCATTCTTCAAGAATATCCAGCCCTTCATCAGTTTGATGATCCAGTTTCACCTCGCGTCAAGCAACTATTGCGAACGCCATTTCCAGCGCAATCCATCGCCCTCATGGGAGTCGCCAAACGTTGGCAGCAGGCGCGGGCCGGTATGGTGGTCGCGGAATGCGGTACCGGCAAGACACTAATTTCGCTGGGAGCGATCCACGTCCACAGTGACGGAAATCCATTCACTGCTCTGGCTATGGTTCCACCACACCTGGTCGAAAAGTGGGCACGCGAAACGTTTCTCACCCTGCCAGGAGTACGCGTCTTTCTGATCGACGACCTTCGGAATGGCGGTGACGAAAACAAATTCCACGGAGTGAACGAAGTGCGGCTGAAAAAGGGACGCATCGTGCGCGAGGGATTGCGGACAACGCTCAGCGAACTACGGCTGCGGAAGGACTCTCCGAGTTCGAGGAAGAAATGGCTGTTGTTATGTGGGAGACCCGCGTTGTTCATCGTCGGACGGGAGCGGGCCAAGCTTGGGTACTTCTGGCGTCACGCTTACAGCGTGCCGCGATCGGGGCCATACCTGGGTTGTGTCGTGAATTCCGACACAGGAAAACCAGTGATTGTGGACGATGGTCGATTGACCGCGGCCCAGTTCGAACAATTAAAAATCTCCGAGACCATCGAATCGCGAGGCGACAAATCTTGCAGGCCGTTCCACAGCCCGCTATGGCAGGCCGATGCCGACAAGATTCGACGCATGGCGCCGATTGAGTTCATCGGGCGCTACATGCCGGGATGGTTCGACTATGCGATTTGTGACGAAGTTCATCAACTGGCCGGTGACACCGCCCAAGGCAATGCTCTCGGCACGCTGGCATCTTGTTCAGATCGGATCGTTGGGTTGACCGGAACGCTCCTAGGCGGCTACGCAGATGACCTCTTCAACACATTGTTCCGACTTGAAGCCGGAAGGATGAAGGAACACGGATACGAATGGGGCACGTCGGGACGAAGCTCGTTCACCCAGGACTACGGAGTTCTCGAAACCATAACGAAGGTAGAGCCTGCCGATAACAAGTGTTCCAAGGCCAAGACCACCACTGTAGTACGACGAAAGCCGGGAGCCTCGCCCCTGCTCTTCGGCGAATTCCTAATGCAGTTGTGCGCGTTCGTCTTCCTGGAGGACATCTCGGGAGAGCTTCCACCTTACGAGGAAACCTACATCAGCGTCCCGATGGACGAAGACATGAGGGAAGCCTACCGAAAGTTGGAAGACGACATTCGGACGGCTTTGAAGAAGCATCGGGGGAATCGCTCGGTCATGAGCACGATGCTGAACACCTTGTTGCTCTATCCAGACCATCCTTTTGGACTGGGAACGCTGTACGGAACCGAATTCGACAGCGAGGCCAAATGCAGAGTTCGATTCATCATCGTCGAAACGCGGGATCTGTCGTCCGACCGTGTCTATTCGAAGGAACGCAGGCTCATCAACGAAATCAAAATGGAGCTTGCGGAAGGCCGGCGCTGCCAGGTCTTCGCCGTTTACACACGCAAGCACGACGTCACCGCACGGCTGCAACACATTCTCAATAACGAAGGCATTCGCACCGCCGTCCTCCGCGCAAGTGTTGACACATCAAAACGAGAAGCCTGGTATGCGAAAGAGGTTAAGAATGGCGTCCAGGTCGTCATCTCCCATCCCAAGCTGGTGGAGACAGGTCTCGACTTGCTCGACTTTCCTACCATCATTTTTTACGAGTCGGGATATTCACTGCACACGCTGCGACAGGCCAGCCGAAGGTCGTGGCGCATCGGACAGCGATGGCCGGTGCGGGTGAAGTTTCTTTGCCAGGAAGGAACGATGCAGACGGCTTGCCTGCGGCACATGGGAAAGAAGCTACTGGTTGCGTTGACCATGGAGGGCAAGTTTGCCGGCGAAGGGCTGCAGACTATCGACGAGGACGACGACATGCTCTCGGCGATGGCGCGAGAACTGGTGGAACGAAACGGAATTGGCGAAACCGCAGATGCAGTGTGGAAGGCGCTCAACGCAGAACATCAGAGGCTCTTTCCGACAGCTTCACAAATCAACGCGGAAGATCTCGCACTCAGGGTTCCGAACATCGTCACTCTATGCTCACTCGAGTCGAGTACAGGACTTGAAAGCGATCTGCCGGTCTCCACGATGGGGGCCTTTGGACAGCCAGTACACGCATTGTTGGGGAAAAAGCGTCGTGGCCAACCGCCTCCTGAACAAGGTTGTCTTTTCGCGCTCAATTGAATTTAAGGGAAGAATGATCCAGTGAATGAGCGAATGATTTTTCGGGCAGTTCAGCGCTTGGTTGAAACGGAAGCGAGGATTCGCCGCTTGGGGCAGAGGAAACTTTGACCCGCGATCTTTGTGTGTCCAGACCGGAATCACACAGTCCTAAACAAATCCTATCGCGGGTCAACTCGACGAACCCTAATTACTTGAGAGTCGGATTCTGCGACGTGAAAACACCTGCAGAATTATCCTGCCAAATCCAAGCATGAACCAACCACTGCGTCTGAGCGACAAAATGGCCACCTTTTTCGCGGCATTGGCTTTCATTCAATCCATGAGGGTTGTCCAAACCCGCAAGCATGCAAATGTTGTCGTGGCGGTGCCAGTGCGCCAACGATTTTGGAAATGGAGGGTTCACTGGTTGACCATCAGGGCCTTCGGGCGCGTTCCAGAGATAACCAACACCTACAAGGGAATATCCGCCCGGCGCGCTGGGGTCGTGATGGTAGAGGAGAATGGGAGGGTTCTCGATTTCAAAGTTCTTTACCTCTAAGGTCCGAACGAAATGGATTCCCATGCCCGGAAATTCCGTGCCCAACTGCTGATATCCGTCTGCTTCGGCCAAATGTATGTCCTTATATTTCGCGGTCGCTTGTCTTGCCCGTTCCAAATCGGCCACAGTGCTTTTCATCTCCGCGAAGCTAACAGATGCTGCAGCTGCGTGGGCAGTTATCATATGGCTTGAAGGGGATTGTTCCTTGTCTGTCGTCTGCTGCGCCATCGCAGCAACGGTGACTAAAAAAACGACAATCGCTGCTGCGCTCATTGTTTTCATTGCTTACTCCTCCTGTTTCTCGTCTTGCCGACAGTTGCGACTGGAACTTCCACTCATTGCGCCGGCGTATAGTAGGCATTCCGAAGAGGTTCCAATCGGATTAGGTCCATACAGTACGCAATTTCCGCTTAATCGCCCCTGAATGCGCTGTTCAGGCGGCGTTCAGCTTGGTTCTCGTCTCATTGACTAGGAATGGAGAATCATGCGGGTGCTTGTGGTCGAAGATGAAGTGTCGTTGGCCAAACAACTCACCGCGGCGCTACGCCGCGCGGGTTATGCCGTCGATCATGCCGCGGACGGAGAGGGTGCAGACCTCCTTGGACATGATGAAAACTACGACGCCGTTGTGCTCGATCTAGGACTGCCTAAAGTAGACGGCTTCAGCTTATTACGTCGTTGGCGCGAGGCAGGACGAACGATGCCTGTGCTGGTACTGACGGCACGAGGTAGTTGGCATGAAAAGGTCCGCGGAATCGATGGCGGGGCCGACGACTACATGACCAAGCCGTTCCGCATGGAGGAATTGCTGGCGCGCTTGCGCGCATTGATTCGGCGCTCGACTGGAAAGATCAATCCTGAACTTCGCTGCGGTTCGCTTGTGCTAGATCCACGTTCCGGCAGAGTGCTCCTCGAAGGCACCGAAGTGAATCTCACGAGCCACGAATTTCGCGTGCTTTCCTACTTGATGCATCACAGCCAGCGTATTGTTTCTCAGAGTGAGCTTACCGAACACATTTACTCGCAAGGTTTTGACCGTGACTCGAACACGGTTGAAGTCTTTATCGCCCGATTGCGGCGAAAGATAGGCCCGACGTTCATCGAGACGGTGCGCAACTTGGGTTATCGCATGAAGGACCCGGCATGAAGTGGTTGGATTCGTTCCGCTCTCGGATTGTTCTCGGCACTTTTCTTTGGACGCTTGGATTGATCCCCATACTCCATTTGTTGTTTCTGCTGATTCACCATCAAATGCGTTTCATATCGGTCGCAGGCATCAGAATACTTCTCGTCTTTTCGTTCCTCTGCATAGCAGCGGGAATCTGGCAGTTCCGGGCTGCAATTCTGCCTTTCGGTCGTCTTCGGCGCCAACTGTCGGCCCTGCGCGATGGCTCCAACGTCAGGATCGAAGGAAACTATCCAAGTGAAGTCCAGCCGTTGGTAAATGATCTCAATTCTTTACTCGGGCACCGTGAGCAGCTCGTCCGGAGGGCGCTAGCGAAAGCGGGTGACCTGGCGCATGGATTGAAAACGCCACTGGCGGTGTTGGCCCAAGAGGCAGAGCGTGCCGAGGCCGAAGGCGAACACGAGACTGCGTCAACAATCAACCTACAGGTGGATCGGATGCGTAGACAAGTTGACTATCATCTGACGCAAGCGCGGGCAACTACTCCCAGCAACGTGTCGGGGGCCCGTTGTGCGGTATTGCTTTCTGTCGAAGGCCTGACGCGGACGTTAGAGAAAATCCATGCCGCTCGCGGGCTTACGATCGAGGTCGATGTCTCCGCCGAACACTTCATCCGTGGGCAACGCGAAGACTTGGAAGAAATGCTAGGGAATCTACTGGACAACGCCTGTAAGTGGGCGAAGTTCAAGGTCAAGATCCAATCCGCCGAGGTAAATGATGCGGTGCTTGTGACAGTCGATGATGATGGTCCGGGCCTCCCTCCTACCATGCGCGATCAAATGTTGCAGCGAGGAGTCCGCGCGGACGAAAGCGCCCCAGGCTCGGGGCTGGGTTTGGCGATCGTTCGGGATCTCGCCGAACTCTACGGGGGCAGCGTCACGCTTGACGCTTCGCCCGTAGGTGGTCTGCGCGCAACTCTCCGCCTGCCCTCGTAAATATTAGGTAAGGCCTGGTCAACTTCAAGCGGTTCGCTGAAAAACGTTGTCGTCAGGCAAGACGTTGCTTCTGCTTCATGTCGCTCATTCCCACTTCGTAGTCTCCGTTTTCACGCTCGGTCGTTTCGTCACAACAAGCGCTGTTTAATCCAAAACTAAAGGAGAAGCCCCATGAGTACTGGAACTCTTGTTGCCGGTCCTCTGCCCAAAATCGGCCGGAAGGAACTGGAACAGATCCCTGTCCCAGAAGCAACCTTAACCCACAAACCTGTGCCCCATCACGTCATCGTTGAGGCATTGGTTGAAACCCTCAGCTTTCGCCACATCGGCGTGGTGAATGAAGAGTATGCAGTCTCTTTCGACGGCATGAAAATGTTTGGCGTGCTCGACCTTGAGACCCAGATGGAAGGATGCCGGTTCTCGATTGGCATCCGCAACTCGCACGATAAAATCAATTCGCCTTGGTTTGACCTCCGGCCTGCGTGTGTTCGTTTGCTCCAACATGGCGTTCAGCGGCGAGTTCACGCCTGTCCTGGCCAAGCACACCAAAAGCTTCAATCTCATCGACACACTTGTAGTGGGCGTTGATCGGATTCAAAGAAGCTTTGAACCAATGCGCCGGCAGGTGGAGGAGTGGCGTCAAACGCAAATCACTGACGAACGAGCAAAGTTGATCCTTTACGCTGCGTTTGTGGATGGGAAGCTGGAAGCGCCACGCAGTCTTCTCTCCGAGGTGCACCGGCTGTACTTCCAACCACAGTACGAAGAATTCTCGCCGCGGACGATGTGGAGCCTATCGAATGCGTTCACCAGCGCTTTCAAGGAACTCGATCCAGTTCCCCAATTCAAAGCGACGGCGAAGCTGGGGGCTTTCCTCTCGCAGCTAGCAGGGTAGTAAAAACGTCTCCCCGTTCGGGAATGCAAACCTCCTAAACGGGGAGGCGCTATTGGAGAGACTTCCGTGAGCTGACCGCAAGTTCTTCAAAAATATAGGGCGTCGGGAGACAACGCTAAGTCAAACACAGTGACGCTATTCCTGGGCTATGCTACATTGAATTTATGAAGCGCCTGCTTCAATTTCGATTGTCGTTACGACTCCGTCGATCCCGACTGAGTTATTGATCCCTGCTCAATCCATATCACATCGTCGATCTCTAATCCCACGAACCAACGGAACAGTAGGTTGTAGTTGAGCTGCTCCATCAACAATCGCTCACTGCGCACCGAATAGAACACCTGCAGCAGCAGCGCCCGCAGTAACCGCTCTGGCGGAATCGAGGGTCGTCCCACCTCCGAGTACAGTCCATCAGTCCATCAGTCCATCGAAGTCCTTGGACATCCCCGTCAGTACCGCGTCCACCAGTTTCCTCACCCGCAGCGGATGATCGGCCGGAATCCGATCTTCCAACGCCACATAACTGAACATCCCGGTTTGCAGCTGCTGATCGTCTCCACGCATCCCCGTTTCTTACCACAGCTCCCTTGTGGAATTGCAGTGGTTGTTCAACAACCTCCTAGACAGGTGGACCATGCCTTTTCTGCAACACCAGAAAGGTTCCAGCAGGAATGCGGGGGCAGAAGTCTGGACTAAGAGTTGGCTTCTGCCTTCACCTTCTGCGCTAATTCTTGACAACAAAATTGGAGTTTCAGCGGCTACTCACTCATAACTGTTTCTCCCGTCCCGTGCTTAGGACATTTGATTTTCTGGATAGCTTCGATCGCCGCCTTCCTCAGTTCCGCTTTTAAATTTGGGTTTGGACGAAATTCAAAATTCATGGCGCATCGTAGCACGGTTTCGCTGCCTTCATTCCCGTTCACTCTGACATTGACGATGTACCTTTTGCTCGTATGCTTCGAGCAAGCAGCTTGCGTTCTATGAGACCGACCAACTCGTCGATATCAGCAGGCTTCGTGACGTACCCGTCAATGTCGGTCTGGATGGCGTGCTGAGCAGACTCTAAAGCAGGATATGCGGTGATAAAGATTGCTACACAATTGGGGTTAATTTCCCTCATCGCCTCAAGCACTTTGAAGCCGTCACCTTCACGGTCGATATTGAGGTCACAGAGGAGGACATCGAAGTCTTGCGCTTTAATGAGGTCTTCGGCTTCGTGAACACTGGCTGCCGACGTAACTCTAAATCCACGTTCTTGAAGAATGGGTGGCAGCGTGAGTCGAATGCTGTCCTCGTCATCAACAAACAGGATGCGCTTGGCCGATGGTAGCGTGCGAAGACTACGCATGCGGCGGTCCCGAGTCT
>QIAA01000126.1 GCA_003224905.1 Acidobacteriota bacterium
GACCCAGCGCTAGTGACAGGCTGAGAGCATCGGCGTTGACCTTCTCGCATAAGGTGGACAACTCATTGATGAACGAAATCTTCGTGGCGACAAACGCGGTGGCTGATTCGCGCACCAGTTCGGCAGTTTTGTGGTTGGTGACAATCACCGGAACTCCGCGCATCACCAGCGGATGGAAGATTTGTTTGAGCGCCGCGACGGCATCATTGGAGGAGGTACCCAGAATGATGCGATCCGGCCAATTGAAGTCTTCAACGGCGCAACCTGGAGTGAAGAAGACAGGCTGCGAAACGATGGTCGCGCGCAGGCTGGCATCGCGCAGGCGTTTCTCAATGATGGCGGCACTGCCCACCGGAACCGGAGTAAGAATGGAAAGAATCGGCGGCTTGGGCGCGAGACGCGCAATACGCAGCGCGAGATCCGGTAGATGGTCGGGCACGTCTTCCGCAAGGAAAATTACCTGCGCCTTGCGGGAAAAAGCTTCCATGTCGGTGGAGTAAGCCAGGCGCCCGGCGCGGACATTACGCTTGATGACCTCGGTAAGATTCTTTTCGTAAAAGGGAATGTTCCCCTGAGCCATCTCCACCATGCGGGAACTGTCAGGGTGGCAGCAGGTGACGGGCGTTCCAAAATCCGCCAGACAGGCTGAAACCAGGGTACCGAGATATCCAGCACCGTAGACCCCAGTTTGCATGTTCCTCCGAGGTGGACACGGCCGCGTACTCCGCTTCAGACGCGGCATTCGCTACTCTTATGTATCCCGGGGTGGCGCGGTTGGCAATGCACCGGAGGCCCTTGTACTTCCGTCGGGTGGAAAGTGCTGATTTGGAGCGAATTGTTGTGTAGCGACTAACGCCCACGAACCAGCGCACAGCCGAGAGGAACTCCGGCCAGATCACTCCAGCAATTTGGCTCCTGCTCGCGGACGAAGGTTATCTCACTTACCCGGATGGACCGGCTGCCCTCAAAGCGAGCCCAACGGTCGTGGGCGATCCGGTAAGCTTCCTTCGCCTGCTGCTCGGTGCTCATCTTGACAATCGTGAGATGGGGCATGTACGGCCACTGTTCCGGGCAGCCGAACATGGTTGTATTCAGCCGGTCGTGAAGTTCGCGCAGGCGGTAGGCGGCGTAAGCCACCCGGATGAAGAGCGTCGGGGTTACAGGGACGAAAGTTTCCACGTCGCCCAACGTCACTTCGAAAGGTTCAATCTCACTGCAGACCTCTTCCAGAACTTCGCGCGCCGCCAGTTCGGTGTTTTGCAGAGTACGCGGGGGAAGAATCGTGAGATGGGCTGCCAAATGAGGGAGTTCGGGATGGAGTTCCCGGCGCAGCCTTTCGACAAACTCGCCGACCGGGTTTCGAACGTAAGCTACCAGGGCATAGCGGAGCGGGTCCGACATCAACATGCAATTATAAACCGCACACCTGTCTATAGAACCGAGACGTCAAGAACCAGCAATGGCGCGTGTTAAAATTAGGTCAGTGTCCTTTCAATGCTTCCAGACGTAGAGAACCTTATAGCGCTTCAGCAAGCGGACCGGGAAATCCTTCGCTTAAAAGAAGAAATAGCCGCTTTGCCCAAGCGGGTAGCAGCCATCGAGCAGAAGCTCGCGGGGACTAAGGCTGTTCTGGAGAAGGCCAAAGCGGCGATCAAGGCTGACGAAGCTGCGCGGCGGAAGTACGAAACCGCTATCCAGGACCTGCAGGGAAAAATCTCCAAGTACCGCGACCAGTCACTCGAGGTGAAAACCAACGAGCAGTATAAGGCGCTGCTGCATGAGATTCAGTTTGCAGAACAGGACATTCGCGGCAACGAAGACAAGATTCTGGAGCTGATGATTGATGCGGAGACGCAGGAGAAAGAAGTAAAGACGGCTGAGGTGGAGTTAAAGGAAGAAACGGCGGAGATTGAAAAAGAGAAAGAGGAAGCTCGGCAGCGCACGGCCGAAGACGAGAAGCTACTGGCCGATTGGAACGCCAAGCGCGACAAGGCGCGGAGTGCCGTCAGCGCCGAGTTGCTACAGCATTACGATCGGGTATCGAAGTATCGAGGCAGCGGGATTGCCGAGGTCCGCGATCACAAGTGCATGGGTTGCCAGGTAATGCTGCGTCCGCAAACTTTCAACGAGGTGCGAACCGGGGAGCGCACCGTTAGCTGTGATTCCTGCCAGAGAATCCTCTATTACGTTCCGGGGCAGGACACGGTGACCACAGCGGTGGCGGCCAGCACACATCGTCGCCGGGCTCATCCCAAGCTGGACGCCAGCCGAGCCTGGTATTACCGGTCTGACTATGATGCTGCCGGAGAAGTTTTCTTGAGCTATATCAACGCGGACGGCAACTCCAGCCGCCGCGTTTACGACGTACATACAGGACGCAAACTGGAGGACACGCTGGTCCGTGAAGGCGAGTACCGGCTGGGCTTTCCGGAAGACCTGCCGGGTGCCATTCGGCTCAACGGAAACTGGTCCGAAGAGGAACTGGAGGAGTGGGGAGATGAGCTGCCGACCGTTGTGCTCGATATCCTGCAACGCGATTTAAACCTCGCTCGGACGGAAGCTGCGAACAAGAGTCAGGCACACGCCGCCGAAATTCCACGATCTGAGCACTCTGCCGCAAGCTGAAGCGATCCATACAACCAAGTAGAATGCATGCTCCGCACGCAAGTGCGGGGAATCCGCCATGCCCAAAAAATCACACGTAAATGGCGCTTTAGCTGTCAAAGTTTCTGCCCGGGGGGCAGGGCGGCTACGTGACGGACACGTTTGGGTGTATCGCTCGGACGTGCTGGCGGCTGATGAAGTTGCGGCGGGTGCACTCGTCAAAGTCGTCGATGAGCGCGGCGCATTTCTGGGCACGGCTTTTTACAGCAGTACGTCTCAGATCGCTATTCGAATTATCTCCAAGGAAGCGGTGGAGGATCTCGCGAGACTACTTTGCGAGCGGATTCGTGCCTCCCTCGCATATCGTGAGCGGGTAGTTACCGACAGCAACGCATATCGCCTGATCTTTAGTGAAGCTGATTTTCTTCCGGGGCTGATTGGGGATCGCTACAACGATCTGCTCTCGTTTCAGGTGCTGACGCAGGCGATGGATGCCGAGCCCGTACGTGCAACCTTCGTCTCTGAGTTGAAAGACACTTTGAGTCCAGCCGCAATCGTGGAACGTGTTGAGCCCAAGATCCGGCAGCTTGAGCAGCTTCCAGCCCGCGGTTCGGCACTGGTTATGGGTGAAAAGAGCAGCACGATATTCAGCATGAATGGAGTTCAATTTCATTACGAGGCTCTGGAAGGCCAGAAGACTGGAGCATTTCTGGACCAGAGAGAGAACTATGCAGCAGCCGCCCAATACGCACGCGGTGAGGCGCTCGATGTGTTCTGCTATCAGGGCGGCTTTGCCCTTCACCTGGCCCAATGTTCCAAAGTTACGGGGGTGGACAGTTCCCGGCCGGCTTTGGAAGTGGCCGAGCGGAATGCCGGTCTGAACGGCAGGGAGATCGAGTGGATCGAGGCCAACGCCTTCGACCTGCTGCGCGACTATTCAGACGAGGGACGGAAGTTCGATACCATCATTTTGGACCCTCCCGCCTTCGCCAGGAACAAGAGAAACGTAGCTACGGCGCTAAGGGCCTACAAAGAGCTGAATTTGCGGGCGCTGCGGATGCTGCGCTCTGGGGGCATTCTGGTTACGTGCTCCTGTTCCTACCACGTCAGCCCCTCGGATTTCCTGGAGACTGTTCTGGCAGCAGCCCACGATTCTCACCGGAACCTCCGTCTGCTGGAAAACCGCGCACAGGCAAAAGACCATCCGATGCTGCTAACTGTCCCCGAAACCGCTTATCTAAAGTGCCTCATACTAAATGTAACCTATTGAAATATAAGCATTACTTAAACTTGACATTAACACAATCAACTTTTATTATTGTTTTCGACTAAGGCAGGCACCCAATGTAGTGAACGGAGCCATTAAACGGAGTTCGCAACGACATTCTTAAGGAGGAATTGAGTATGACAGTACTTACCCGTTGGGATCCTTTCCGTGAATTCACCACTCTGCAGGACCGCATGAATCGGCTGTTCCGCGATTCCTTTAGCGAGGGCCAGGAAGCTCTGACAACTTCGACCTTCGCTCCCCCGGTGGACGTCTACGAAGACGAGCACAACGTGACGCTCAAAATTGAAGTGCCGGGGATCGATGAGAAAGATATCGATGTCCGGATCGAGAACAACACGCTGACCGTTCATGGCGAGCGCAAGTTCGAGAAGGAAGAGAAAGAAGAGAACTATCGCCGGGTGGAACGGGAGTACGGGAGTTTCACGCGCAGCTTCACGCTGCCCAATTCGGTTGACCCAGAGAACGTACAGGCCAATTATGAGAAGGGCGTGCTGAAGATCAAGCTGGCGAAGAAGGCGGAAGCCAAGCCGAAGCAAATCAAGGTGAACGTCGGCGGTGAGCGGACGCTGGAAGGCAAGGAAGCCAAAGGCGCTAGCCGCGCTGCATAAACGGCCCTGTTGACCGGGCCAATTTTAGGGGGAGGTGAGCCGAGCGGCACGCCTCCCTTTTTATTCCTTGTGATTCTGAGCGAAGCGAAATGCATACACTCTTCGCTTCACTCAGGGTGACAATAGCAAATAGTAGGGATGGACATTTATGCCGATTCGTTGGGACAAATTCACGGTAAGAGCGCAGGAAGCAGTGCAGCGGGCGAACGACATCGCCTCGGAGCACGGCAATCCTGAGTTGCTTCCCGTCCAACTACTGGCTGCTCTGTTGGAGGATAAAGAAGGCATCGTTGCGCCGGTGCTGGAGAAGGTCGGCATCGGGCCGCAATCGGTGTTGAATGATGTGTATCAAGAGATTGAGCGGCTGCCCAAGGTCTCTGGCGGAGCTGCGCAGGCAACGCTTTCGCAGGCCGCGAACCAAATGTTGGAACGGGCCTTCAAAGAGGCCGACAGTTTCAAGGATGAGTACGTTTCCACAGAGCACCTGCTGCTCGCAATTACCCATATCAAGCAGGATGCCGCAAAACAAATTCTTGCGCGACATGGGGCAACTTACGATGCAATGCTCAAGGCGCTGACAGCTGTGCGCGGCTCGCAGCGCATCACGGATCAGAACCCCGAGGCCAAGTACCAGGCGTTGCAGCGCTACGCTCGCGACCTGACAGAGCAGGCGCGGCGTGGGAAGCTCGATCCGGTGATCGGCCGTGACGAAGAAATACGCCGTGTCGTGCAGGTGCTGTCGCGTCGCACCAAGAACAACCCTGTGCTAATCGGCGAGCCGGGAGTCGGCAAAACCGCGATCGTGGAAGGCCTGGCTCAGCGAATCATATCGGGTGATGTGCCTGAGGTCTTAAAGAATAAGCGGGTGGTTGGATTGGATCTTGGCGCCATGCTGGCGGGCGCAAAGTATCGCGGCGAGTTCGAAGATCGGCTGAAGGCCGTGCTTAAGGAGATCGAAGACTCTCAGGGCCGGATCATCCTCTTTATCGACGAACTGCACACGCTGGTTGGAGCGGGCGCCGCCGAGGGCGCAATCGATGCCTCCAATATGCTTAAGCCAGCGTTGGCGCGCGGCGAGCTGCGTGCGATCGGCGCCACCACCCTGAACGAATACCGCAAGCACATCGAGAAAGACGCTGCCCTGGAGCGGCGTTTTCAGATTGTCTTTGTGGGTGAGCCGAACGTCGAAGATACGATTGCGATTCTGCGCGGCCTGAAAGAACGCTACGAAGTGCATCACGGCGTGCGCATTAAAGACTCGGCAATCGTCGCTGCGGCGACTCTTTCGCATCGTTACATCTCTGACCGTTTCTTGCCGGATAAAGCCATTGACCTGATCGATGAGGCGGCGGCTTCTTTGCGTATTCAGATTGACTCGATGCCAACGGAGATCGACCAGCTTGAACGCCGTACCACGCAGCTCGAAATCGAGAAACAGGCGCTGAAGAAAGAAGACGACCCCAATTCCAGAGAACGCCTCGCCACGATTGATAAAGAACTTGCGAATATCCGGGAGAAATCCAATGCGCTCAAGGCGGCTTGGAAGAAGGAAAAAGATCTGATCGCGCGATCGCGCGCACTGAAAGAAAAGATCGAGCAGCTCAAGATCGAAGAGCAGGCCGAGGAACGCAAGGGCAACCTTCAGCGGGTCGCGGAAATTCGCTACGGGCTGCTGCGGCAGGCAGAGGCCGAACTGGCAAAGCTGACGGCTCAGATGGATGGAGAAGCGGGCGAGGGCGCCCGCTCCACACCGGCCGTTCCACGAATGCTGAAAGAAGAGGTAGACGAAGAAGACGTCGCCAAAATTGTCTCCAAGTGGACCGGCATTCCGGTCTCAAAGATGCTCGAAGGCGAGGTCAAGAAGCTGGTTACCATGGAAGAGCGCCTGCGGCAACGCGTGGTAGGACAAGACACAGCCCTCGAGCGTGTGGCCAACGCAATCCGTCGCTCCCGCGCCGGCCTGAGCGATCCCAAGCGCCCGATCGGATCATTCATCTTTCTCGGGCCAACTGGTGTCGGTAAAACCGAGCTTGCCCGCGCTCTTGCCGAATTCTTGTTCGACGATGAGCATGCGCTAGTCCGCATCGACATGTCGGAATATATGGAGCGCCATGCAGTTTCCCGTTTGATTGGCGCACCTCCAGGCTACGTCGGTTATGAAGAGGGCGGCCAGCTTACTGAGCAAATCCGGCGCCGTCCTTACGCGGTGATTCTCTTCGATGAGATCGAAAAGGCGCACCAGGACGTTTTTAACATCCTTCTGCAGATCATGGATGACGGCCGTCTCACCGATGGTCAGGGCCGCACCGTGGATTTCAAAAACGCCGTCATCATCATGACCTCAAATATCGGCTCAACCTATCTTCAAGCCGAGAACATGCGTACGGCGGAAGACTTTGCCCGTGCCAACGAACTGGTGATGACTGCCCTGCACGGCCATTTCAAGCCCGAGTTCCTTAACCGGGTGGATGACATTATCGTCTTCAGCCCGCTCGGGAAAGATCAGCTGGTCAAAATCATCGAGCTTCGGCTTGAAGATGTTCGCCGCCTGCTGGCCGAGCGCAAGATTTCGCTCGAGCTGACCGACGCGGCGAAAGAGCTACTCTTCACTGAAGGCTTCGATCCCAACTTCGGCGCGCGGCCGCTGAAGCGGGCTATCCAGAAGCTGGTGCAGGATCCGCTGGCACTGAAGATCCTCGATGGCGAAGTGTTGCATGGAGACCACGTCGTAGTGGACGCAGACAAGCGTGCCAGAAAGATGACTTTTAAAGTCAGTCAGCGTGTGGGGCTAAAAGAACCGCTCAACGTGAGGAGCTGACCGATACACCAGCCGCCGCTCTTCACCTGCAGCCTGCGTTCGCATCTAAATTGCCCTCTCTGGCATTGTCGCCATATCTCAGCTAAAGTCCTTGCGTTAATTCCTTCACGCCGCTGGCCCGCATGAGGGTGAACGCGTACCTCGCAAAAAGTACGATCGTTGCTGCTTTGGGAGGTTTCCTTTTCGGATTTGACACGGCCGTGATCTCCGGCACTACTGCGGCGCTCAGCCAGACGTTTCAGCTTTCACCACTTCTTTTGGGTGTGACGGTTGCGAGCGCTCTCTGGGGGACCGTGATCGGAGCAATGCTCGCTGGATTTCCCGGCGAGTGGATCGGGCGAAGAGACAGCCTGCGGATCATGGCGATCTTGTACCTGATCTCGGGATTGGGATGCGCGGTGTCGTGGAACTGGCATTCCCTGATCGTGTTCCGTTTCTTGGGAGGACTTGGGATTGGCGGGTCTTCCGTGCTCGGACCTATGTACATCGCGGAGATTGCGCCCGCCAGACTGCGCGGGCGGCTGGTTGGATTCTTTCAGTTCAATGTGGTGCTTGGAATCTTGTTGGCATATTTTTCCAATTATCTGATTGGGCTCGCCGATTTTGGAAGGTCAGAGTGGCGCTGGGAACTTGGTGTCACGGCAATTCCGGCCGCCCTATTTTTTATGCTGCTGTTTGGAGTTCCCCGTAGCCCCCCGTTGGCTGGCCAAGAAGGGACGCATCCAGGAGGCGAGAAGTGTACTTCAGCTTGCCGGCGAACAGGATTATGAACTAGAGCTTCAGCAGATTGTCGATTCCATCGGCATCGAACAGCAACAAGCTGGGGAAGCACTGTTTTCACGGAAGCATCTTTTTCCGATTTTTCTCGGTGTCAGCGTAGCCCTGTTCAATCAACTCTCCGGCATTAACGTGATTCTTTATTATCTGAATGACATCTTCGCCCAGGCCGGATTCAGCAAAGTATCGGGCAACCTGCAAGCCGTAACCATTGGAGCTACCAACCTGGTTTTCACCATGCTGGCCATGTCAGTCATCGACCGGATCGGACGCAAGACCCTCCTTTTGATCGGTTCGGTGGGAACGGCGGTATGTCTTGCTGGCGTCTCTGGCATCTTTTTTACTGGACGCCATCAGTGCGCACTTCTTTGGCTGCTGATTGCCTACATTGCATTTTTCGCATTTTCTCAGGGCGCAGTGATCTGGGTATATCTGGCCGAGGTCTTCCCCAACAATATTCGTGCTAAGGGGCAAAGCCTGGGCAGCTTTACCCACTGGATCATGAACGCTTCGATTTCCGGAATCTTTCCGGTTTTGGCGGCAACCTCGGGCGGGTATCCGTTCCTGTTCTTCTCTCTGATGATGGTCTTGCAGTTCTTTGTAGTGTGGTTGGTCTATCCGGAAAGCAAAGGCATCTCGCTCGAGGAAATGCAAAGAAAATTGGCGACCGCTCACTAGAACCTGCCCGTTCTCGGACCTCCCCCCGGACTGCAAACCGAAACGTATCTTAGAACAAAGGGAATTAATAAGCCGAGCCAACGGGGTTAGTTCTGCATACAATATGGCTAATCGGGGTTAGATGGGCTGAACCCCGATGGCTGGAGGTTATTAGATGAAGTACATCCTGGGATTAGCGGCTTGCTTCGCATTCGCGTTGGGACCTTTCGCGCCAGCTCAGAATGCGGATTTGCAGGACAAAGATATCGTGGCAAGCCATCGCCAAAGCACTGGCGCTACGTCAACAAGCCGAGCCACCGTGAGCACACTCGGCGGACATGGAGCTGCGAAAAGCGGCAACCTGGATCAGCTGTTAGCAAACATCGAGCGGCAGAGCGTGAAATCAGGAACAGGAAAGCCTGTGCGCCACCCATCGGCTCACGTCGCTAAACCAGCCGAGACAGACGCGCAAAAAACGAAGTCAATGAATTTCGGACAACGGAATCGGACCACAACGAGCAAAGGCTCAAACAACCGACGCAAAAAATAAGAAAGAACGCCTGCTACTTTTCAGCGCGCGAAAGTTGTTCCTTTTGGGAGGCGCCGGAAACCAACTCCGCCGTAGGCCGAGGAGCGGTGGTTTCCTTGAAGGAATACTTCAGCAAACACCACAAAGCACGCATACCATCCTTCCAGCCGATTTTTTTCCCTTCTTCGTAAGTGCGTCCCCAATAGCTGATGCCAACCTCATAAATGCGCAGGCGGCGCTTGGCAATTTTTACCGTAATTTCCGGCTCGAATCCAAACCGATCCTCTTCGATGGGAATGGCCTGAATGACCTCACGCCGGAAAGCTTTGTAGCAGGTTTCCATGTCTGTGAGGTTGAGGTTTGTTAAGCAATTGGAAAGCAAGGTGAGAAACGAGTTCCCTACTGAATGCCAGAAATACAACACGCGATGCGGCCTGCTGCTCAGAAATCGTGAGCCATAAACGACGTCGGCCTTCCCCTCGATTAAGGGTTCCATGAGAATTGGATATTCGCTAGGGTCATATTCCAAATCTGCATCCTGAACGACGACGAAATCGCCTGTGGCTTCCTGGATTCCACGGCGCAACGCAGCACCTTTACCCATGTTGCGGTGCTGCAAAAGAATCCGCACGTTGGGAAACTGATTCTCCAAATCGACAAGCATTTCCCTGGATCCATCGTTGGACCCATCATCGATACAGATCATTTCCACATCGATAGGCACTTCCAGAACGCGTTGCACCACGCTTCTCAACGTGCTGCGCTCGTTGTAAACGGGCATTACAACCGACAATTTCATGCTGAGGTCCGCGGGGTCAGTTTAAATCAAAAATCACTCAATAAGGCTTTCGTTCCCAAAGCGCCAGGTCCAAACGCAGTAGTAAGTTGAATGGCCTCTCTCGTATGATCGTATGGACACGTGCTTCCCGGAGGCGAAGAAGTGTAATTAGTTCACAAAAAGTCGCGAGTCGAGAAAATTTTTCCTGCCAAGGGGTTCGCCTCAGCTTGAAGATAAACGAGTTATGATGTCTCCATCGGTTCTGGCGCATGACGAACCATCGGCATTGCTCGTCGATAGGCCGTCTATCCGTGGGGAATCTGAGCGCGGCTCTTCGGCGGCGGCTGCAGCAGGGTTTGCACTGAATATCAGTCAGCTACGTCGGAGCTCGGCATCGAGAGATCAAGTTCTTGGCGCGACATCATGGTCGACTAGCCCGAGCGACGGCGCGTGACGATGGGTACCGGCAGTGTTGTGGATATCCTGTGGATGATTTTTTTGAAATACCTGAGTAGCTTGGCAGTGAAGCTGCTATGATTTTTGGAAGATAAATCAGTTGATTGAAGTAGTCGTGAGTGGAATGCCAAGCGGCATCCCGCACCTGGGTACTTCTGTGTGCGAAATTTTGCCCGGCCAGGGGCATAAATCCAAATAATTGAGGGGGACGTCCGGAATGAAGGAAAGCTCCATTCGACTGGGCCCTCGGGAGCAGCAAATTGCGGAATTGTTGCTTCAGGGCTGCGATAACGATGCAATCGCCAAACAGCTCCATATGGCTCGCCGCACCGTGAAGGCACATTTCAATCGCCTATTTATGCGATTTGGAATCACCAGCGGTATCAAGCGGGTAAAACTGGCAACAATCTTATATCGGAGGCAGATATGTTCGGAGGAAAGCGGTATGGAAGCCGCCAACCAAATCCTCGAGAGCAACAGGTCATTGAACTCGTTGCCCAGGGACTCAAAAACCGCGAAGTTGCAGATGCCATCGGAACCACAGAACACGTTGTCAAAAACTACCTACGCATCATCTATGACAAACTCGGACTCTGGAACCGGGTCGAGCTTGCTCTCTGGTATGAAGCGCGTAAACAAGAAAGCCTTGCCCACGCCTGAAGTGCTGGAGAGCTGGGAACAAAGTATTCTGAGTCTGGATCGGTGGTCGGGACGTATCAGTCACGATTTCAGACACTAGGCTTTGCTTACACAAAAAGACCTCCTTTTGAAAAGGAGGTCTTTTTGTCTAGGCGTCACTTATCGGCAGGCGTGTGAGTAGAAGGTTCTAAGCTGCTGAGCTGCCTGTGCTGAACCCTTCTTCGCAGCCGCAACCAGCAAGAGGCGTGCCTGGTCGCAACTCTTCGGAACTCCGTCACCCTGCGCATATAGGTTTGACAGCAAGACAGCTGCATCACTATTCTGCCTGGCCACAGCTCTCCACAATAACTGCGCCGCTTGTGGGGCATTCCGGCTTCCGATTCTGCCCTCGAGATATTGCTGCGCGAGGAGGACGTCTTGGTAGCTGGCTTGTGACGCTGCGTCCGCAGGTGACGCATCGGCTGATTTCGTATCTGTCTCTTTCTCTTTCGACCGCAAAGCCGCGGGCACGGGGTTCTGTTTCGCCGGCGGATTCGCCGTGTTCGCAGCTGCAGGATTTTGTTTGATCACTTGCCCCGGTTTTGAGTCGACACTGCCCTCCGAGCGACTGCGAGCGGGTTCTGCTGCTGGAGTAACGGGGTCTGGCCGTGGCACGGCCGTCCCTCGATCTGAAGCCGGTTTCGAAACAGTTGCGACCGGCTGGCGTGACTGTACCCATCGCATATAAGCGAACCCCGCAAACAGGATCAGAAAAATGAGGATGACGTACTTCAAACCGCCACCACTGGGAGCTTCGTATTGTTCGAAGCTGTTGAGAGCTCTTTCCCGCAACCATTGCGTATCGTCAGGAGTTTGAGCGGGAGCATGGCGGTGTGTTGAAGGTCGGGTCTCGATGTCCTGCGCGTGCGCGCTTAGGGGAGAGCCGCAGTGTCCGCAATACTTCTGATCCATGGAATTCGTGTACGAGCAGCCAGGACATGACAATTCCGCTGGAGGGGCGGAAGACTGACCGGTTACGTTAGAGGAGAAATGCTCGGGTTCAGCCGCCTCTGACACGGATTCCGATGTCCCAAAGAACTGCTTAATTATTTGTTCGCGTTCCTGGATTCGGGCGGCGCTAGTGGGAGCAGGCTGGCTAACCGCTGGTTTGTCGGAGGTCTCAGATTCTAATTCGCGAAGAAGCTCAGTGACCGCCTCCTCCCGTTTCTCGGGAGGACTAGTAAAGTATGCCTGTGCCCAGCGGCCGAGATTGCGGCCAAGCATGGGGTTCATCATCGGATTTAGTTCCGGTTTTGGCAGCTCACTAACCGGCGCAGACGAGGCTTCCTCCAACGGGTATGGCACCTGACCTCCACACACAATTCCACTATCGCAAGTCGGACTTGTCAAACCTGAGAAGCGGAAAAAAGTTACTGTAGATGCTCCAGGTTACTCGCAGGCTTTGCGACGGGCGGGTTCAAACTGGTCCTGCTGGGCATCTTTTTGGGTGGTAAAACGGCCACCTGGGGTTTTTCCATACAACTCGGAGCCAGGGCAGTAATAAAGGGCAGTATGGACGTCAACCCAAACCTTACTGTCAGGGTTGCCAGAAAAGGCGGGCATCTCAGGGGGGACGGCGAGACCCATAGTAACGAGCAGCTTTTCAAAAAGCGTGAGGTTAGGCACCGCGCGCCTGCCATGTGCTTTGACGCCTGAAGGTACACTGCTCACCGACGATTGCGTGCTCCAGGTCAGGATTACTGCAAGCAAGATACACGCAGAAACCGCAACCCAGACATTGGCTCGATGTCGCTTCCAAAGTCTTTGCGCCCATTCTTTTTTTGACGCCTCAGTAATGCCGCCTAATTTCAGCCATTGGCGGGCTCTCCCGGCGGACTTCCACGGCGCTAGTTGAATCCCCTCGGAATTGGGAAGCGCTCCAGTCGGGATGATGCGAAGCGGGACTAGCGCGGTGCTGGCGGGCTCAGCCAATTCTTGCAAGACTGATTCGGTGGCGGTGGATGGTTCCGTCTGTCCAAGCGCGCCATCTTCATCGAGATCCTGTCGCTCTGGTTCCAATAGCTCACCATGGTCCTGAGGTGTCGAATCGGGGCTGAAAGCAGAGTCTGCGTCGTTGCGCAGTAAGTTGAGCCTTCCAAAATCGTTGGTAGATTTTGAATTCGGATGCATAAAAGGTTCGGGCTGCTGGCTCGCTGCAACTTCCGACAAGAACTGTTCGAAAGAGGGAGGAGAACTGGATCGAGTTTTCGTTGGAAGAGGTTCCGATTGGGCTTGGTCACCAATGGGATTCGCTTCTCGCGGCGGTTGCTTGGAGGAGAGAGGGGCCGACTTATGCTGGATATTCTCGTGAGCCGGTTTTTCGAGACGCGCTGTGCCGCAGATACCACAGAACACCTCGCCTGCAACAAGAACATTTCCACAACTTCTGCAAGTAATCGTGTTTTCAGAAACGACCCCATCTTTCTTGCAGACAGATGAAGCATCCGCACGGGTTATCTGTGGTACGGGCCGACTCTGCTCAGATTGCGGGAGTCGAGGAGATTCGCCTGCTGTCTCTAGTCGCTCCAGTTCAGGACGAAGGTCCTGCAGAAGCTTGAGCATGTTTTCATGTTCTTCCGAGAGTGAGTACGGGCTGGTTTTACGGTTGAAATCGAACGACTCGACCAGCAGACTGGCCAGCAACTGCGCGGCTCGGACGTCGCCCTCATGAAACGAATTTGGTTTTTCAAATTGCAATTCCAGGAAGCCCAGAAAGCGGCGATCACGGTACAACGGAATAACCAGGAGAGCTTTGACGCCTTTCTCTGCCGCAATTTGTAAGAACCTTTCTCGGCTCTTCGCTGTATCGGAGCACTCCAGAGGTTCGCCGCGATTGAGGTAGGAGTCGGCAGGTACCGGCTCGCCACTCTGGACTGCCGCATTGCCTGCCTCCGCCTGGTAGCAGAGCTTACCCTCTTTAAGCACTCCAACGGTGACAGCGGATGCCTTGATGATCCTTTGAGTTCGCTTCGCAATGAGGTCAGCAGCAGTTTCGAAGTTCAGGCATTCGCTCTGAAGCAGTCTTCGGGTTTCAACAATTTCAGCCAGAGCCTGGGACGAATCACTTCCCTGAGCAGTAACGTGGAGGTGGTCAGTATGCTCCTGGACGACATAGGCCGCCGCGAGCAGCTCTTCGAACGATTCCGCATCCAGCGTCAGTTTACGATGCGGGCCTGTATGGGATTGATCCACTTGATATGTCCACAGCTAACTGCCTAGTTAACTTTGCCCCATTTTAATGCAATCGGCAATCCAAATTCCGTGGACGCGACGCTGTGAATGATCAAAACTCGAGCCGATGTGAAGCGGGTTGCACCATGGCAGGTGAAACGAATGCAAGTATTTGCGACAGGCAAGTGTGGAAGCGGGTTGGTGGTTGAATTTACCGTCCGGAACAGCAGGAAAGCGTCCGCACTCGGAGTTTCTACTTTAGAATGGTGTTTGCTGCGGCGGTTCTTGGTAATCCCCAATCAATGCTTCGAACGTGGTTTGCCGTCCCTTAACGCACTAAACGACAATCTGGGAGGTTAAGTATTGAGCACGTCTACAGGGCATAGTCACCTCATTTCAGCACACGGCGGGGAACTCGTTAACCTCATAGCGGAGCCTGACCGAGCCACAGACCTGAAATCGCACTCGCGTGAATGGCCTTCCTGGGATCTTAGTGCGCGGCAGATCTGCGATCTTGAACTCCTCATGAGCGGGGGTTTTTCGCCTCTTGGTGGCTTCATGAACAAGAAAGATTACGAAAGCGTGTGTCGTGAAATGCGGTTGGCGAGCGGGGTTCTATGGCCGATTCCGATCACCCTTGATGTAACAGAAGAGTTCGCCAGATCGCTTAAGCCAGGCAGCAGCAAAGTTGCGCTGCGCGATCCCGAAGGCGTGATGCTAGCGGTATTGCACGTGGAAGACGTGTGGCAGCCCGATCGCAAGGCAGAAGCGGAAGCGGTGTTTAAGACTACGAGCAGTGCTCATCCCGGCGTCGATTATGTGCTGAACAAAGGTAATTCGTGGTATGTGGGCGGCAAGACGGAAGGTTTGCAGTCTCCGGCGCACTACGATTTTAAAAGCCTGCGGCTAACTCCGGCCGAGTTACGCACCGAATTCGGGCGCCTGGGCTGGAGGCGCGTAGTCGCATTTCAAACGCGCAATCCCATGCATCGGGCGCATCAGGAACTGACATTCCGCGCCGCCAAACAAGTGGAATCAAACTTACTCATCCACCCTTCTGTTGGCATGACCAAGCCTGGCGACGTGGATTACTTCACGCGTGTGCGCTGCTATCAATTGCTGCTTTCGAAATATCCTGCAGGAACTGTGAAGCTGGCCATGCTGCCGCTGGCGATGCGCATGGGAGGGCCACGTGAGGCGATCTGGCACGGGATCATCCGAAAGAATCACGGCTGCACCCATTTGATCGTGGGCCGCGACCATGCCGGACCAGGGAATGACACTAACGGCAAGCCTTTCTATGGTCCTTACGACGCACAGGAACTCTTCAGGAAACACGAGGCGGACATCGGTGTGACCATGGTGCCCTTCAGCATGATGGTGTACCTCGAAGGCGAGGACAAATACTACCCCGATGACGAGGTCCCCAAAGGAGCGCGCGTTCTCAACATTTCCGGCACTGACCTGCGGCAGCGCCTGAATGAGGGCCGCGAGATTCCGAGCTGGTTTACCTACCCTGAAGTTGTGCAGGAATTGCGGCGCAGCTATCCTCCACGTCACAAGCAGGGAGTAACAATCTTCTTCACTGGCCTGTCCGGTTCGGGAAAATCAACCATCGCTAACGTGCTGATCACGAAGTTTCTCGAGACCGGAGGGCGTCCGGTCACGCTTCTTGACGGAGATCTAGTCCGCAAACATTTGTCTTCCGAACTCGGCTTCAGCAAGGAGCACCGCGACATCAACATCCGTCGCATTGGCTACGTGGCGTCGGAAATCACCAAGAACGGCGGGATCGCGATCTGCGCCCCCATCGCTCCCTACGATGCGGTTCGCAAGCAGGTGCGTTCCATGATCGAATCTCTGGGCGGCTTCATTCTCGTGCACGTTGCGACGCCGATGGAAGTCTGTGAACAGCGCGACCGCAAAGGGCTTTACGCCAAAGCGCGCGCCGGGCTCATCAAGGAGTTCACCGGGATCTCTGATCCGTATGAAGAACCCAAAGATGCGGAAGTTGTCATCAACACCGCCGAGCGGACGCCGGAGGAGGCGGCACAGGAAATCATTCTGCACTTAGAGCGGGAGGGCTTCATCGGAGTAGCGGGGTCATCTTGATCCTGCTCCCAATCTGAAATGACAGCCGCAGTCACAATTTTTATCGGTTTGTTAGTGGGCACCTTGATCGGGATGACCGGGCTTGGGGGCGGTGTTCTGCTGTTGCCGATCTTGATCTTCGTCCTGAAAGTTCCCCCGATTCTGGCGGTAGGCTCTGATGCTGTTTTCAATTTTGTAACCAAGATCGGGTCCGGCTGGCTCCATTTGCGCAAAGGCACGGTTCGACGCAGAGTCGTGCTTGCCCTGGCCAGTGGCAGCGTCCCAGGATCAGTGGTCGGCGTGCGCTTGTTGATGCATCTGCGAAACATATACGGCATCAGGGTAAATAGCTTCATAACCACGGCAGTGGGAATTCTGTTGATCTGTATTCCCATTCTCCTGCTGTTTCAGGGACGCATTGAAGACCACGTAGCTAATCGTTCTCCCACGATGAAGTCATTCATCGGCATGTCTGCCATTGGTCTGATCGCAGGCCTCCTCGTGGGAATGACTTCTGTAGGTTCAGGCAGTATCGTCATGATGTTGCTTCTGTTGTTCTACAGCTATCCCCCGAGAGTCATGGTCGGCACCGACATCGTACACGCGGTGTTGCTTACGGGAGTAACCGGTCTGATGCATTGGCGAGTTGGCAATGTCGATTTTCACCTGGTAGGTTCGCTTCTTATTGGTTCAATTCCTGGTGGTCTGCTCGGTTCGCATCTGAGCACTCGCGTTCCCGTACTCTGGCTGAGACGGATTCTATGCACAGTGTTGCTGGCTACCGGTGCGCGCATGCTCCTGGCTTGATGACACCTGACACAGTTCATGACTCAAGATTCTGAAAAAGAGATTTTGCAGCGCATCCAATCAGCGCTTGAATCGGCGCGCTCGGTTTTGAGCCGATTCACTGCGGGCGCGATCGAAGCAGAATACAAGGCGGGCCAGGATCCCGTGACGGAAGCGGACAAATCCGTCGATGCTGTGCTTCACAAAGAACTGCTTCGGACTGGCGAGGGTTGGCTCTCAGAAGAAACTGTGGATGACTTTTCGCGGCTCAGCCATGAGAGAGTTTGGGTTGTGGATCCGCTGGATGGTACCCGGGAATTTGTTGCCGGTATCCCAGAGTTTTGTGTTTCAGTTGCGCTGGTGGATAACGGCCGCGCTGTTGCTGGCGGCATCTGCAATCCAGTGACAAACGAGATTTTTCTGGGCTCACTGAATTCAGGAGTCACCTACAACGAGAAACCCGCCCGGTGCGCGCAACGAAAATCCCTCAGAGATGCGCGCGTTCTTGCGAGCCGGAGCGAGGTCAACCGTGGCGAATGGCAGCAGTTTGCAGGCGCCCCGTTCGAAATTCATCGGATGGGGTCCGTTGCGTACAAACTGGCTCTGGTCTCTGCAGGTTTGGCCGACGCCACTTTCACGCTGGTACCCAAGCACGAATGGGATATCGCCGCCGGCGCGGCTTTAGTCGAAAGCGCCGGTGGATTTGTCTCCACGCTCGAAAACACGCCATTGCGGTTCAATCAAAAGCAGCCCTTGGTATCTGGCCTGATTGCCGGGGGAGCCTTTCTGCAGGAACCGCTGCTGTCGCTGCTTGAGCCTCACATTAACTCACGATGCCATGACGAAAATACGTCTTAATGGAAGGCACACAACGGACGCGAGCACAAGTGAGTAGCCTTTATTGATCTCAGAGCATTCAATGAGCGAAGGATATTGCTGGGATCCACGAGAGTTCGTAAGATCAGATTCAAAAAGAATATTTTCTGGGTAAAGACTCTGTTGATCGAATGCTGTCGAGAGCCCGACCGATATCGCTCTGTGTGACATTGTCGATAACCGCTGTTTGCGCGGATTGACCCGGAGCCCTACGGTACGAACATTGTGTTTAGTATCTTTCCATTTCAAACAGGCCGGGGCGGAATCTCCGTAATCTGAATTTCATGTAGCCGATAGAGGAGACGGTGTTATCCAACTCCAATAAAGACTGAAATGGTCTTCCTGATGTATCACGAGCTTGAATTGCCGGCACGCCCTCTTTGCCGGACAGAGCCTGGATACGTTCGTTACGTTCTGACCGTTGCCAATTTCCAGGCCGAGATGGGCTGGCTAAGGACTGCCGGGTGGCGCGGACTGAGCGTGTCTGAGGCCCTCACGTTTGACGGAGGGAATGCAGCAGTCGCGATCACTTTCGACGATGGGTCTGAGACCGACTTGACGAGCGCCGCAACTATCCTTAAGGAACACGGTTTTGGCGCCACGTTTTACGCCACAGCTGGCTTCATTGGAACTCAGGGCTACATGTCACGTGCACAATTGCGTCAACTTAAGGAGAGTGGGTTTGAAATAGGCTCTCACTCTATGACACATCGATATCTGTCTGACCTTGACGATGCTGGCGTGCACGAAGAGTTATTCGAGTCTAAACATCGCCTGGAGGAAATACTTGGTGAAGCGATCCGCCACTTCTCGTGCCCAGGCGGCCGGTATGACCGGCGCGTAGCGGCCCTTGCGCGTGAAGCCGGATATGTTACCGTGGCCAATAGTCGCGCCCGAGTGAATTTGCGCTCGTCCGATTGCTATACGCTCGGACGGGTTGCGATCATGCGGGAAACCAATCTCGCCGACTTTCAAAACATTTGTGCTGGGCGTGAGTTATGGAAGATAGAGCTACGCGATTCCATTCGCAGCGCGGCCAAGCGGGTCCTCGGCAACCGCCTTTACGATTCTGTTCGCGAGCGAGCTCTTCTCAGAAGCCGCAGCGGATGAGTGTTCCAACGCACTCACGTCTGGTGACCACTGAAGATCCATTGGCCCGAGTGCTATATTGCCCTTCGGAAATGGGGATTCTGAACCTGCTACTGCCCTACCGTCACCAGCACTGACGCTCAAGACATACAGCCATGATCAGCCTGCAGAACTGCGGCCAGCGTGGGACGAACTCCTCGCCAGCTATCTCTTGCAAGCACTTTCTCTACATGGGAATGGCGTGGTGGCGCAGCTTCGGGGATAGCGCAGAGTTGCGCGTGCTCGCGCTGTTCGACTCATCCCGTCTAGTCGGTCTTGCACCATCATCTATGTTTGTAAGAGGAAGACGCGAGCCGTAGGCGCTTGTTCTCAGGCTTGCGGTGCTAGTTCACCCAACCTGATTTGGAGCCGCCATTCTTCTTATCAAGTTCGTCAGGGGGAATGTAGTTGCCGTGCTCGTCGAAGGTGACCTTGCGATCATGCTTGCTCATGTAGACTTCAAACTTGCGGGCAGCGCGACGGCGTTTCCAGCGGTAGTAGGAATTTCGGACACCGAAGTATCTTTCGGTTGCGTTGAACATCAGACCGCGGCGCGGCACGAATTTCACATATAGAAATCCAAAAAGCAATCCACCCAGGTGCGCGATATAGGCGATACTCTGGCCATGTCCCGGAGCAGCGGCATTGATCGCGCTGATGAGTTCGATAAATGCAATTCCAGCGACAAAGTATTTAGCCCGGATCGAGAATGGAATCGGAAATAGCATGATTTCCTGGTTGCCATAGATCAGGCCAAAAGCCATCAGAATACCAAGTACTCCACCAGAAGCGCCCTCCGTCATCGTCTTCGGAGTAATTCCGCCGAGGCCTGTATAGGACACAGTGATTGTGGTGAGTGCGGCGCCCACGACACAAAACAAATAAAATTCCAGGAACTTATTCTTGCCCCAGTCCATTTCCAGTTGTGCGCCAAACATCCACAACCAAAGCATGTTGAAGAGAATGTGAAAAAGTCCGACGTGAAGAAAGGAGTACGAGAGTAGTTGCCATAACCAGCCCCGGACAACCAGGCCGGGAACCAGGGAGAACACCAAAGAGAAGACAGCGCCCGCAGTAGGAGCAAAAGCCTGCAGCAGGGTTGTGAACAGGAAAACCCCGGCATTGATCAGAATCAGCCACTTCACCGCTTTCGTGAAGGGAGGAAAGCTCAGCGTGAGTGTGCGTCCGCGATGCATGAATGCTGCTTTAGCAGTTGGCAGTCAGCCAGACCAGCCGACGTCGCAGAAATCCTGCCCCCTATGATGCTATCAGACTGCGACGTCTGTATACGCGTCAACGAAGCGAGTAGTCGCTACCCCGATAAAAGAACTAAGTGGCAACGGATTTGGAAAGGTGACCTCACAGCTAAACAATCCACGCCTTATTCAGTTCGGCTTAAAGTTCTCGTTCTGAAGTGCAGGCTGAGGCATTCCGGACCAGGCTTTTGCCTGGTCCGTTTTCTTTGTGTGCCGAACATGTTCGACAGCTAGGGGGTGAAAGTCCCCTGCCCAGCCTGGTGGAGGTGAAGGGCTAGAGAAGCGCAAGGGCGTCGTCGCGAGATGGGGTCTGAAAGAAGCGTGGATCAAAGGCGCGAGCCGATGAACAAGAACCGGATG
>QIAA01000207.1 GCA_003224905.1 Acidobacteriota bacterium
TGTGGGAGCGGTTAAGAAAATTTGGGCAGGACGCCCATAACTGAAGTCGGGACCAAAAATATATGCTCGTCCTTTTCTTGTATAAATATCTTTCCTGTCTTTAAGCATAATGTTTTGTGGCGCTGTATAGCAGAAACCTGTGGAGGTACTGGCGCTCCTTGAAACATTTCAGCGATACTTTTTTTCTCGACCGGACCATCGTTTAGATAAATCCTAACCCGCATTGGATGCTCACCACCACATTCGTCACAATGCACATAAATCTCGTAATGAGGCACTCTCGATCCTCCAGGTTTAATCTGGCTGATATATGCGGAGTGGTCAACCGAGAAGGACTCCTACCGATAAGGAGTCATTACGAGGAGCAGCAGAGATAGCCTGGCGAGCCAAGCAGATTCATATGCCCGCTCACTGAATCTCTCGGCGCAACTAAGGCACAGGCCAGCATCATGGAGATCGTCACGAATTGATAGATGGCGCCGGACCTGAGCCGGATACGATTTACTTCTGTGCGGCTGTGGGTTGCCCAAGGCTTCCCGTGATCTCGTGAAGGTAGCACCACGTCCAGTTTGCTGGTGGAAGCGCACGCATGACGGGATGATGCGTGTCGTGGAAGTGTTTGGTCGCATGTTTCCGCGGTGATGAGTCGCAACAGCCGACGTGGCCACATGATTGGCACTCGCGAAGCGACACCCACCTTGATCCCTCGACTAGACATTCTTCGCAAGCGTCGGGAGTTTTCGGCGGTGGAAAGTTGTCTGCGGTTAGTCCCTTAATGTGTTCGCATGACTCTGCCATAGCTTCCTCCTCATTTCTCATTGGCGATTGGTTTTGCGCTCATCCGTCAATTTGTTTCGTTACGGACATCGGGCCGGCGCGCTTTGAACACCGGCACGCTGGAGATCTCATTCCTGCCATCCTCCCCCGAGAGCTTTGTAGAGCTGAACCAGTGACAACAACTCGTCGCGCCTGGTTTGAGCGAGGCTTAATTCTGCAACGAACAGATCCTGATCTGAGGTAAGCGCATTGAGCATCGTATCGACTCCGCCGCGGTACCTCAGGTACTTTCGGTCTTGCAACGCGGTGACCAGCAACTCCCGTTGCGTGCGGATCTCTTTAATGCGTTGGTACTGGACCAGCGCGTCGGAGACGTCGCGAAATCCCGCTTGAACGGCCCCTTCGTATTGCGCAAGCGCGCTACGCTGCTGCGCTTCAGCCAAGTCGACGCCGGAGGTAATGCGACCGCCGGCGAAGATCGGCTGGGTAATCTGCGGGATAAAACTCCATATTCTTCTTGAGCCCGAGAACAAATTCGCCAGCGCCGTGCTTTGATAGCCGAACTCTCCGGTGAGTGTAATCTGCGGAAAATAGGCTGCCTTTGCCACGCCGATGATCGCGTTGGCGGCGACCAGGTTTTGCTCCGCCGCCCGGATATCCGGACGCCTTTCCAACAGCTTGGACGGCAATCCCGCCGGCACCTCCGGCGGCGTCTGCTGCTCCGTTAGCAGATGGCTTCGCGAAATAGAGCCTGGATTTTGCCCGAGCAGAAAACTGATTTGATTTTCGGTTTGCTCGATTTGGCGCTCGGCGTCCGGTATAGACACAGCCGCAGTGTAAACCAGCTGCTCTCCCTGTCGCACGTCCAAAAGCGTCGCGACCCCGCCCAGCTGCTGAACCCTGATGACCCGTAGCGATTCCGCGCGCGTAATAAAAGTGTTTTTTGCAATCTCCAATTCCATATCCAGTTCGAGAAGGCTGAAATAGGCGGTGGCCACGTCGCTGATCAGGGTCGTGACGACGGCCTTTCGCGTCCAGTCCGCACCTAGCAAATCGGCGCGCGCTGCTTCCGTCGCTCGGCGCAAGCGACCCCAGATGTCGAGTTCAAAGGAAAACAGATTGAGGAAGACGGTGCCAAAGGTGCGCTGGCGGCTGGTTCCTCTGGGGATGGTAAATTGTCCCTGCCGCGATAGCTCGCTAGAGGTAACATCGGCACCGATACCGAAGTTCGGGTACTGATCCGCTTGAGTGATGCCGAGGTTGGCGCGCGCCGCATCGACGCGCGCGACCGCATCGCGGAGATCGTAGTTCTGCGCCAGCGCCGTGCGGATCAATTCCTGCAACTGCTCGTCTTGGAAAACTTCGAACCATTTAAGCTCGGCAATGGATTGAGCGTCAGGAGTTATTGCAGCGGCAGCGCCGCGGAATGCATCCGGCATTGTCACGGCAGGCCGCCGGTAATCCGGGCCAATCATGCAGCCGCTCAGCAGCAGGATCAATGCGGCTGCGGCGCTCGCGCGCTTTTTCATCTCCGGATGTCGAATCATCATTGCCCCCTCATCCCACTTCCGGTGCCGGCTGCTCTGCTCCCACCTCATGCTCCTGCCGGCGGCGCGAGAGACGCTCTACCACATAAAACGAGACCGGGATGAGGAAGCTGGCGATGAGTGTGTCGGCCAGCATACCCACGATCACCACCGTACCCAGCGTTCGTCGCGCCGCGCTCCCGGAACCCACAGCGATCCATAACGGCGCGAGGCCGAAGATAAACGCTAATGAGGTCATAAAGAGTGCGCGCCGGCGTAGTCGCATTCCTTCCAGCGCCGCCTCCATCAGGCTACGTCCTTTCTCGAACTCGAGCTTGGCGAACTCGACGATCAGGATGGCGTTCTTCGCGGCGAGACCGATGAGCACGATCAGACCGATTTGGGCATACACGTCCAAGGCGTAACGGCGCATCCACAGGCCGGTGAAGGCGCCAAAGACTGCGATCGGCACCGTCAGCAGTATCGAGAACGGCAGCGACCAGCTCTCATAGAGCGCTGCCAGGATCAGGAAGACGAAGAGCAGCGAGAACCCGAAAATGGCGGTGGCGGATACGCCCTCTGCAGCCACCTTCTCCTGAAACGACATGCCTGAATAGTCGTAACCCATTTCTCGCGGCATGGTCTGAGCAAACACCTCCTCCAATGCCTTCGTTCCCTGGCCTGAGCTGTAGCCGGGCGCCAAGATGCCGTTGATTTGCGCCGCCCTGTAACCGTTGAAGCGGACGGTAAACTCGGGCCCGTAAGTGGTTTGCATCTTCACCAATGTCGAGAGCGGCACTGGCTGCCCGTCGCTATTGCGCACGCGGAATTGGCCGACATTATCCGCCTCGGTGCGGAACTCGCCCTCTGCCTGGACATATACCTGCCACACGCGTCCGAAGCGATTGAAGTAGTTGACAAACACCCCGCCCATGAAAGCCTGCAGCGTCTGGTACACCGAACCCAGATCGACACCCTGCTTAAGCACCTTGTCGCGGTCCACATCGGCAAAGACCTGCGGGGCGCTGGGAATAAACGTCGTGGTGAGCGAAGCGAACTCGGGACGCTGGCGGGCGGCCTGGAGGAATCGATCCGTATTCTGCGCCAGGAATGCGATATCCTGGCCGGAACGGTCCTCGAGCATGAATGTTGCGCCGCCGGACGTGCCAATGCCAGGAATCGCAGGCGGCGCAAAGGCGAACGCCTGTGCTTCCGGAAGCCCGGCGAGGCGTTGGTTGAGGCGATGGATGATGACGTCGGCGGTTAATCCCTGGGGATCACGCTCGTCCCAGGGCTTCAAAGTGACGAAATAGAAAGCGTTGTACGTCGTATTGACAAAGCTGAGAAGACTGAACCCGACGACCGTATTGAAGGTCTGAACGCCCGGCGTCTCTTTCAGAATGCCTTCGATTTGCTTGGCGACGTTGTCGGTCCGCTGCAACGATGCCGCCGTGGGAAGTTGCACATTGAGAAAGAAGTAACCCTGGTCTTCCTCCGGGAGGAAAGACCTCGGTAAGGAAGAGCCAAGCAGGCCGGCGGACACAGCGATAACAAGAAGCAGAACCACCGAGAAGGCCGCCTTGTGGAGCAGGGCATCGCTCCCTACGAGGTAGCCGTGCATTACTTTCCCAAACCCCCGATTGAAGCCGTCAAAAAATCGCCCGAGGAGGCCTCGCGATTCCTTGCGCGGCCTCAGCAGCAGCGCCGACAGCGCGGGCGAAAGCGTCAGGGCGTTAAAGGCCGAAATGAGAGTCGAGATAGCAATTGTCACGGCAAACTGATTGTTCAGTCGCCCCTGAATGCCGCCGACAAACGCGACGGGCAGGAAGACCGACGAGAGGACCAGCGCGATTGCCACCACGGGTCCAGAGACTTCTTCCATGGCTTTGAGCGTTGCATCGCGAGGCGACATCCCCCGTTCGATGTGTTGCTCGACCGCCTCCACCACGACAATCGCATCATCCACCACCAGACCAATCGCCAGGACCAGGCCAAAAAGCGAAAGCGTGTTGATGGAGAAACCCAGTAGCGGGAAAATGGCAAAAGTCCCGACCAGCGACACCGGGACCGCCAGCAGAGGAATCAGGGTCGCCCGCCAGTTTTGCAGGAAGACAAAGACGACAATTATGACCAGGGCGAGCGCTTCGAAAAGCGTCTTAACGATCTCCTCGATGCCCGCGGTCACTGCCAAGGTGGTGTCGAGCGAGACCGCATAGTCGAGGTCTTGCGGGAATCTTTTTTTCAAATCCTCCATTAACTGCTTGGCGCGGTTCATGGTGTCGATCGCATTGGAGCCGGGTAACTGATAGATGGCGATGATCGCGGCCGGATTGCCATTAAGGCGTCCGATCTGGTTGTACTTCTGGGCGCCCAGCTCCACCCGAGCTACATCCTTCATCCGTACGATGGAGCCGTCCGGGTTGGCGCGCACGACGATGTTGCCAAATTCCTCTGCGGTCAGAAGGCGACCCTGCGCGCGAACGGTGTAGGTGAACTCCTGTCCGGGTGGTACCGGCTCGGCGCCGATCTGGCCGGCGGGGTTTACGGTATTCTGATTGCTGAGCGCGTTGATGATATCGCTGACGGTAATGCCCAAACTCGCCAAGGTATCGGGCCGCACCCAGAAACGCATCGCGTACTTGTCCGCGCCGAAGATTGCGACCTGGCCGACACCAGGCACACGGCTCATCGGATCGTTGATGTTGATGTATGCGTAGTTCGCGAGGAAAGTGCCGTCATAGGTTCCCTTCGGCGAGTAGAGAGAGAACAGCGCCAGCGGGCTGGTAGCCGACTTGAGGATGGTGACCCCTTGGTTGCGGACGTCGATCGGAAGCTGCGACTCGGCCTGGAGGTAGCGCATCTGCGTGAGGATCTGGTCAGTGTTTGCGTTTGTGCCGACGTCGAAGTCCACCCTCAGCCGCATCAGCCCGCTCGCGGCGTTGGTCGAGTTCATGTAGATCATGTTATCGACACCCTGTAGCTGCTGCTCGATGGGCGTTGCGACCGATTGCTCGAGGGTCAGCGCATCGGCGCCGACATACGTCGCGTTAAGTAGGATCTCCGGCGGGGCGAGCTCGGGGAACTGCGCGATCGGCAGCTGCACCATGGCGACAAGGCCGATGATCACCATCACGATCGAAATGACCATTGCAACAATAGGCCGGTTGATGAAGAACTTGGACATGGTGAATTACCTCGGTTCAGATTTTGCTGTGGGCGCGGGTTTGGCTTCGGTCACCGCTTTGAGCGGCTTAGGGTTGACCGTCATGCCCGCCCTCACCCTCTGGATCCCCTCGGCGACGACCCGCTCGCGCGGCTTCAACCCTTGCTCGATGATCCACTCGGTGCCGACACGCTCACCCACTTTAACCGGTCGGATCTCGACCTTGTTATCTTTGCTCACTACGGCCACCTGATAGCTACCTTGCAGCTCTGTCACCGCGCGCTGCGGAACGAGCAGGGCTCCTCTCCTGGTCTTTGTTACAGCCCGAACGCGGGCAAACTGGCCGGGGCGAAGGATATTCCCCGGATTGGGGAACAGTCCCTGCAGCCGTAGCGTCCCGGTCTTTACATCCACCTGGCGGTCTGCGAAAGAAAAGGTGCCTTTGTTGGGGTAAAGCGACCCATCAGCCAAAACTAGCTCCAAGGCTAACTGTTTCTCTTGCGCGGCGCGTTTCGCTGCATCGGGGTTTTCCTTCACGTAGTCGAGGTATCCCCGTTCGCTCACGGGGAAATAGACCTTGATCGGGTCAAGCGTGGACACGGTCGTTAGCAGACCGGTCGGCCCCACGAGATCTCCAATCTGTGCTTGAGCGACGCCAGCAATGCCGTCGATCAGCGAGACGATTTTGGTAAAGCCCAGATTGAGCTGAGCCGCAGCCACCTGGGCCTTCGCCGCATCGATTTGCGCTTTGGCTGCCCGGACTTGAGCCTGGGCGGCGAGATTGGCCTGGACGGCGTTGTCGAGATCCTGCTGCGTAACCGCCTGCTCTTTGACGAGCGGAACATAGCGATTGACGTCGAGCTGGGCCTTGACTTGATTCGCCTCGGCCTGCGCGAGCTGCTGCTCGGCATTGGCGAGCTGCGCTTTGGTTTGATCCAACGCCACCTGGAAAGTTCTCGGATCGATCTCAAACAGCAACTGTCCCTTTCTCACAAAAGAGCCTTCTTGATAGGTCTGGCGAAGTAGATAGCCCGTTACCTGCGGCCTGATCTGCGCGTTGACCAACCCATCCAAGGTGCCGACCCACTCGTTCCAGATAGGAACATCCTTTTGCTCGACCTGAACCACCTCGACTTCTGGCGGACGCGCCTGCGGTTGGTCAGATTTCCCACAGCCAACTGACCCCAGCAGAATCACAGTCGCAATGACCTGCCAGACACTTGAACGGCGTTTCACGGGCGTATTTATTTGCGGAAACTTAAAAACGAACCACTTA
>QIAA01000192.1:0-6426 GCA_003224905.1 Acidobacteriota bacterium
AGGACAGAGACATCGTAGCTTTGCTCGAGAGCTGTGCGATCATGAAACCTAATTTCTACCTAAAGGACGGAGAAGCCGGTGGGCATCACGCGACGCGAATTGTGTAGGGCTCTCGGCAGCTTTGCGGCAGGAATTCTGCCTCTTCGCGGCCTGGCAACCAAGAATGCAGCTTTAGCCTCTTCAGGCCCGTTCGGCAAGCCTGAGTCCATGATGACTTCGCCGGATAACGAAGCAGAGTCTTTAGCCACGGACCACGAAAGCTACCTTGGCTCCCTGGCACCAGTCATTCGCTCCATCCAGCAGGAACACGGCTTCCCGCTGGCATATGATCGGCGGGGTGAAATCTCAGCTAAGGAATGGAGTAGGCGTGGGCGTGCATCGATCAGCAGCGGCCTCGCCTATTTACCGGCGTCCGTACCTCTAGATGTTCGCCTGAAACTGCGCGTCTCTCGCGCCGGTTATGAACTGCGTGTGATCTCCTTCGCAGGTACGTCCCACTACCGCATTCCGGCCTTTCTTCTGATTCCGGAAGGGAAGGGTCCATTCCCAGCAGTGGTCGCCCTTCACGACCATGGTGGAGAGTATTACTTCGGAAAAGAGAAGTTAGTAGAGATGGACCAAGAGCACGCTGCGCTTACTTCCTTTAAGAAGACTTATTATGACGGCCGCTCCTATGCCAGCGAACTGGCCCGCAGCGGCTATGTTGTAGTGGTTGCGGATTGCTTTTACTGGGGTGAACGCAGGCTCACATACACTTACCCGCCTACCAGCTACCGGCAGGCGATCGCGGGCCTGGATGCGAGTAGTGAGCGTTATGTTTCCGTCGTTGACGACTTTCTGGAGCAGCGCACCGCAGATCTAATTACGTTGCTCGGCTACAATGGACTTAACTGGCTGGGAATCGTTAGCTATGACGATATGCGTGCAGTCGACCTGCTGGTTTCCCTGCCGGAAGTGGATTCACGCCGCATCGGTTGCATCGGTCTCTCTGGAGGTGGCTTCCGCTCCACCTACCTTGCTGGCCGCGATGCGCGTATCCACGCGGGGGTGATCGTGGCATGGATGACTACCTTGCCGACAACGCTCGATCTTGCCGAAAAAAGTCATGCGGATATCTTCGATTCTTACGTCGTTCACGCTGGCCTGGACCACCCCGATGTCGCAAGCTTGGGGGCTCCCGATTGTGCGCTCTTCGTGCTGAACTGCGGTCGAGACGAGCTATTTACCGCCGAAGGAATGCGCCTTGCAGTAGAAAGAATTCGCGGCATCTACCAGAACTTGAATCATGCTGAAAGGTTCCAAGCACGAGTTTACGATGTTCCGCACTTGTTTAACACACAAATGCAGAAAGAAGCTTTCTTGTGGCTGGATCGCTGGCTGAAATGAGCTGCGTGCTGAACCTCTCAGTGTCCCGCACGGTTCTGACTCTGATTAGGGCTCAAGGGAAGAGAAGAAGGCCGTGAGCCATTTTTGAACTCGCCCAGCGCGCACATTTAGATTGAACTGACCTTCGGCTCATACGGTTGAGACTTGACCGTGTCAGGGCCGCTCTTTTTATAAATAGGGGAACACGCGCAAAACCCATGGAGAAACCCACAGTTGCTGGATGAAATTGTTTCTTGTCGGCGTTGTGGTTAAGCATTATTGCGGTTCCACGCCAGGAGCCCCAAAAGGCTCACGGATGACAGCATTCGGCGTGGGAACGCGAACAAACGGGCAGATTGGCTGTAGCGGTGCTCCATCCCAGATGACTTGATAGGCGAGACGACGAACGTCCAGCCGAAGAGCTAATCCCGGTATGAACGCTTTTTCACGTCACACAAGCGACGCTCAGCGCTTTCTTCCTTGTACTTCCCTAAAGACGATAAGAGGTCCGTTTGGGTCGCTAATGGAGACTGAATTGGCATCCGCACGTACCTTGAATCCACGGCGGTGCAGGTTTGTCGCGGTGTGCTCCGTATTCTCCACTGCAAAAGTAATCCGCGCAGTTTTTGTCGCGAAGGCGGATGCCAGTTCAATTTGATCTTCAGAGTTTCCCGGGAGGCGGAGCTTTACGCCACCAGGGCTACTAGGTTCGAATCGTAGCTTTGTAGCGTAGAACCTACGCGCCGCGGCAATATTGCGCACAGGGATCGTTGCCTCCAGCAGATGCTGGGAGATACGGTCGCCTTCGAGATGTTTACCGTGGTCCATGGAATGCAACGAGCCGGGCAGGTACTGCGTATATTCGAGCAACTGGCCTTCGAAATCGAGAAGATCAAACAGCAGGTTGCCCGCGCGTCCCTTTTCGATCTCGGAAGGTTCCAGGCCGTGCCTCAGATAATCGGCACGCAACGCTTCCAGGGCATTGGTTTCAAAGCAAACGTGCGCCAGGCCAAGCGGCTCAGAGTCTTCGGTACGAGGATATAACTCGATGAACTGGTCATCGTTGATTTTTATGAACACAACTGATGTTTTGCCGTCGTCGGCAAACTCGAATGCCTGCTCGAAACCCAGGGTGTGATAGAAGGCCCGCGATTTATCAAGATCGGCGACGCGAAAGGCCACGTGCGCAATGCCAGCTAGTGGGGGAGTCTGTGCCCGAAGCTGCAGCACGCAGAATAGTGCAAACAGCGCCATCAGCATCGCCATTCGTGTCCGAGCGAACCCGCGAGTGTCCTTGCTTCCGTATGCTTCGTTCGAGTCTGTGAACCCGGGCGAGCCTGGCTTCAAGTCGTGGCCCGTGCCACCCGCCATGTTTTCAATCGTACGTTCCCGCATTTAGCCACTTCCTTGAGTTCGAGCAGGATTTCCCGGGTCAAGGTTTGCGCACGTGGTGCGGCAGAATCGTCTCTTACACTTTCAGGCCGCACCCCTAGCAACCTTGCACCTTGATGTGCAATAGTAGTCTCTGCGCTTGAGCGCAGATGTTAGATTCGACCGGAACCCCGAAGGTTCACGTCGAAGGCTACCGGACAAAACCGGCGATTCCGGACTCGCTCACCGCGATTCCGAACGGAATTATGCCATACTCGCTCTTTGCCGCGATGGCCCTCAAAGAAGATTCGCGCTCTGCGATCTGACGACGATACATAGGCAGGCCGCGACTTCCTGCTCCGTGGATGTTGTCGCTCATCAATACTGTTAGACTGCATTTCTAGTATTTTCGACTTGACGTCTGCAGACGCCTGCAGAGTGACTGCCTCGCGTTCTTCTGTGCTGCAACTCAGGGCACTGGCACTATCGCGGCTCGCCCTTGAGGTCAAAGGCTGAAATAACAGTGACAAACCAGGCCCTGAGAGGACGTAATGATCAAACTCGGCTATTTGTTTTTCTTCTCGTGCTGATCGCTACAGCGCAGACAACCACGCCAGATGGATTCGAGCTTTGGACTGCTGATTTACTGACGGAGGTCGAGGAGGACTCAAGACGGATGCCGCCAGCAACCATCAGCATGTCTCGGTGCAGCATCTCGCCGATTTTCCAAACGGCATCGAAGGTGGCGTCCGGAGGAAACTGGTGCGGGGAGATGTTGTTCGCGTTCCTCCTCGTGTGCCTAACCAGATCCTGCTCGATGGCTCGCAGGGATTTAGGTATTTCGTGATCAAAGCAAAGGGGTAGTAGCATATTGGCGGGTGATTAGGTTACTTAAGTCGAGCACCATAACCTCTCGGCGACTGAGCAAATCCTAACGGCGTTTGTTTTCGTGTGCTTGTGAGCCGCGCATCTTGCATCAACGGGCCATCCATCCTCCATCGACTAATAGAACATGCCCGTGGACGTAGTCACTAGCCGAGGAGCAAAGAAAAACCGCTGCGCCTGCGAGATCGCCGGCCTCGCCCCATCGGCCGGCTGGGACGCGCTCAAGAATTTGCCGGCTCCGTTGCGGATCGTTTCGCAATGCCTCCGTGTTATCCGTGGCCATGTAACCTGGCGCAATCGCGTTGACGTTGATGCCCTTCGCCGCCCACTCATTGGCGAGCGCTTTGGTGAGCTGGGCCACTCCACCCTTCGCGGCGGCATAGGCCGGAACCAGAATTCCGCCCTGAAACGAGAGTAGAGAAGCGATATTCAGGATCTTGCCCTTGCTATTTCTACCGAACATGTGCTGTCCCGCAAGTTGCGAAAGGCGGAACACCGCCGAGAGATTTACCGCGATCAGTTCATCCCAATCGGCCTGGAGAAAGTCAGCGGCGGGTGCTCGCCGGATGACACCAGCATTGTTGACCAATATGTCGATCGATCCAAACTCTTCGAGAGTCGTTCGAATTAGGGCCGAGCATACCTCAGGCGTGGCCACATCGCCGGAGAGATAGAATGATTTCTTTCCCAGCCGACGAATTCTTTCGCAGGTAGCTTCGCTGCCCATCGATCTTCCGTGAGTCCCAACATTAGCTCCCGCCTGCGCCAGCGCCAGCGCAATGGCAGCGCCTAATCCACGGCTAGAACCCGTAACGAGGGCGTTCTTGCCGTCCAGTTGGAAGGACTCCAGAATCATGATTGTCTGTTAAGTACTCGTTCCGTCAATTAGGTCTGTCAGGTTCCAGGTGTGTCAGGATCTGGATGACGGGTTGTGTACGGCGACACAGGTTGAGCCCTCTACTTTTTCCGTCCAGCCTCCAACCCGGAACCGCCTCGCTCAAATCCTTTTTGCACGTTGACCACGCCGAACTGACGGTCTTCAACCTCACGATGAGCAGCCATAGCCCAGAGGAAAGAAATGCGATGACCGGGGACAGAAACGTTCGGGTGATAACCGCTGGGCATGAGGACTGCGTCACCATTGCGCACGACCGTCACCAGCTCCGGATATTCAGTATTGTTGTAAACCAGTTGTATGCCAAATGCCGGATCAGGCATGTTGAAAAAAACGTAAATCTCTTCCAGCATTGCGGCGTGTTCGTGAGGTGGCCAACTCGTCCAATTGCCGGGTTCAGAATCGGTGAATCCAGCTACCAGTCTGCCCGCCTCAATGTTCTTAGCGAGCAACATAGTCACGTGACGCTGACATCCGGGTCCGCCGGTTTTGAAACTTAGACCTGGGTCTGTTTCAATATCGGAATAGCGAATGACCTGCATGGGATAGCACTCGGCGACATCCGCGGAAAACTCGGCAATATCCACATTCGATACTGTCACGATCTTTACGGAGGAATCGCGTGGAATGTAGATAGCGTCGAACCGTCCTAGTGATATCTCTTTCGCACCCACAGTCACCGTCGCTTGGCCGGATAGGCAAATCAGTCCAGTTTCGCGATCGCCAGTTGAGAATAGCTCGAAGGGCTTGGAATCATTGAGAAGAATGCGCCCGTATGCGAGGTGCTGAGCCGCGCTATTCTCAGGCGTGACGAAAACATGACGCCCGATCTGCGCCATTTTGGCTCGGAACACCATTTCTTTGTTGGCTCCTTTTCTTTCCTTCTTCATGGAGACTCTCCTCACTTAGATTCCTCTCGGGATGCGCCTTTCGAGCACAACTCCGCTTGCAGCTAGAGTGGCAGCACGAATACGAGCAAGCGACCAAGCCAGGCGCCTTTCTGGCGTGGCCCTGCATCGAAAGTCACTTACTATTCTGGCGAGCGCCATCCTTCGCCACCTGAGCGCTCTCGCCATAACACTTTACGACCCGAGGGGAATTATAGGCCGGTGCTGATTCGAGGAGGGACTCCTGAGTCACTGATCTCCTGTTACAATCCTCGCCCGGAGAGGAACACATATGCGATTCGCTCCTGCAACGTTCCCGCTTAAGCATCGACATCCATCCAGACCTCGGCAAGAACCCGGCAAAAGACGAGGCCAGCACGCTCGGGCCGCGATCAGATATCCGGGCGAGATGGTTGAAATTCGCCGATTGTGCGTTGCATCCTCACGGCGCGACCGAAGAAGATATTGCAGAACTGACCAATTTGGCGCGTGACGAGCAAAAGACCATTAAAAGCCGCATTGGGCGTACCGCTCACGTCGTGAAGAAACAGAGCAAATCAAAGCATTAGATCAGTCCGCCACTTCCAACATGCGGTGGGTCATTTACTGCTTAGGATTTCAGAATACTGGCGACGTCTGTCAGCCAGATCGTGGGGTCTTCAGAGAAGGTAGACACGTCGGCCTCAGGGAACTTCTCCCAACTGCTGAACTGCAAGACGACGACCGGAATTTTGGGGTAGTGCGTTTTAAACCAAAGAACCATCGCAGCCCGAACGGAATGCGGAGCGGAGAAACCGACGACGATTAAATCAGCAGCCGCAATCACCGCCCCATCCAGCCCCATAGCATTGTCGTTGCCTGAGACGGATGTAACTTGATAACCGGCAGCTTCAAGCATTTTTACGCGGAGTTCCCGCAGGGTGTCATAGTACGCGACTTGCAGGATGTGGGCAGCAGCCATCGACCACCGGGGAGGATACCAATTCTGTAACTTTCCTGTTATAGATTTCAAGTTAATAATTT
>QIAA01000192.1:6457-6808 GCA_003224905.1 Acidobacteriota bacterium
ATCGCAGCGCAACGCGATGATCCAGCCGATTTTCAACAGGCTTCCACTTGCGCACACACCCATCTTCGGAGGATAACCATTACGGCTTTCGTAGCGGCTAGATCGAAGAGAGCGCTACTGTGAGATCGCGGCCAAGCGTTTGCCGGCGTTTGTCTCAGGATGTGTTTCACTTCGTCTCCCCGGAGGCACCCCATGCTCCTTAAGCCAAGTCTAGGTACGTTAACTCTCGAACAAAACCTAGCCGAGGACCGCAGATTGCAGGATGAGCGGGAGCGCAGGAAGCTCTTAGATTATACCGAGTGCGCGTCAGTGAAACTGCGGCCGGAAGTGTTAGTAGAAGTCGCCAGTTTG
>QIAA01000127.1 GCA_003224905.1 Acidobacteriota bacterium
AGGTGATCTTCTTGGCCAGGGCCCGCAAAATCACTTCCTGTACTTTCATGGCCCGCTCCATCGCGGCCTTCGAGTAGAAATCCATGCTTCGCATGGTCTCCTACCCTCGCCGCCCGCAAAGCGGACAGATCACTTGCTAACTCAACCGGACATATCATGTGCTAACGACACCTCCGGCGGACGCCCGTTGAAGTGCGGGGCGTCTGGGCGTATAGTGCTCGCCGTATTTCCAATCGGAAGCGGAGGCGCCACCGTGACCGAGCCCATCCAAGCAGACAATACTCCTCTTCGGTGCCGCCATTGTGGCAGCAATCGGATTTCTGTTCCGGCACGCTGCACGGATGAGAGCATCGTCACCTGCACGGATTGCGGTGACGAGATCGGGCTGTGGGGCGAGGTGAGAGTGGGGATTTTGGCTGTCGCCAAAAAGAAAACCGCGGCGAAAACTGCCGCGATTGCTCGGGCTATGGCGCAGAAGGCGATGTGAGGGTCTGCTCCCCTACCCAATTCTCTTCTTCCCGATAGTTCGAGCCACGATCAAATGCGCGAATTTTGAGTGGGTCGCGAGTTTTTCAGGAGGTGTGGGTCGCGGATTTTGCGTGGGTTGATTGCCTCTCTGGTTGCCATGGTAGACTTTTGCTGCAGGCATGAAGAAGTCCATCCGCACACTGGTAGTTGTTCTCGCCGCCTTCTCGACATTTTTGTTCATCTACCCCGATGATCTTTGGGAGTACGATACGGCCTATGCCCTCAACACGACGCTGCGAGGGTCATCGGAGAAATTCGCTACTCATCGGGGTCTACGAGCCATTTACTCTTCGCCGTTCACCACGTTAGGCAGACGCACACACTCGCGAAACTATCAAGCGCAGGTGGCGTCTCCGATGCTTGTATCTCTCGCAAGTTGCGTCCTCCTTTGCTGAGACCCACCGGCGCATAGACGCGAGTCACCCGCAGAGCCCAGCTCTGTCGACTTCCTCCGCAATTAGTCGCAAAGGAGAACTTCTATGCAAACTACGCACGCTGGTAATGAAAACGTATGGAAGCAGGCTTTCAAAGAGGCCGTGTTGGAATTAGATCCGACGCGACTTCAACCGAAACTGGAAGCTGCACAAGCTGCCATTGAACATCGCCTCCTACAAGCACGCACCGGACAAGCTGCTAATCACCAGGAGTTGATGGAGCTCCAAGATGCCAGGCGCACCATCCAGTTCCTGTGGCAGGAATGTTGAAACAGGTCAGGCAAATATGGGACGTTGGCTGGAGCGGCCAAATTCCGCTCCATGCCAACGATTTGAACTGTGAGGATTTTGTCAAGCAATATTCAATGGCCGTCATGGAGGCATTCCTATGATCAATTTCCTGCTCACATTGTGCAACGACGAAGAGGGACAGGACATTGCCGAGTATGCGGTGATGTTGGCGGTGATTCTTGTCCTTGTCGTTGGCACAATCCGGCTCGTCGGGACGAATGCGAATAATGTGTTCTCTACAGTCGCGAGTTCGGTTCAGTAAAGATTTAATCTCCCGTATCAGAAAGAGAAGGCCGCCGGGAGCGCGCCTTTGGTTTTTCTTGGGATTGCCTAAGCGGCTTCGTCGCGCATGGCGCCGCGGACCTTCTCGGCGAGGTCTGCCGAAAGTTCGTTCATGCCGTGCTCTTTGCGGCCATGTTCCGCGCATTGTTCCAGAACATCTTGTTCAGTCTCGCCTCTGGCTACGAAGTCGCAGTCCACGCCAACCTCCCTACAGCTGACTACCTTTGCCATGTTCCCTCCTAAGAATTTTCTCACCTAACTCTTGGCGGTCGGATTCTAGCCTAGCAGGCTGCTGAAAGACTAGGACCTTCAAGTGCCAGAGGGAACAGATCGATGCTGCCCTGCTACCGCCGCATCCTCTGCTGCATAATCGAATTGTGCCAGAGACTCGACGCCCGGCGGATTTTCCCGTTCCCAACGTATCGTTCGCCGGATTGCCTCCTCAATCGCCACCGGTTCTTCGTAGCCCAGCTCCTCGCGGATTCGCGTTGAACTCGCCGTCCACTGCTGAGCGGCGTTGCCGGGCTTTAGCAGATGCTGCGGCGTGCGTTCAATGGGCAGGACCAAGAAGTCTCCGTCCCACCGCATCTCCTCGGCAATTTTCCGGGCCCATTCCAGTTCGCTGAAAGACGGCTCCTCGCAGACGTTGTATATACGTCGCGCAGCCCGTTCATCCGTAGCAATCAGCGCAAGCGCCGCGGCGACGTTCTCGACATAGCCTCGGGGCGAGCGCCACGCCGCCAGCGGCTCCGGAAAAATGATGTGACGCCGTCTGTCAGCGATGCGCTTCACCACTGGATAAAAACGATGCAGTGGGTCGCCGGGTCCGTACACCATGGGCAGGCGGACTACCGTGCCAGGCAGGTCGGGATCGGTCATCACTACGCGCTCGGCCGGAATCTTGTCGTAATCGTCCGTTACCCACGAGAAGATCTTGCGCACTAGCTGCATGCTCTCGGGTGCATACGGATGCAAAGAGCGCCGCAGTTCCGACTCTTCTGTAAGGGGCACCTCCTGCAAGGGCCCACTTTCCGTGCCGTGCGTAATGCCCACCGCGCGGTACACGTCGATGCTGCTCAGCATGGTCACGCGCTGGGTTGCGCCACGGAAGATTTTCATCAGGTCTTCCGCCTGTGCACCCGAACTGATGACAAAGTCGATCACCACATCCGGAGCAAAGCGCTTGAGTTCCTGAGCGCTAGCGCTGAGCTGGTTGCGGTTGCCCCGAATCTCCTGCACGCCGGCGGGTACAGCCGTCGTGCCGCGGTGAAACAAGGCCAGCACGTGTCCTTGCTGCTTTAGTGCATTCGCGACAAACCGCCCGATGAAGCCATTGCCGCCAAGTAGAAGAATCCGCATAGGGGCGTCGAAAAATGATCGCAAGAAGGAAATTCAGGACCAGAAGATGATCGTCTGATTTTGGAGGTATTGATTGTACTCCGAGCAAAAAGAAAGAGAGCGGGAGGTTTTACTCCCGCTCTCGTCGTCTCTCGTTTACGAGAGTTGGGTTTCGAGCCAGCGCTCTAGTTCGGCTCGTCCGGATGGAGCTCGACTGCGTCGATTTCATCCATGAGCTCTTTCAACTCGTCGGCGGGGATGTCGTTCCACATGGATTTATAAATCCGGCTGAAAATTTGATTTGTGGTTGTCGCCGGTCGACTTGCCACGCTTCACGGGAAGCGAGCGGGTACCCCGCCCGGTCAAGGTGGAGCGCCGAAGGCAGAAACAACTATTAAGCCCCCAGCAGTGGCGGGCTTTCGTAATTCAGGACCTTGAACGGGTGGGGTGCTTGCTACCCTGGGAAGAAGGCGAGGAGCGGAAAATTTTTATCTTCTGAACGAGCTCTTTGCGACCGTGTTCGGCGCACTGCGGCAAAACATCCTGTTCAGTCTCGCCGGTCGCCACGAGGTCGCAGTCCTGGCCGGAGGATAAAGGAGCGCTGAGAAAGTGCAACGACAGGCTTTACGCAGTCGGGTCGAACAGCCTTGCTTTCGAAGGAATCTGCCGTTCGAGCTCGCGTGCTGTAGCTCGTGCACGCCGGATAGCATCCGCCTCTCTCTCGCCAGGCCCGGGCTTCAACGTCAAGCCAACGGCACCGATTAACTTGCCAGTCGAATCGTGGAGCGGCAACGTCACATCGAGATACTCGCCCTCTTTCAACACCACCGGCGTGCCCGATTTCATTGCCGTTAGGTCTTCAGAGTCAGAGGTCTGCCCGATTTTGGCTGGGATGTTCGACGCCACAATGATGTTCTTTTCCTTATCCGGAGGCGTTACGTGCAAGCCTATGCGGACGAACTCTGGGTGTTTCGCTGCCAGGTCGTCGATGAGTTTCTGTGCGACGATATGCCCGGAGGAGAGTACGCTCTTGGTGCCACTGAGATCCTTCACGGTGAGATCATCGAAATAGATCACCGAATCAGCTTTTGTCCATAGCCCGATTCTCCCGGCATCTTTGAATGTGTTGTCCTTTGCTGTGAAACGAAGCTGGCCGTCGTAGGAGCACTGGAACTCGTCGCCACGCGCTTCCACTTTAATCTGATGCCAGGTCTGCGGAGTGACCTTGAAATTCGCTCCCGCAAACTGCACGCGCCTACCGTTGACGACGTGATAAAGGCGGAAATTGTCTTCGAGGGCATTAGCCCGCATGATGTAGTAGTTGTCTTTGTCCTTCAGCCGGAAGATCAAGCCCGCTCCCTGATCCACACGGCCGGAAATTGTCTTAAACTTCACGCTCAACACAAGGTCTCGGTAGCTCGTATCCTCGACGATGGCGAGGGGGAAACGATAGTCGGTCGTATCTTTTGTTGTTTGGGCGAGCACCTTCGGTGGAGAGGGTGCCGAAGGGTCGCTCGTTACCACCCACTGACCGATAGTGCCCCGCCCCGTTAAGGCTGAGGTGAACCCGGCAGCGATCGTGCCGGTCGTGTCGCGATCGAAGTTCCAGACGCGTTCATTTAATTGAGCGAAAACGAGGGTTGGCGTGAGCAACAGGCCCCACACGACCACAAATCCCGCATGGACCCAATCTAATGGCTTCATTGCGGTTATACCTCTCGGAAGAATTCACGGCGGAGCTGGAGTATAGCACCGCTTGGGTGGCTGTTGCGCCGCAGGGTGGATTTGACGAGGTGGTGGGTTCGAGCTCTTACTGGGTTGCGAATCTTGCGGTGTTGCGGATTTTGCGACGCGATTCGTTCGGATTTATTTCAAGCGTACGCTAAAGGAGCGCTTCTTAGCGACTATCACGACTTTGCCTTCGCGCGCCAGCCACCCGATAGCCCAATCGAAAATGGGGCTTTTAGCCTCGACTAACTTCTTGAGTTGCGCGAGCGAGAGCTCGCGGTGTGTGGTGAGAGCGTGCCAGATAGCCCCTGCCATTTGGCCGATGTCTTCGACTATGGCGACTTTTATCCCTATTTATGTTATCTCAATGCGGCAAGCGTGATGCTCGCTACTCTGCAGAGAATACGAGGCAGTCAGCGGGGTCTGTGAGCGATACGCGTTCGGCGACCTTGCCACGATCAAGCAGTTCGTTGTATGCACCTCGACTGGATAACCCGAATCTCGCTTAGCAATCTGCGCCCATTGTTGAGTTTGTTTTCTGCGGACTTGGCGATTGACTTGGGGACGGTTAACACGCGGGTCTACGCCCGAGATCGAGGCATCGTGGTCAACGAGCCCTCGGCCGTTGCTTTGGATGCTCGTACCGGCGAGGTACAGGCGGTCGGCAAGGAGGCCAAAGAGATGTTGGGCCGCACGCCCGCCAATATCAGGGTTGTCAAACCTCTGAAAGGTGGCGTCATCGCCGACTTCAAAGTGACCGAGAAGATGCTTAACTACTTCATCCAAAAGGCGCACCAGCGCAGGACGCTTGTGCATCCCCGCATCGTCATCAGCGTCCCTTCTGAGATCACCCAGGTGGAAAAGCGTGCCGTCACGGATGCGGCCTACCGCGCCAAAGCCGCCGAAGTTCACCTTGTGGAGCAGGCGATGATGGCCGCCATTGGCGCCGGTATGCCGGTCACCGAGCCGGGTGGCAACCTGGTGGTGGACATCGGTGGCGGCACTACCGACATCGCTGTGATCTCGCTGTCGGGCATCGTTTATTCGCGCTCCTTGCGCGTCGCTGGCAATCACATGGATGAGGCAATCATGGGTTACGTGAAGCGCAAACATAATCTGCTGATCGGGGAGCGCACGGCAGAACGGATCAAGATCGAAATTGGATCCGCATATTCGCTGGATGAGCCACTCAGTATGGAAATCAAAGGGCGGAGTCTCATCGAGGGTACGCCCAAGATGATTACGGCGGATGATGGGAAGATCCGCGAGGCGATCAGCGAGGGTGTCTCGACCATTGTGAGCGCCATCCGAGCGGCATTGGAGCGCACGCCCGCGGAGCTTTCCGCTGACATCAGCGACCGCGGCATCGTACTTGCCGGAGGCGGTGCCTTACTCAAGAACTTGGACAAACGAATCCGGGAAGAAACCGGGCTGCCGGTATGTATCGCCGACAATCCGCTGTGCAGCGTGGTGCTCGGCACGGGTAAGGTTCTCAGCGACTTCAGGCTGTTGCGAAAGATTGCGATTGAATGAGCCGCGTTGTCTACAGAGCGTGTCAGAGGAAGTGTCGCCATGTCGCGGGGCTTGTCAGGAAGTTCGGGGCAGCCGGATTTTGCGGGGGTTGGAGAAAGGGCGAAGGCGCGCGGAGCACGGTGTGTTGCTAGGCGGCTATGGGGCGAACTGCCGACGCGGCTTCCCGTTCCTTATATAGGGGCGCCAACCAGCGTGGCAATGACGAATTCGCCGAGCGATACGACAGACGAAATCACCAGCAACCGCGCGGGGAAAAGGTCCAAGAAATAGTTGCGGAGATTGGGGATAAACACGGCAATTGCCCAGGTGACCACTCCGGCGCGGATTGCGGTGTTCGGTCTGGGCCGTAGCGTGTTCGGATGGCGCATAGAGCCAAACAGCAGCGATGCCCAGAAGGAACCCCCAAATGTTGAAAATCCATTTTACGCAGCCATGCTGAGCGGCTTGGCGCAGACATTCGCTTCAAACCAACCGCGCGGCAACCTGAGCTATGATTTATGTCCGAAAATGGCCAGTTCGTCATCGAAGTTCCGCGTATCGTCACAGCGAATGAGCGAAGTCCTTGGACTTGATATTCGCGCGCTGGATCGCGCCCGTCTCAGTCGCGATTCGAGGTTCGATGGCAAATTCTTTCTTGCCGTGACCTCCACTGGAATCTACTGTCGGCCCATTTGTCCGGTTAGAAGCCCGAAGAGAGACAACATCCGCTACTACTCGACAGCCGCAGCGGCGGCTGCCGCCGGATACCGTCCGTGTTTGCGATGCCGACCCGAGTCTGCGCCGGGGACGCCAGCTTGGCTAGGCACCTCGGCAATCGTTCGGCGCGCGCTTCGCCTTATTGAGGAAGGCGTTCTCGATCAAGATTCGGTTGACGAACTCGCGTATCGGCTGGGCATTGGTGCTCGTCATCTTCATCGTCTCTTCGTGCAACACTTAGGAGCACCACCCATTGTTGTTGCGCAGACCCGTAGGCTGCACTTTGCTATGCGTCTGCTCGATGAAACGGAATTGCCGATCACCGAGATTGCCTTGGCTGCCGGCTTTGGGAGCCTGCGGCGTTTCAACAGCGCCTTCCAGCAGACATATGGCCGCGCACCGCGCGACCTTCGAAGGCAGAGGTATCAAGGGTCGCGCCAGCAGAATGAAGTAGTGCTCCCGCTTGCCTTCCGCCCGCCCTATGATTGGAACCAGGTGCGAGATTTTCTAGGGACGCGGGCATTGCCTGGGGTTGAACGACTGGATGAACGCGGGTATGCCCGCACCGTTGCGGCGGGTGATAGTGACGGCATGATTTGCGTGCGGCCTGTCGAGGACCAAGACGTGCTCGAACTCCGAGTGCGGAATACGACGCCCGCAGCCCTCTTGCAACTCACCTCGTCAGTACGACGCGTCTTTGATCTTGCAGTCGACCCTGTAAAAATCGCGCTCGCGTTCGGATCGGACCTGAGATATCATCCGGCCCGAGACGGAACCGGAAACAATTGCTGGTAGATCTCGTGCGCGAAGAGCGGGGACAGGTCACTCTCGCAGTCAGATGGACGGCGCATCGTTCACATCACAGAAGCATAGTAAGTTATGGTTGCACCGAGTTCAGTCCAATGTAGACAGCCCAACCTGCGATTACCAGGATCATCCCTCCCGAAGTTGCGCCCACCACTTTCACCAGAGGATTTATCTTATTTACCTTGGCGATCAGTTGGCTCTGTTCCGTTGCCCGTGATGAGGCAGTGTCATCAATGAAAAGCTGATCGTCTTCTTGCCTCGTCAGCGCACTGCGGTAGAAAAGGAGGATGAGGAAAATACCAGTCACAATACCCCAAGCAATCAGCAGCCCTTCCAATCCTGAAGTCATAATCACCTTCTTTCAAGCAAGTTGCCGGACTCTCATACGGATGCGCAAAAGTGCTGGACAGCGTCCAGCTCATGAACTCTGATGGATTTCAGTTTGTTATTGAAGATAGGCTACGCTCAGTCGCATCAAGGATCAATTGCCTAAATATGGGCAAACTCAGTACTGTCGGCACTCGTGGAACGTCAGGTTGACACAAGGCGGAATTCCTGACGGCGGCAAGATTGCTCTTGAATGATCAGCGTACAGCGCAAAACAAGACGTCCCAAACTCCGGTTAAAATCGTGGGACTCGGAAGGCCGACACGCCCCAAGAACTGAGATAATGCTGAGAGTTGCCCTAACCGAGACAGAGACATTTCGACCCCTCGGCAACTGCGTCTCTGACCAAATATTGCGAGGTGTATTCTCCGAGACCAATTCTGTTACGCTAATGGCCCTTAAGGAGTTCCATCATGCAATCAGCAGAAAAGCCCTCTCTTTACGACAGACTTGGCGGTGTCTACAGCATCGCCACTGTAGTGGACGACCTCATCGACAGAGTCATGGCAGACCCAAGGCTGAACGCCAATCCTCTAGTGGACGAAGCCCATCATCGGGTGCCGCCTGCGGGATTCAAGTATTTGGTGACCGAGATGGTCTGCTGGGCAGCGGGCGGCCCACAAAAATATACGGGCAGGTCGATGGCAGAGTCACACAAGCAGTTGAAGATCACGGACAAGGAATGGGAAGCATTCGTGGATGATGTTTGGTTGACGCTGGACAAATTCAAAGTGCCTGCCGAGGAGCAAGCCGAACTAAGAGCAATCGTCAACAGCACCCGACCGGATATTGTCTTCGACTCCGCGCACGCACAAGGCGCGGCATAAACAACCGCAAACATCATTCGGATGGACGTTGGTGAACCACTAGGCCGCCTCTTCTTTCTGCGACCAAGGTTCACGGAACCTTGTACTTCGACGAGAAATCGACTCAAAAGCAAAGAGAAGCGTTTTAGGAGATGTTGGGATTCATGTTGGGATTCATGTTCGGATGGAATCCTCCCACAATTACGGGTACCAAGCTTGTGCCCATCGCGATTTTCACGAAGCAGCGGACAAGACGGTGTACACGGTCACGATACCGGGAATTCTTGAAGAAAAAAGCGTAATGAAACGGGACAAAGACGGAAAACCGCTTCAGGAAGTCCCCGCGATCGGTTTGGGGGGGACAAGATCACGTACGTGGACAACCACGTACGTGGACAACGTTGTGTTCAAGTATCACGACAAAGGAGTTGGCGAATGGGATTTGTCGGGACGCCAAGCGAACGTGAAGGAATTCCATACGACGAAACCGATGTACGAGCAGAAGCAGCTTCTCGTGCAGCACGAAGACATGTCCGGAACCTGGACCGCCGAGCAAAAGGAGATCATGAAGCAGGTGGGCATGAAGCCCGAATAGCCACGCATGAGAGCGACGCGGTGACCTCTACGGCCCGACAACTATGTGGGTAGCGTTCCGTTCTGGTGCTTGTGAACGCTACCCGGGTCCGAAATCCGAACCGCAAGCCATAGCCATTCCCGAGGACCAGAATCCCGTGGTGCGAAGTTGAAGCCTCGATGGCACTTGCTGTCGGTTGCGGGCAGGTGACGCGCAACCAGAAACTATCTATTCTGGGCCACCCAGTTTCTGGGTCAACATCTTTATCAGGGCGATGAGAATCGGCTGCGCACTCATCAATCGATTGAGACTCGCCGTAGCCTTGGGCTATTTGTGTGCCTCACAAATGCTCATTGGTCACCGTCCGCGGAGACCTTTGTACGTTTTGTCTTTTTATGCCCAAAATCCAGGCCAAAGTGGGGTTCTGACTTTGTTCCGGTCACCTTCACGGGAATCTCTGTTCCGGCCCCGTGTTTGCTGAAAAATGGATCGACTGGTTTCAGCAGGATAGATTTCCAGCCCGTCATCATCTGCGACAGCTTTGCATCCATGCGAGCTTTTCCATGAAAATCGAATTGATTTCCGTCGAGACTGTACTTCCCAGTCATATCGACGTTCGTTCCGGGCATCTGAAAATGCAAGCGCGAAAAGGATAGCAGGCCATTCTTCAATCGGAAAGCACCAGCCATCCCCGATCGCACGTCAGGAACGTCTTGTTTTGCCTCTTCAGGCCTGCCCTGGCCGCGCATGCTAAAAGCATCCACCTTGGACTGAACTTTTTCGTTGGTGAAGTGCGCACCGGAAATGTGGAAGGTTCCGCCTAGCCGGAGCCGGTTGCTTAGGTCGGCCTCGCCTGGCGGGAGGTCAAGTTTAGTCTTCAATTCAGCGGCGCCGCTCATCACCGGTGGATCAGTTCGAACCCCAAGCTTGAGCAAGTCTTCGATCCTCGCATTATCCACAGTCACGTCAAGCACAATCCTGTGTCCCTTTGGGTCCTTCACGCGCAGAACCGAACCTCTCGCGAGAAGGGATGAATGTAGAATCGTTGCCTTGACCGGTTCCAGATAAGTGTCTCCGCTCGTTCCGTCGACGATGGCGTGGAATTCGGTGCTGAGCGGAACTGGGTGGCCACTAATCGCAATCCGAAAGTCGGGAGTCTCCGTTTTTCCGTCTACAACGATATTTCCGAGCGTCCCGACATACTCGCCCGTTGACGAAAGAATCCCGCCGATTCCTTTGAGAGTGCTGAGATCTGCATTGCTGAACGAATACTGCCCGCGCACTGGTGTGCTGCGCGGATCATCGGCCTGCCATGGTCCAAAGAGTCCGCTCGACTGAATGTCCCCCACCGGTTTGGGATTTATCAAAGTAGCGGTGAAGACGAGTGGCTGCCCTGGACCGATTTCCTTCATGTCGAGTTTGCCGATGTCGAACCGGAGCGGCAACTTATCAGGCTTGAGCGTGTTGATGACAAGTCGCGCCTGTTCGCAAACAAATTCGTCCACATAAATCTTGATCTTTTCTCTTTTCAGGTTGAATCCCTCATCCTTTTGTTCTCTGGGCGGGATATTCAGTTCCAAGCCTTTCAGGTACACGCGGTGAACTCGCATCGGCGTACGCAACAAATTGAGGATGCCCGCACCGAATCGGAATTCGTCAACCGTAATCAGAGGTTGAATGCCAGGCTGGTGCATATTCAGATCACTCTTGCCAAAGATCTTGAGTCCCCGCCCTGAGACTTGCAATCCGTGTGCAACCGAGACATAGAACTCGGGCAACTCGACGCGGCTGTGAAATCGGGCGGAAAGGGTATCTATGATTCTGCCCCGCAAGATCGGCTCGGCATGGTAGATCGTGAACACGAGGGCCACTGTGGCAAGCGCGCAGAAGACCAAGACAGCGCCCCCAATCCAACGGGTGCGTGATCGCCTGGTGCGCTTCGTATAATGAATCTCTTCTTGTTCCATCGTTTGTATTTAAAGAGCGTAACTTACGTCTAACCTGCGATTTCCGCAAGAGCCGCCACTCGTGCGACACGAGAACACTATGATGACGGGTGAGTGGAAACAGGTACTTGCAGCCTGCAAAGATCGTGACACGACAGAAATCATTCGGAACACAACCCTAGCGTCGAAGTGATCTCACAGCAAACCAACCAAGATACAGGAAATCGCAGACCACACCCACAAACACGAGACGCCAAAACCATTCTTCAGCCTGTTCTCGTCTAAGCGCTCGAATGGAAGGGAAGCGCATAATCCCGGCTCCTTTTGGGGGAGGAGACAGAGCGAGACAGATAAGTGGCGGATTATACACCGGAACCGACGAAACCCGCTACAGAAGCGGCTTTGGGCGGAAGAAGTGCGCTATCTCAACCAGAATGGCACTATGCAAATCGGTAACGAGGCAGAAATCCACACTGAGCAAATAATCCACAGCGTGAAATCTCATCGCGCTGCGTCATACTTCAAGCGTTTCTTATTCTTCGGATGAAAACGTGACTGCACGAACGGGGGATATGCCGCATGAACGCTGGCGCATTCTGTGTCAGCGGGCCGCCAAGGAGCAAGACCTAGAGCGGCTATTGCAGCTTGTGCGGGAAATGAATCGGTTACTAATCAAGAGACTGCTGCAAGCCGATGTTTCAATAGCAACTGCCGGACGAAATCGCCGTGGCATGATTGCAAGGAGTTAGTACCTCTCGATACTTATTTGAGGCACAACTGTGATTGGGGAAAAAGGGGAGTACTGGCGTAGCTTGTGTGAGCAAGCAGCAAAAGAGCAAGACTCTAATAAGCTCCTGGAGCTTGTGCGCGAAATCAACCAACTCTTGAAAGAGAAAGAATTGCGGCTTCAAGCGCAGCGCAGGAGCAGTTAAAGCTACTTGCCATCGAAACTTGGCTCGTTTACGTAGTGCGGGAGGAGGTACGTAGTGCGGGAGGAGGGAAGAAGGGGATTTAAGCCTCGCTTCCCGAGCCTCCCGCACGACGGCGCACGGGGGACCGTCTCCAGAGGGTTACCCCGTGTTCCAAGCCATGGGTAGTCTGATGAATGTCCCGGCAATAAGTTGGCTGTTACAGAAGCACCTAGCTTAGAGCAGCTCTGGGCACAGGGGATTTGGCAACATTCGGCAAATCGGTGAAAGGCTGTCATCATGCTTGAGCGACGATTCTCAATTATTAAATACATGGGCAAGACGCCATATCTGGCGACTTGCGAGAGATGCCATCTTAAGTTTTTTACCCCGACAGCGCTGAGCCGCAAACCAGTAGAAGCTGAGCAAAACCTGCGGAACAGATTCGAAATCCATAAATGCAGACCCGACGATGTCGGCGAAGTCGCTACCCTGCAACACGCACATTTTCGGGTTTGTGCAACGGTGAAGATCAAGCGGCCCGAACAGAGTGGCCAGGCGGACCAGCAATTAACCACTGTTACTGGCTGATTGTGACCTAGTCGTGTCTTTGCTCTCGGTAGGAGGGCTACGCGATTCGAGCTGATAGTAGCATCTGCTGGGCAGAACGTAATTTTCCGTTTAGTTGACCCTCTTGCCAACGCCGAGCGGGAGTTCAAGCCTGCTATCGACCTAAAACCCGAATAGTGAGCTTTCGCATAGGAGATATGCCGAATTCCTGCAAACGAGAGCGCGGTGCGGCGACAAAGATGCGGCCTTTCGGTCACTCGAAACGGCTTACAAGCAAAGGACGGCCTCCATACCCTATCGAGGAATAGACCTGTGTTGGTATGGAATGCGGTGACCCTCGATACGGCGACCTGCTGCGCCGGATGGAACTGCGCAGTGAAACCTATCGTTGACCTCTCTGCCGACCCGTCCTAAGATTCCGCCAATGCCCACAGAGTAACAATTCGAATACGCTTTATGCCTCTCTCCCCGACCAATGTTCCTTAAAGCAATTTGCATGCTATGAAGAATCAGATGAACCCCTAGCAACTGACCAAAGTATCATCTTCGACTTTCCGCCGAAGTTTGCTCAAATGAATCAGCAGCTTGGCGACTTAAATCAACCCGAATCGCCTGGGACGGAACACAAAAGCGCTTACATTTGTTTCAAAAAAGGGCTAGCTGAACACCTCGTCGCGCACCGTCCGCCCACATGCCATAGCGGCTGAAAGCCGGCAACAGCGAAGAATTCCAATTAAAACGAAATCCGCCCTGACACTTGAATGTTTCTCGGCGAACTCACGCCACCATTCCATATTCCGAAATCTGGACTTGCGACATCGGTGTTGAACGCGCTTCCCCCCACCCCGCCTGACTGAATAAAGGCTCCAACGCTATTGAAGTAGTGCTGATTGAAAACGTTAAAGGCGTCTCCACGCAGCTGAAACGTAAAACGTTCCGTAAGGTGGAACGACTTTTGCAGACCGATATCAAAATCACTATAGCCCGGCTGCCGGAAGTTCTGAACGCGCCGGCCGGCGCCCGTGTAGAAGTTAAAGCTGTCGACCGATTCGAACGAAGACCTCGCAAAGAGCGGCTTGGTCACATCGAGATTGTCAAACGATTGCGCGAATGGGGATGCACCTGGCAGCAAAGCTGGAATACACCCAGCACGGAACTGAGCCGGCACATTGCAATTGGAAGAGGTGATCTGAAACGGGATGCCAGATTGGATGCGGTAAACTCCGTTGAATGTCCAACCGCCAACCAGCGCGTTCCAGATACCGCCCTCATTCAGCCAGGCTTTGCCGCGTCCGAATGGGAGCTCGTAACTATATGCAATGTTCAGTGCCTGCGGAACATCTTCCAGGGCAAGCGATCTATTGCGGGACTTCTGGAAAGGTGAAATTAATCCACCATTGAAAAGATTTTCGGAGTTATCGGCGTTGGTGATCAACTTCGAATTGGTATAACTCAGCAGAGCCCACAAACCCCTGGAAAAGCGATGTTCTGCTTTCAACTGAAACGCGTGATATGTCGAACTGCCCTGATTTTCGTTCCGTGCAAAGAAAGGGCCGCAATACTGAGGAAAAGGCAGCAGTGCCTGGGCTACCGACGCATCACATTCTGTCATGGCGGTTGCGAAGCCCGGAAATGGCTCGGGCACTCCGTCAAGTTCCGTCTGGCCAGGCGCAAAGACGTCAAATAACTCACCCTTTAAAGACAAGAAACTTGGGTTAATTGCGTTTATGGGACTGAGTTGCGACAACAGACGGGTACCTTTGGTTCCCACATAGGATGCCGAGACATAGTCCCTTCCGGTGAATTCATGCTCAACAGTCAAGTTCCACTGTTGCGCATAGGGAAGGCGGTTGCCATTTCGTGCGCGATAAACGAGCGAACCGCCGAACCCTCCGTTTAGAAACGTTGAAGACAGGTTTGGAAGAACCGGGGGCGTTACCGGCAGACCGTCGCTCAGCTTAAACGCCGCCACCATACCGCCTTGTGAACTACTGGCCTGTACCGTGGCGTTATACCCTTCCCGTGAGATTCCGCTGTCCCAACCGGGCATGTTGGCATTGTCGTAGAACATTCCGTATCCGGAACGGATGACCGTTTTCGAGGTAAGGGCATACGCCACGCCGATGCGAGGTGCGATGGCGCCATACCAGGTGTCTTCAGGGAATCTCCTGCCGGAGCGCCCCGAACCGTGTCCCGCAAAAGCAACCGCGCCCGGCAGGTTTCCCGCGCCCGAATTGGGAAGATTCGGGTCGAAATACGAGAAGCGGTCGTTCGCTTCAAAAGGTGGCGGATCTACCTCGTAATGAATGCCGGGCGAAATCGTCAGTTTGGGTGTCACCCGCCAGGTGTCGCCCGCAAACAGAATGAAGCCATTCGAACGGCCTTCGATTGTGGGCGCGTTGTAGAAAGTTGCCTCGCCGGTATCCACCTGCTCCAGCAGAAAACTGGCGATTGGGCTGCCGCTATTCAAACCCTGCAAACCGGTTTCAGTGGGCTCGAACGTGAACGATCCGGACTGGCCCCCTAGAAACGTGGGGGCGTTCTGTGCAAGCCGCATTTCGCCGCCAAAGGAGATCGTGTGCTTGCCTCTGGTCATGGACACGGCGTCGTTGACGATATATGCAGGCGCCAACCACGGCTGAATGAGCGGATCGCCTGATCCGTTTCCAAAATTCTCGAACGTGCCGAAAGGGAAACCGATGTGCGGAGGATATAGGTGTGCTGCCACTCCTGGAATCTGGGGCAACTTGTCAGCGAAAGGACCGTCGATGCCGCCACCGTAGAAAATGTCGTCTTGAAAGCCAAATCCGAGGTGATTCAAAACCCGAGGACTGAACGTGTGATCCCAATTGACTCGTAATACCTTGGTTCGCTTCAAGGATGTGCCAGTACTGCTAATGACCTCCGGAAGAGTTGTAAACGTCGTCTGCGGCAACCACTTGTAATAGAACATTTCCGAAATGTGATCCTTAGACCCGATGTACTCGTCTATCTTCTCCGAAATGGAATACGCGTCGGTACCTAAGAAGTCTGGGTGGGCGGGCACCAGATAGTTGCTCAACGCACCGGGAAAAGTCGGGTCCGGGAGGAATTGGAACCATTGTTTCGCCAGTGAGTTCTGCAAGCGCGGGTCAGTGGAACAGATTACATTTGGAGTGTTGCCGTCACAGCCCATGAACTGGTCACGCAGGAAAGGAAGGTTGCTTGGGCCAACATCCTGGTTGGGGTCAAAAGCTGGGTTTGGCTGCGTAGTATCGGGATCATAAATGGGAATGAGCTTACCGTCCGAATCGACCCAATCGCGAAAATCGCCCTGCCGCTCTGCCAGCGAGGGTATCGATACAGTTGGTGCCTGCACCCCTCCCCTGATCCGAAAAGCTTCGAAGTTAGCAAAGAAGAAAGTGTGGTGATCTCTATTCTTCCAGAAAGGCAGTTTCAGCGGACCGCCAAAATTGCCGCCGAAGTCGTTTTCAATGTCTCGTGCTTTTTCGGGAGCACCCCATTGAGTGGCATTAAGCGAAGCATTTCGATTGAACTCGTAGGCGGTGCCATGAAAAGTATTGGTTCCGGATTTCACGTTCTCGACCGTCACTCCTCCCGCGCTTCCGTACTGTGCGTTGTAGTTTGAGGTGAGCACCTGAAATTCGCTGATGAGGTCCGGAGACTGCGGGAAGTCAAGAACGGCTCCCGTAAGGCCCTGCGTGCCCGACGAATTGTATAGGGCTATGCCGTCGAGCACGACGATGCCCGTCTGAGATTGCGAGCCATTCACGTGCGCGCCTGCCACGTCGCCAGTACCGCGCACTACGCCAGGAAGGAGAGAAGCAAAGTTTGCCGCAGAGCGTATGGAGCCCGATACGAGCAGCGGAACGTCCAGAATCACCTGCGGGTCGATACTGTCACGAAGTTCCGCATTTTCGAAGTTCAACGCTGAAGCATCTGCGCTGACTTCAACTTTCTGGCTGGTGCTCTCAAGCTTCAGCTGGACATTCTGACGAATGGGATAACCGACCCGCACCAGAATTCCGTCCTGTACATACTCGCCAAATCCTGATGCGGTCACTGTCAGTCGATATGTACCAGGCAGGACGTTTCGGAAAGAGTAGAGGCCACTGGAGTCCGATACAAAGCTGGACGACTCCTTCCGATCCGTGGAGGTGAGGACCACTTTGGCGCCTGAAACTACCGCCCCGTTCGGGTCCGTAATTTCGCCGTCAATGGAGGCGTTGTTGCTCTGCGAGAACACATATGGTGCAGTTCCCGAGATCAAGATAGCGAGAAGGCAGACCGTAACTCTGCGGATTGTGCCTGGCATGGGCCCCCCTGAATTCTTACCGATCTTGGACGGTCTTCATCAACCTTGGTTAGTGAACCCGTTCGCGCAATGTCCCCGTTCCGTTGCGATGGAACCGGTTCCAGAGAGCACCGCTTTTTACCACCCCTTGGGAATGAGTGTCAAGAAAATTGCCGTTTGCTTTGCTACATCAGTCGTTGCAAAAAGATGTAACTACGGTACTATCTACGACGCCAGGAGTTGCGGTGGCTTATCGAATCAGAGACGTAGCCGAGCGAGCAGGCGTATCCAAGACAACAGTCTCACGTGTCTTGAACCAGTCTCCACTCGTGGATCCGAAGACCCGACGAAAAGTTCTGGAGACTGCCCGCAAATTGAATTACTACAGGAACGCGAATGCGCAGTGGTTGGCCCAGGGGCGAAGCGGCTTCTTTGGACTGATTATCTCCGACATTGAAAATCCTGTTTTCCCAGAGATGATCAAGAGTTTCGAAAACGCAGCCGCTCAAAAAGGATACGATCTGCTTCTCTGCACGACCAACTATGATCGTGAGCGAACTCAGGTCGTGGTGCGCAAGATGATTGAGAACCGAGTGCGCGGAGTTGCCGTCATGACCTCTGGAGCAAGTGAAGCCGTTGCGGGCGCACTGGCTGAGCGCCAGGTTCCCGTCGTGTTTCTCGATCTTGGGCTAACCAGGAAATACGTGAGCGACATCCGAATCGATTATTCAATTGGGATCATCGAGGCAGTGGATCATTTGCTTGAGCTTGGGCACAAGAGATTTGGGTTTGTTGCCGGGTCGAACGCGCGTAGATCGGCAAGAAAGTATCGGCAGGCGGTAGTTGAGGCTTTTTCTCTTAGGGGAGTGTCTTCTCCGAAGATCGTGGAATGCGATCAAACCTTTGAAGGGGGCGCCGCCGCCGTTCAGGTTCTCTTAGCTCAACGCCAAATACCAACTGCTATCCTCTGCATCAACGATCTCACCGCAGTCGGAGTTATGAGCGGACTGAGGGACGCCGGAGTGCGGGTGCCAGAGGAGGTTTCAGTTGTCGGATGTGAGGACATCTACTTTTCACGCTTTGTAAATCCTCCTCTTACTTCGGTGAGGCTGGACCGAAAACTTCTGGGAAACAAAGCCTTTGAAGTTTTGGAGTCGATGTTCCAATCTCGCCAGCGGACGGGAACAGAATCCGTGTTGGAGACGCGATTGATCGTTCGAAAATCAACGTCGCATTGCCCGACGGCAGCATTCACCCGGCAGTTCCACCAGCAACCGCAATCGGCGACTTGGTGAAGCTCCTTGACACCAAGCTAAGGCGGTTTGTGAGATCAACCTGTCCGATTCGTGTCTTCGCGGATTGTGTGATATCGCTTAGCCACCAGGTTCGATACGTGCTGAGTGCCCCCGTTTGGCCATCGTATCTCGAGATTCAGCGAACCAGTCTTACTTCCGATGCCGAAGATAACGCGTTTATCGTGAGAAGATAGATAACTGGAACCACTGGTCACCCAGCGCACTAGTTTGCGATCCCCAACTTGCAGCGTTAGTTTCGCTCCAATTGCATCTCGGTTGCTCGTTGAGCCAACCAGACGAATTCCTATCCAGGAATTTTCCTGACCGACGTTATTGCGAAGCAACACAGGGTGTTCGGCTATGCAAGTAAATATTGCGTCCGGAGCGCCGTCGTTGTCCCAATCTCCGATTGCGAGCCCTCGAGCAAGATAGCCTTGTGAAAATACTGATCCGGCCTTCGAACTCACATCTTCGAAGACAGCGTCGGCCGTGTTATGTAGGAGCAAAGGCTGTTCTCTGTACTTGACCTGGGGTTGTAAGTCTTCAATCACTTCATTCACGTGTCCGTTCACGACTATCAGGTCGAGAAACCCATCATTGTCATAGTCGAGAAAATGCGTTCCCCAGCCGACATCGGCCCGCGTGAAGCCCGCTAACCGAGAAGACCGCGTCCAGTCCTCGAAAGGAAAGATGCCTCTGTTGAGAAACAACGAGTGGAACTCGAAATTGAAATTCGTGACCACAATATCGGGGTGACCGTCACCGTTCACATCGCCGGCGTCAACCCCCATGCCGGCTCTGGCATTGCCGTTAGTATCGAATGCAATTTCTGCCTCCAATCCGGCATCCACAAAGGTTCCGTCGTGCTTGTTCAGCAACAGGAGATTGGGTGAGGCGTCGCGCGCCACAAATAGATCCGGCCAGCCATCATCGTCGATATCGATCGCAACCACGCCGAGGGCTCTCCCGACAAATCGATCGACCCCTGAGGACTGGCTGACGTCTGTGAATGTGCCGTTGCGGTTGTTGTGGTACATGGTTAAAGGCATGCCCTTGTACGCAGTTTGCTGGCAGTACGTTCGAACACTGTTGGACTCACACTTCGGGGCAATACCCTCGAATGAAAGCTCCGCGTAGTTGCAGACGACAAGATCGAGAAATCCATCGCGATCGTAATCGAACCACGCCGCACCAGTCGCCCACCGTCGTGGGTTTTGTATTCCTGCGTCTGCGGTTACATCGGTGAACGTTCCATTGCCGTTGTTGTGATAGAGCGTGCAGTTTGGAAATCCGGTGGTGAAGATATCCTGATGACCGTCATTGTCAAAGTCGGCGACCGCTACTCCCATACCATAGTTGTGGACCCGGTGCAGTCCCGCTTCCGCAGCGACCTCGGCAAACTTTCCGTTGCCTAAATTTCGATACAGTGCGTTTTGAAGAGGCTTTGCACTCTTGCCCCGCGGTGTTTCACCTCCATTCAACAGAAATATGTCAAGCTTTTCGTCATTGTCGAAATCGAACATTCCGACTCCCCCACCCATGGTTTCGATCAGGTACCGGTCGGGGGAAAAGCCGTTAAATTGGCGCCATGTGATGCCGGCATCAGCAGTCACATCGGAAAATATGGTCGTAGGCGGCCCCGTGGCTCTAAGCAGGTTGGAATGAAGAACCTGACCAACACCAGCCGCCGAGAGCGCACAGAGAAATCGACGTCGTGACCAGGCGGAGTTCGGCTGCGAGATGCCCGGAAGCTTCACGGATTAGCTGCGGGCGCCATCGCAGTTGTCATCCCGCCCTCTTCGGCTTGTTTCAAATCCTGATATATCGCAAATTGCTTCGTGGCATCGTCGGTTCGTCCCAATCTTCGATAGACAAGGGACAGCGCGAAGTGCGTCTTGCTGCGATCAGGTTCCGATTGCAGGGACAGCAAGAATTGTCTTTCTGCATCCGTAAGCCGGTTCTGCTGAAGTGCCAACTGGCCCAGCTGATAATGAGCTTCTGCCGATAGTGGAGCCAGCTTAACGGCTTTTTCCAGCAGATTTTTGGCCTCCGTTTGCAGCACCGGGGAATTGGGAGAAGCTAACAAGGTTTGTGCACAGGCAACATAGAAACGAGCGTCGTCCGGGAACCGGGCGATTCCGTCTCTGTATTCTGCAATGGCAGCGTCGCCCCGGCCCGTGACGACATACACGGCGGCAACCCCCAGGACTGCTTCGGCATTGGAGCGATCCAGCTCACTGGCATGTGTGTAACTCTCCATAGCAGCTTGGTCTGCGTTGCTGCGAAGGGCGACGTTCCCTTTCCACACCCATGGCCTGGCATCATTTGGCGCTATCGCCAGCGCACGATCCACC
>QIAA01000128.1 GCA_003224905.1 Acidobacteriota bacterium
CTTCGCTACTCGATCATCTCTAGCCCGCCTGCAGATAGTACGCTGGTTCCATCTTGAAAGACCAGTAAAGCACCGTCGGGTTGCGGCAATCCGCCGAGAAACCGAGGATCACTTCCGACCTGTGCAATGCTTTTCTGGTTGCTGATGTAATCATAGGCGGCGGTGCCCGGCCTAGCGGTAATCACCTTGAAGTCTGTGGGCAACTCTCTGATGTGTTTCACTATTATCGTGGGTTGATCCATTTTTGCTGGACCTCCTATTAGCTAGTGTGTGAAATGAATCGCTGTGAATGCAAGTGGACGTGAGAGGAAAATGATGCCTCGCGAACCTGTAGCGCCCCCTTCTATTCAGGGCCTGCATCATCGCCAGAATCACAGAGCGCAGGTACCCGCAGCACGCTTTTTTTAATGCATTTGTTGCCGTTTCAGGCTCTCATCTGAGACAAACTCCTTCATCTGTAATCGGAAGATTTTGGCGAATGGGAGATTGCGAGCGCCAACGTGCGCCAACTTGCAGTTATTTGACAACATTCGGCAAATCAGTGGAAGACTGTCATCATGCTTGAGCGACGACTATCGGTTCTTAAGTACCTGGGCAAGACGCCATTTTTTGCGACTTGCGAGAGATGCCATATCAAATTCTTCACTGCGCGAGAGCTCAAGCTAGTAGAGGCTGAGCAGAACATGCAGGAAAAGTTCGATAGCCACAAATGCAGGCCCGATGATGTCGGCCAAGTCGCTGCCTGGAAGAAATGACAATGGGAACTCTAGCTGTGATCAAGGCTTGCCGCTTGACGGTGCTATCCATGGTGGTGATTGTCAGCGTCAGCGGACTGCACAACGGCAGAATTCAGTCTCTTCAAGCTTGTTCCGCAGCGATCAGGGAATCAGGAACTCACGTTTCCTCCGATGAACATTCCTCAGCACGAACTATTGTTGCTTCAAGCTATAGAAATGCACAAAAGCCAACTACGCAGCTTGGGTACTACTCATCTGCGTCCCAGACCACTTGAGGCTGCGAATTGCAAGCTGCCACATCTATTTGTTTCTGCTCCTCCGCAATCATCGCGGCTGCTTCGAGCGCCTCATTGATCGCCAGAATGGCTAATGAGCAGCCTCCATTTCTGAAACTTGTCAAAGCGTACTTCTTGCAAAGAACTTCTCCTAATTTCATGAAGCGCTTCGACGGTCCTGGCTCTGAAAGAGGATAGGGTTTCATAGCTTCCCCGCTATTTAACGCCGTTTCTAAGCGAATCTGCTGGCTTCCCCCCTCTTACCCGCAAGAAGGTTCACGCCAAACGTGTTGTCAATGCGACCAACGTCCAACTGCAATATGGTCAATTTTGACCAGTCCTCCTCGCCCAACAAGCCGATACTAGAAATCGGGGACTGCTGTCCGCGAGTAAATCTCCAGCAAAATGAGTAGCGTGTAGCATCACCGCCCGTTCCTGCTTCAATTCTGGTGAGCGGGTACTTACTCTGGACTTCACACCAATTCCGAGCAACCAGGCACATGTCAGTAATAGAAACACGTTCGACCGGAATATTCGATCTTGTTAGAGAGCGCCCCACAGCATCGCATCACGTGCCCCGGCCGCCCGTTCGGCTGCAATCGAGTGCGGGACTCCCGAGCCGGATCGCCGTCGTTGGCAACTATCTTCCGCGACAGTGCGGGATTGCCACTTTTACCACCGACCTGTGCGAAGCGATTTCCACTGAGTGTGCTGCAGCACGGTTATTCGCTGTGCCGGTCAACGACACGGAATCCGGGTATGACTATCCGGCACGAGTAAGGCTCGCGCTTGCGCAGGACGATCTGTCATCGTACGAGCAAGCCGCTGACTTTCTAAATTTCACTAATTTCGATTTGGTATGCCTGCAGCACGAGTATGGAATTTTCGGCGGTCCGGCGGGTAGTCACATTTTGGCTCTTCTCCGGCGACTGAAGATGCCAGTCATAACCACCCTGCATACAGTCCTTCGCGAACCGAGTCGTGACCAACGGCGGGTGATGGAGGAGATCGCATCGCTATCGGACCGCCTTATCGTCATGAGCGAGCTGTCTTCCCAGTTCCTGCAAGAAATATTCAAAGTGCCCGGCAGCAAGATCGACATGGTTCCTCATGGCGTTCCCGACTTGCCATTCTTGGATCCCAACTTCTTCAAAGAACGCTTTAATGTGGAAGGAAAAGCGGTACTCCTCACCTTCGGCTTGCTCTCGCCGAATAAGGGAATTGAAAACGTTATTCAGGCACTGCCGCACATCTTGTCGAAGCACAAGAATGTCGTCTACATGGTCGCAGGCGCTACCCATCCTCACATTCTCCGCCGTGAAGGCGATCACTATCGCGCGGATTTGCAGGCTTTGGCGAAGAAAGTCGGAGTGGAGTCTAAGGTGATCTTCCACAACCGCTTCGTTACTCCCGAAGAAATGGTTGAATTCATCGGTGCGGCGGACATTTATATCACTCCTTACCGTCACGAAGCACAGGTTGTTTCCGGGACGCTGGCCTATGCGTTAGGTGCAGGCAAGGCGATTATCTCGACTCCGTACTGGCATGCGATCGAGTTGTTGGACGACCACCGCGGCGCTTTGGTTCCCTTCCAGAGTCCGGATGCCATCGCGCGAAAGACAATCGAACTCCTGGACACTCCTGCGGTACGCCACGCCATGCGTAAACGCGCTTACCTGTACGCGCGGGAAATGACCTGGAAGAGAGTCGCCCAGGGTTACATGGCGAGTTTTGAACAAGCTCGCAGTGATCGTATGCGGGAGCCACGCGTCATGTTCGCGGATGAAACTGTCGCAAAATCCTTTAACAAGCTGCCATCGCTAAACCTGGATCATTTGCATCGGTTGACTGACGACACTGGCATGCTCCAGCATGCGACCTTTGCCGTTCCCAATTACTCCGAGGGGTACACCACCGACGATAACGCACGTGCTCTCGTTCTAACCGTCCTCCTCGAGCAACTTGGACAAGCGGAACCGATAGCAACCAACAATCTTGCCTCGCGGTATTTGGCTTTCTTGGGACACGCGCTGAATCCGGCAAACGGGAGATTCAGAAACCTCCTGAGTTATGCGCGCACGTGGAGCGATGCGGAGGGGTCCGAGGATTGCCATGGGCGCGCGTTGTGGGCACTCGGGACTGTTCTGGGACGCTCTAAAGATCAAGCTCTCCGAGGTGCCGCGGGCCGTCTTTTCGAGATGGCCGTTTCGGCCGTGGTTGCCTTCACCAGTCCGCGCGCCTGGGCCTTTGCATTGCTGGGGATTCAGGAGTACCTCAATTGTTTTCCAGGCGACAGGGATGCTGGCAAAATGAGCTCGATCCTGGCAACCCGGCTTGTCGACATCTACGGCGCAAACCACTCACCGGAATGGGACTGGTTTGAAGATGTTCTGGCTTACTCAAACGCCAAGTTACCGCAAGCTGTCTTGATTGCCGGCACTCGCAGCTTGGATAACCAAATGGTGTCAGTCGGTCTCGGAGCACTGAATTGGCTCACCGAAGTACAGCGTTGCGCAGGCAAGGATCATTTCGTGCCCATCGGTTCGCAAGGGTTTTATCGCAGGGGCTGCGAGAAGGCACGTTTCGATCAACAACCTGTTGAAGCGGGCGGCGCCGTCTCCGCGTGTCTCGAAGCTTTTCGTGCTACGGGAGATGATCGTTGGCGCAAGGAAGCCTGGTCCGCCTTCAACTGGTTCTTGGGACAGAATGACTTGCAAATTGCCCTGTATGATCCCACCACCGGCGGTTGTCGAGATGGTCTGCACCCTGAGCGCGTGAACGAAAACCAGGGAGCAGAGTCGACCCTGGCATTCCTGATGGCGCAGGTCGAAATGGGCCTGCTGGGAGAAATCGATTGTGCACCATCAACCCATGACCTGTGCAGCGATCGCTATGAGGCCACTGCACATGTATTTTGAAGTTTCCTCCTTCTTGGTGAAATGCCCATGAGCGTTGCCACAACGGTACGTTACGAGCCTCTGCTCCTTCGCCATCCTGCGAACCCGATCCTAACGGACAAGGATTGGCCATACTCCATTAATAGTGTCTTCAATGCAGGTGCGACCCTGCTTGCAGACGGCACAACGCTGCTGCTCTGCCGGGTGGAAGACCGACGTGGCCTATCCCATCTTTGCGCTGCCCGCTCTCGAAACGGCGTGGATGGCTGGCAAATTGATAGTGAACCGACGCTGATGCCGAGCCCGAAGGACTATCCAGAAGAGCTCTGGGGCATCGAGGATCCTCGTATCACTTTCGTCCCCGAACTGCAACAGTATGTTGTCACTTACACGTCCTACTCGCGCGGTGGCCCCGGAGTGTCTCTAGCTCTGACCAAGGATTTTCGCAGCTTCGAGCGCTATGGCGTCATCATGCCACCCGATGACAAAGACTCCGCACTTTTGCCTCGGAGAATTGACGGTTATTGGGCGCTCATCCACCGCCCAATGACACCACTCGGGTCACACATGTGGATTTCGTACTCCCCTGACCTGCGCCATTGGGGCAGACACCGGCTCGTGTTGGAAGCACGCCGAGGCGCCTGGTGGGATGCAAACAAGATTGGTTTGTCACCACCGCCCATCGAGACTTCCCGGGGGTGGTTAGTGTTCTACCATGGGGTACGGCACACGCCCTCGGGCTGCCTGTATCGATTGGGCTTGGCCCTCTTTGACCTGCAAAATCCAGAAAAGTGCCTGCTTCGGGGCGACTCGTGGATCTTTGGGCCGGAGGCCGACTATGAACGTAGTGGCGATGTGAAGGATGTCGTGTTTCCGTGCGGCTACACTATCGATCTGGACGGCGACACCATTAACCTCTACTACGGAGCTGCTGATTGCTCGATTGCCCTGGCGCGGGGAAGCGTTCGTTCTCTACTAACCTGGCTAGACGCCAATGGAAGTTTTGAGCGAAGGCGAGATCAGGACCGATGAACCCGCTGCTTTGGATTTTCCAATTTGCCTTTGGGTGCCGCCACCGTCACATGAGTCGTGTGTTCACGATCAAACACCGCACGTATCGGGTCTGCTTTGATTGTGGAAGCGAATTCGAGTTACCCGCCGTGCATGCAGCCACCGTCTAGCATCCCGATCTCCTTGAGAGAGTTGAACGATGATGGGGAGAACTGAACCATCCTCGATCCGTACTTTGCGCAGAAGGCCCAGCGTCATTCATGCACGTCGAGAAGTAATCTTAGCTTGCCGGAACGCGGGGTGCCGCAGCTTGCGCAGTGCCTTGGCTTCGATCTGGCGAATGCGCTCGCGGGTTACGAAACGTAGGGCACCCGCATTACTTCAAGCGCTTCCACTTCTCGCGAGGCTTTAGCTGTTCGCCGATTGCTTCCCACGTTTCGAAAAGCACGAAACGTGGGGCACCCACTTCCCTTCCGCGGATTCGCGCGCGGATTTTTCTCGCTCCTTGTCTACTTGTCGTCTGGGTAGTAGTACCTGCCGTCGGCGGATAACTCCAGGTCTCGCGGATTTCTCCGGCGTTCGGCTTTGACCTCCTTTTTCGCTGCTTCGTTCTTTTCTTCTCCGTTCTTGTTTTCCTCAGCGTTGGCTTGTTTGGGCAGGGTCCAGGGGGCGTAGCGCTCGCGGACAGATCGCGGCGTGGGCTCCATGCCGGACTGCTTCTTCATCTGATCGATGACGCGGATGGTGAGATCCGTGAGGTCGTAATCGTCGAGGTTAATTTTGCCGTCGGCGGTTTCTTCGAAATCGCCGTTCTTCCAGAGCGGCTGGCCGAGGCGGGTTTCCGCGGTTTTCCTGGGGTCGATGACGATTTCGTTCTTGGTCTCGGGCTCGAAGTTGGTGTGCTTCAGGTTGGAGGAGGCGATCTGCAGGCCGTAGAAGAGAAGGCCAGCGGTCTTTTGCGGGATCTGGCCTTCGAGCAGGAGCTGCATGATCTGCATGACCGAGAGCTGGATGGCGTTGGCGTCTTCGAGCACGGGCAGGGTGATGGTGGCTCTTACCCTTCGGGCCCGAGCTGAGTTGATGACGAGCTTGCGCTCGTGCCATTGCTGGTGGAAGAAGCAGAAGCGGTGGTCTTTGAGGGCGGGGGAGCCGCACTGGGTGCCGTTGACCTTGAGGTGGCGGCAGCGGGGGATGTTCAGGCTGAAGGGGCTGGTGAGTTTGTAGGCTTCGGGTTTTTTGGTGGATCTATGCATGGATGTATGGCTCCGTTATGAAGTGGTTAGTGGCTAGTGGTCAGTGGCCAGTGGCTTCATTGGTTAGCCGATAGCCGTTAGCCGCTGGCGAAATGGATATACCCCTCGATCCCTGATCTTCTGGAATCATCGGGTTAGCGGGAGAACATAAACAAAATCTTTGAAAAGAAATGAGTTGCGGGCAAAATCTAGATATTGTGAGACTTAGTGGCACGAATTGAACCTCCATAATGAGTTCGAGCGCGCTCCTTACAGTGCTTATTCGGAAGGGAAAGCGAGAACCCGACCTCAGACGCTAAAGCGCGAGCAATTTTCGACGCCGGAGCGGCACGACTGGAAGTCGTGCCCTTCCCGTCTCTGCTCCAAAAGACGTTTGCCGCGATGGACGCGCAGATCAGCCGGAAAGAGGTATATCCCCCCTGGAGGGGTGATCTTCTGGAATCATGAGGTTAGCGGGAGAACCGGGGCAAAATCTTTGGAAAGAAATGAGTTGCGGGCAAAATATAGATAACGTGAGACTTAGCGGCACAGAGTTAGACCTCCGTATGAACGTACTACTTACCTTTATGGGGCAAATCTAGGAGTGAGGTCAAGGGAAATCGGTGGGCAGTGCCGCGTCTCGGCGGGATGTGCAGTCCCAGCCTAGGTGGCAGTTGCGCCTGATCGGCGCCAGAATGGGTTTGTCTTCCCCACCCTTCGAAAACCGCGAAGGATGGGGCAACTGTGATCTTTCAACACGTTGTTCCCGAGAAGTGAATAGTCCATTCGAGCAACACCGGAGAAGCTGATGGTGCTGACCAATCCGCTTCGAAGGAGTCGAACGAATGGACCTTCACCAGAATGCCCGACTTACCTTTCGTAGTCGAGAGACTTTAGCCAACAAGATTATGATCGAGAAGCTGACGTTGAAGGCGGCTGCAGCCGCCTTCAACGTCAGCCGAAAGACGCTATCGCAGCTTGGGGTTGCCCGGCTTGCGGGATCGTTCCTCGCGTCCCTCCATAGCCCCCGCCGAACTTCGTCGGAGCTGATCGCTCAGGTCATCGGCCTGCGTCGCCAGTTGCGCCCGCCCCGCCTGTCACATCGCGCAAGCCACCCATCTCAGCCCCGCCACCGTCAGCCGCATCCTGCAGCGCGCTCAGTTGAACCGCTGGCGTCATCTGCATCCCGCTCCGCCCGTCGTACGCTACCAGCATCCCGCTCCCGGCGATCTGCTGCATCTCGACTTCAAGGGCATGACCCGCTAGCAGCAGGTCTCCATTCGGGGCGACGGTCGGCGGCGCGGCCGCCCTCAGTTCGCCGGCTGGCAGGCTCTGCACGTCGCCATCGACGATCACTCCCGCCTCGCCTTCTCCCGCATGCTGCCCAACCAGCAAACCCAAACCGCCATCGCCTTCCTGCGCGCCGCCGTCGCCTTCTACGCCCAGCACGGCATCTCCATCCGCCGCCTGCTCACCGACAATGGCTCCTGCTATCGCTCCCGGCACTTCCACGCCGCCTGCCTCCAACTCGGCATCCAGCACCGCTTCACCCGTCCTTACACTCCCCGCACCAACGGCAAGGCGGAACGCTTCATCCAAACCGCTCTGCGCGAGTGGGCCTACGTTCGCCATTACCTCAACTCTGAGGAGCGCGATCAGCATCTCTCGCCCTGGCTAGAGCATTACAACTTCCACCGTCCGCATGCTAGTCTCGGTTACGCTCCGCCCATCAGCCGGGCTATTCCGCCGGGTACAACGTCTTGAAAGATCACAGCCAGCCTGCCTGGTTTCCCCCGAGCTATGGGTGCCTAACTACGCTCCTAGGGTCGAAGGGCTAATTCCTTCAACTGGGCATCCCGCTTAAGCCATAAGGGGAGACCAGCAGTGACGGCAGAAATCAGCGCCATAGCCCAGTCCAAAATACCCGAGGTTCCTGTCTCTCCCCTAATGGACCAAGCCGTGTATACGAGATAGCAACAAAAGACTAATTGAACGAGGCCCAGTATCCACAACACAATTCGACGTGTTGTTGGCCGGACATTTTCCTTAGCACTTAGGAACAAGATGGCGATGATGGGTGCTATCAGCGCGCCCGCTAGTTTACCAGAATATAAAAGTGCCTGCTTCTGGAGGGGCGTAGGCTGCAACGCATACTTGACCTCAATTTTAGACCCGTTTCCACCTTCGTCATTTGCATGGTAGAACCGAGATTGTTCGCGGCTGAGAAATGCCGCTGGGTTTTCAGTACGTCCATCCCTCAACTCTAGGCCCTTAGCGTCCTTGGGTCTTACAATTCCTACTACATCAATCGGTCTGCTGGCGAGATTCCTGATCTGTTCGGAAAAATTACTTTGCCTCGATTGTACTGAGTGCTGGTAAACAAACAGCCTCTCGAGACCGCGCCTTCGAAAATATAGCGATGATTTTGGCGCTAGATCATCATCGTCGGCGTAGGATTCGAACACAGGATCGAGGCCGATGACGTGAGATCCACCATTTACTTCCACGAAGGATACTAGCGTGAAGCCTTCGTAGCTGCCCCATGTCGACAATAGCGTTGGATCGGGATCGGAGCTCTTGGTCTCAAAAGGCAGAAAGAGTAGCGATTCCTTGTTAGTTGGAGAGTCAATGGTCAACACCACGCCGGCCCGAGGATTCGAATCATCCTTGAGGTTGAAACAAAGAACGGTGTGCGTGCCTTCAATTCGGCAAGCCTTCGAATCGAACCCTGTTTGTGCCAGGACCCACATAGGGCAAGCGATTAAAAATCCCAACCGGAGAGTGGCTACCACGGTTCTGAGACTTCTCTGGCGACCTGTGAAACTTCCCATGTGTGACCTCAGAAACGCAAGATAGCCAGGACAGACTCTGCAGCGCCGATTACGAGGCGTGCGAGAATAGCAAGAATCAAGAACCTGAAGCTCTTGGCTAGGCGGGTTCCCGCCCGTTTCTTATCTGCTTCGTCGATGGTCGCTTCGGTAAAAAATGCAGGTAGTAGGTACCCGACAAGAAATCTACCGAGCGAATAAAGTGAGAGCAGCACCGAGACGGCACCGAAGGCAACGATGATGAGTATCCCAATTGATAAGGACCCCCATCTCTCGCCACGATACGCAACCAACATGTAGCCAACGCCGGTTGTAGCACTGAACAGGATGGACCACAACCAAACATGAATGTATTTACTCAGTAGGTGATCCCATTGGAGTAGCTCACTCATGACTTTCTCCGCTACGAAAATTTCGTGAGGGCCTGTATAGCCTGATGTCGCGTTAATGATTTAGTTACGGCTTAATGTTTTTTTTGTCGCCGCAAGTGTAATCCTGGACTGCGAGTATCGCAATTGTTTGAGGATGAGGCGGAAATGGAGTCGTCTCCTTCCGAAACCGGGATTGGATGAGTCCAAGAAATGCACAGATTCGATGCTGGATGTTCCATCCTTTCGCGTTTCTGTAGAAAGGGTGGAAAGTTGTTTGTGCGTGGTGTGGCCCCAGGCCCGCGAAGTTGATTGACAAACTGGTGCTGGGGTGCGCATTACTACTCTCGAGGGTGCCCCGTCCAAGCTTCACTTGGGCGGGGATCTACGTCTTGAAGCCACTCCCGCCCCGCGAGATTCCATCCCCGACGATGTAGCGTGTCCTCTCGTGCGCCTGCTTGTGATGATATAAGCGCGAGCGTCCCGCTCATGCTCCTCGAATATTGTCATCCTGAGCGGAGCAAGACGGCGCTCACCCACGTCTTGCGCAGTCGAAGGACCTGCTTTCCCCTGAGGCTCCTCATCTCTACCCATTGTCATCCTTGAGGGGAAGCCGAGTCCTGCGCTCGCGCATGACTCCCAAACGCGAGGAGTGAGGTCAAGGGAAAAGAGAGTGCACGGGTCTGCGTCACCGGAAAACGCCCATCGAATACTACCTACTGGCCTCAAAAATTCTCGATCATCCAAACGTTATTAGCGGAGGTCCATTCTAAGAGCGCCAGACGGCGGCCATTGGGAGAAGGTATGGCCCAAGTCTTGAAGATACCGTCCTGCTGCCAGAGAGGCTGGACGTGGCCTTCCAGATCGATATAGAGAAGCGCTGACGCTTGTGCCGACTGACTGGAAACATATAGTCCCTTGCTATCGGCAGAGGAATCGAGCGACTGCAGGCCATTCCATCCGTGGACAATCACATTGCGTTGGCCCCCTGCCACGGCGAGGAAACGAATACTGTTCTCGCGCTCGCTGGCCATCAACACCAGGATATGGAGACCGTCAGGCGAGAGGTCCCAGTGATAGCCGCTCACTGCCGGGTCAACATCGATCCGGGCCAGCTCCCGTCCCTTGCCCTGCATCAGGCCAAAATTGTAAAAGGCCTGATGGCCCGGCTCGCGCTCACTGAGGACACACAGGTTTGAAGGCAGCCGGGCGCAGCGGATGTCGTAAAGGGCCGGTTCATAGCGCAGCAACTGTGGAGGCCCTCCCGCGATGGGAGTGCGCATCAGGTTGGCTGGCTCAGACCAGCTGAACAACTCGCTCTTGAGGGACGCATGGTATAAGATCCACGCGCCGTCCGGGCTCACCCGAGGCATTACATAATTCTGCTGACCCTCGACGATGGCTTCGGCATTGCGCTTGTCGAATGCTTGTTTGAAGATGTCCCACTTGCCGTTCCGATCAGAGAAAAACAGCACAGCCCGGCTGTCAGGAGTCCAGGCGGCCGGGAAGTCATTGCGCACATCGAGGGTCAAGCGACTTGGCGTTTTGAGACGCGTGCCGTTGGCCTCGAGTTCCCCGACGTAGACGTCAGCCTGAGAGGTTCCCTTTAAGAAAGCGAGGCGCGTGCCATCAGCCGTGACGCTAAGACCGGATAGATTGAAACCGGCCCAGTTAGTGATTCTTCGAGGTTGACTTACAGCTTTGCCGTTGCGCGCATCAATCTTGATCTCCCACAGATTGGCGTCACTTTGCTTGGGCGGCGGTTCGGACACGGCATAGATCATCCGCCCGTCGGATAGAAGGCAACCGCTAGTGAACCTCGGGTCGGAAAAAACGGTGCTGGTACGAGCCGTTTTAACATCGTGCCAGTCGACGCTGATGGCCAGTTCCCCAGCGACAGAATGGCCTTTGGCGTAGGCCAGATGCTGGCCATCGGAAAACCACAGCGGCCCTTGAAAACTGTCGCCTTCAGCTCCGGCAACGATTCGCCGGGGTTCCTCTCCATTTGCGCCCATAAGCCAGATTTCTTCGCCGTTGCTGTTGGTGAAAGCGATCTGCGATCCGTCCGGCGAAATGGAGGCGCCTCCTGCGTCCTGGCGGAGCTCGCGCGGAGCGCCGCCCAGGATTGACATGGACCAAATGCTGGAGAGATTGCTTCTTCCGGCGACCCCGCTCGCAAGCAGTTTGACCCCGTCGGGAAACCAAGAAAGCCTGAATATTCTGGAGCCGGCTGGAGCAGGAAAGGTGTGTGTCTCTCCCGTCGCGACAAGCCGCAGGTAAATGCCGCCTTCGTCGGCGTAAGCCAGATACTTGCCATCCGGAGAGAGGGCTGCAGTGGTCGTCGGCGGTGTTTCAGGGGAATTGGTGGTGAGTTGAACCTGCTTCAGTTCGGGCCGCCGCCACTCCACGAGCCCCCGGAAATACCACGCGACCACAGCCAATAGCAGAACTGCTCCCACTGCACCAGCAAGGGCCACTGCCCATCGCGACTTGTGTACGGGCACAGCCGGGCGCGTGCCGGTGGCCTGCGGTGCAGCCACCCCATCGAGTGCTGGCGACTGGACCACGGCCACACGCATGGTTTCTGTGTCCCGCTTCAGGCGCTTCAGATCCGCCCGCAAGTCGGAGGCATGCTGGTAGCGGACGTCGCGGTCCTTCTCCAGAGCCTTGTTGATGATGCGCTCCAGTTCCGCGGGGACTTCGGGATTCAGGCGCAGGGGCGGAGGAGGCGGGCGGTTCAAAATGCCGTCGAAGATCACTCCCGAGGTGTTACCACGAAAGGGCGGCAACCCAGCCGCCATCTCATAGAGCACTACACCGAACGAGAACAGATCGGAGCGGGCGTCCAGTTCTTTCCCGTACACCTGTTCGGGCGACATGTAGGACACGGTTCCGACGGCTATGCCTGGATTGGTGAGAAGGTGTTCTTTGGTCTGCGCCTGTGCTGACGCGCCCAACACGGCTTGGGAGGCGGAGTCCAGCGCCTTGGCCAGCCCAAAATCAAGAATCTTGGCTTGCCCCCGTGGGGTGATAAACACATTGCCGGGCTTGATATCGCGATGCACGATGCCCTTGGCGTGGGCGGCATCCAGCCCATCGGCGATCTGAATGCCGTATTCCAGCAGTGTTTCGGTGGGCAGGGGCTTACTGGCAATCAAGTGTTCGAGCGTGTGCCCTTCCAGCAACTCCATGGCAATGAACGGTTGCCCATCGTGCTGATCGATTTCGTAAATGGTGCAAATGTTTGGGTGATTAAGAGCGGATGCGGCGCGGGCCTCGCGCTGAAACCGCTCCAGCGCCAGCGCGCCTTTGGCCAGGTCTTCGGGAAGAAACTTCAGAGCGACGTGGCGTCCGAGCTTGGTGTCTTCGGCTTCGTACACCACGCCCATGCCGCCGCCACCAAGTTTTTGCAGGATCCGGTAGTGCGAGACGGTCTGCCCGATCACCCTGGGCCTCTCGGGAGGGTCCCCAACTTTCGTGGCTCAGTATACTCCAGACGGAAGCTGGAGGCCCTTTCTCGGACGGGTTCTCTGAAAGGGGGACTGTCAAGAGAAGACGCCTGTGCTTCGCACGGATGGCCGCGTTTCGGGTGTTCGAAACGTGGGGTTCCACAGAATTTGAGTCGCCGTTATAGAACGCTGTCGATCATGGTGTCCTGCGGGGCGTGATCATGGTTCTGGCATGGCCGACGCCATGCCCTTTCACGGCCCGAACCAGCTTGGCGGCCGTCTGGGACAGTCCACAAATGCAGAGTTGGGAGTCCAGCGCGAGCGCAGGATTCCGCTGCCTCCAGGATCACAACTTGGGAGACAGCAAAGCGGAGGATCGCAGGTACATTTGTCGGAGAATGAAAATCGCTGAGCTTGAGGACCGGGTCACAGGGACTCCTCAGGTCGTCAGGGGCTACAAAGCCGTTTTCGTTCTGGGACTCTTATCGCAGCGCAGAAGCGCTGCGCCACCCAAAATCTATTAGGGGAGCTGCCGAGCTGCGCTCGGCTGGACAGCCGAGGGCGGCTGTCCCTACATGGTCTGTGCAGGGGCAGGCGCGAGGGCTGCGGCTACATTAGTATGGTCGTTGAAGCTTATGACCAAGAATGACCAAATTGGTTTTGCTACGCGCGCCATCCACGTTGGGCAGGAGCCGGACGCGGAAACCGGGGCGGTATCCCCACCGATCCATCCCACTTCGACTTACGTGCAGCAGGAGCTGGGGAAGAACAAAGGATACGAGTACGCCCGCACCTCGAACCCTACGCGCACGCGGCTGGAGCAGAACCTGGCGGCGCTCGAGGGCGGGATTGCGGCGCCGGTGTTTGCCAGCGGGATGGCGGCGATTAATGCCATCTGCACGATGTATAAGTCCGGGGATCACATTGTGTGCGGACACAATTTGTACGGCGGGGTGCCGCGGCTGTTCAACCAGGTGCTGGTGGATTTTGGGCTGGAGTTTACCTACGTGGATACGTCGGAGCCGCGAAATGTGGAGCGCGCGATCCGCAAAAACACGCGCATGGTGTACGTGGAGACGCCTACCAATCCGCTGATGGTGCTCAGCGATATTGCGGCGATCAGCCGGGTGTGCCGGCAGAAAAAAGTTGAGCTGGTGGTGGACAACACGTTTATGTCTCCGTATTTTCAGCAGCCGATTGCGCTGGGGGCGGACATGGTGGTGCACTCCACCACAAAATTTTTGAATGGGCACAGCGATGGGCTGGGTGGGGTGGTGGTTTGCACGCGGCGCGATCAGGTGGAGAAGCTGAAGTTTATTCAGAAGTGCGCGGGGGCGATTCTCTCTCCGTTTGAGTGCTGGCTGGTGCTGCGCGGGGTGAAGACGCTGGCCGTCCGCATGGAGCAGCATGATCGCAATGGGCGGTTTGTGGCTGACTTTCTGGCGCGACACAAGAAGGTGAAGAAGGTGTTTTATCCGGGGCTGCCGGAGCATCCGCAATATGAGCTGGCGCAGCGGCAGATGGGCGGGTTCGGGGCCATGATCACCTTTGAAACCGGGTCGCTTTCGAACGCGAAGAAATTGCTGAAGAGAGTGCGCGTGTGCTCGCTGGGAGAATCGCTGGGAGGAGTGGAGACGCTGATCTCGCATCCGGCGACCATGACTCATGCGGCGCTGGGGGAGAAGGGGAGGAGGGCGATTGGGATCACGGATGGGATGGTGCGGATTTCGGTGGGGATCGAGAATGTGGAGGATATTATTCGCGATCTGGACGACGCGTTGAGTGCGATTTGAGGCTTGCGCAGAGTCAGGGAAGGCTGTTTGGCGAGATTCGCTAAATTTTCCGCTTTTGTGAAAGATCAGTGAAAGTCCTATGTCCTCGCTTCAGCCCAACTCGCTGCCCTTAATCAAAGACTGCAGGCAGCGATTGCAATAACCTATCTTGAACCAAACTGCCTGCGGTGGACAAATGTCCCGTCGCTTTTTCCAGCTATACTCTTCCAAGGGTTTCAATAGATCACAGTTGGGACAGAGCCATAGCGGAATTCCGTCCCGCTCGCCATCAGGTTCAGGAAGCGCGACCGGCATATCGGATCTCCATCGTTTCTGGTTCGTTTCTGCGAAGCAACGTAAGCGTCCAAGTCTGACTTGTCAATTCGCAATCTCCCCCCTCCGCGCCGGTGGGTCACCAGCGGCGCAGCGGCAAGCAAGTTCCCGGGTCACTCGCGCACCGTCCAATCGACTCACTTCTCCCGTGTCCATGTCCATGTTCTCAGTGCTCTTGGCTGGCTTCGGGTTTTGCTGGTCCCAAAGCGAGTACCAACAGCTTGCCGTCAGAAATCAACTCATCTCCCGTGGCGTTCTTCGTATTCCGCGGAACCTCCTGGCGATCTACGAGCGTGTAGCCGTTGGCAACGCCCGTGAAAAGCAGATCTGTCTTAATGAGGTCTCGTTCCCGGTCGATTTGTGGATCGATGCGGTGAAACCATTTGGTCCCCTCGGCGGTGCTGGCGATGCCGATATCGTGGGTTGCCGCGCCCACCCACACTGTCTGCCCTTCGTAAGTTGTGGATTGTTGCCAGAGGCGCAAGTGATGCCGCTTGGCGAAGGTGTTAAGACTTTTCTGAAAGACAAGATCTGGTGCCGCGCCGTGCAGCGTGAGCAGCGAAACTGGGGCTCCCTTGTAACCACTTTGGCGCAAGCTGGCCTGCAAAGCTTTGAGATCTGCCCCAAAGCTTCGCGCATCCGCCAGTGCCCATCCGGCCTCCTGAAACGCCGCTTGCAGTTGTTGCTCCGTGCCCAAGAAGAGCACGTTAATAACATCGGCGGGTGTTTTGCCTCTTTCAGCGCGCACCGGCGCTTCCCTTACGAGTCGCTGGAGACCGGGTTTGACTGTAAGAACAGGCCAGCCAGGCCAGGTTTGCGAGCCATGAGCCTAGAGGGCCGCGTGACTTGAATGATCAAATCCGTACCCACGGGATAATGGATCTCACGGCGGAGGGAGAGGCCATACGCAGTTTGTATGCCTTTGATCCCGTAATTCGCCGCTGGATTGAGCGAGCCCAAGGCAGAAAAGGCAACAGAGACTTTGCCCGAAGCGTGAGGCTGGATGATCCCCAATATCTCATTATTGCGCACCGTTTCCCGGGCATTGTCTACTGCTACCACTCGCGTGTACAAAAGTGACTTCTTACCGTTTGCATGAAGGACGTTGGAAAAGTCCAGCACTAGACGCGGACGCGAATACTTATCTGGCGCTTTCTGCGCGAACAGCACAGTACCATCAACTTTGGTGCCGGGCGCAAGCAGGACCGTGCCTCGGCTCATGAGCGGAGCCGTCACCACTGCCTCGACAGGATCCCCCGTTCGCGATTGATCGCTCCACGCCGGCGTCTTTAAGCGAATGGAGAATATCAATCCGGGCGCCAGGTCTGTTGCTGCCCAAAAAAAACCTGCGTTGGCACTGTGGTGAATCGGTTGATTCTCTTGCATGAAACGGAGCGTAGCGTTAAAAAATCCGCTCGTTGCACCCCGCTCGAGCAGCAGAGTTTGCATGTCGAAGTTGGGCGAATAAAGTAGATAGTCCAGTGCTGTGTCGTTGTATTTATCTTCTTGATTTAGGTCTACACCGCGGCTAATCAGAAGTTCTGCGATGCTCGCGTAGGCAAGCAACACATTGGGCTTTGTAGCGTAACTGGATCCGAAGACAACCCAGTGCAGAGCGGTCCGCCCGAAGGAATCTACAGGCTTGAGATTGGGATTTTGTTCGATCAGTTTGCGAGCCGTATCCAATTTCTCAAGGATCTGTTTTTCCTTAGTTTCGCGCGTTGCCTGATAGAGAGCAAGAATGAGCGGAGATTCGCCGTCCATATTCAGTCGGACTGCTGCCGGGGCAAGATCCTCGCTCTCGCGCTCCTCTTCGGGACCCTGTGAATTCTCTTGTGCCGCGGATGCCGATTGTGCCGGTGCTTCATCAGGTGGAAGGGTTTTCGTCATCGTCTGTGCTTGTGCTGCGGGAAAAACTGTGAAGCTGGACGGCACAAGAACAACTGCAAAGCACAATGGCAGAACAATCGCTAGAAAAACAACTTTGATGTGTGAACGCATATTCCAGTCTCCAGCGGGCGGAATAGAGGTGAGGTAAGCGGAGAAACTCTACACAATTGTTGTACCTGCTACAAGCCAATCATTGGCCTGCAGCGAGTGGTCCCTCTTCCGCGTCCAGAAGTGGCTTACTACAAAGAAATCGTCATGACGCCGAAACATTTGCAGGCGTAATTGTTTTCACGGACTTTGCCCTTTAACAAACCCAAATCGCGGTGACAGCTGCGTTAATCAGGAGCGGGGGTGTTTAGCTCAAAGCGACTTTGCCGGAGGCGAGATCGTAAACTCCGGCTTCCACCTTTAGCTTGCCAGCCTTAACAGCTTCGCGGATAACGGTTGAGGAAGTGCGCAGCAATTCGGCCTGAATCTTCGCATTGGCTTCGATTGCTTTGTCGAAATTGCCACCAGACTGTTCCACTGCCTGCCGAATGTGCGGGTATAACGCGCTGATCTGTCCGGGGACAGTGTCGGCCTTCATTGCCGCCTTTACTGCTCCGCAGTTGCTATGGCCAAGTACCAGAAGAGCTTTGACGCCAAGTACAGCAACCCCATATTCGAGGCTGGCAATAATCTCTGGTGTCACAAAATTGCCGGCCACTCGTGTGACAAAGATGTGGCCAATCGTCTGATCAAAGACTAGTTCCACAGGCACGCGAGAATCGGCACAGGCGAGCACCGCGGCAAAGGGCTCTTGTTTACTCACCGTATGCTCTTTCAGGATGGTCAGATCGTGCTCAATCGATGTCAGCCGATTTGCGGCGAAACGCTGGTTGCCTGCGAGCAATTCTTGCAGAGCTGCATCGGGACTCAGATTGGTTTGGGCGCTTAGCTTTAGAGGAGCAACTAGTTCGATTCCAGCTTGCGCCGCGAAGCCAACGACTGCACTTGAACAAACCGTTTGAAGAAATTGTCTCCTGCCGGAATCTGTGTGAACGCGGGCATTGTCTGGCATTTTCCTACTGACCTCCTCAGACTTAATTCGGGAGTGACTGCTTCATTCGAGAGGACAACTGCGATTGCGAGAAACGCCACAATTAAGTCGCATCGCCGATGGGCAATTCCATTGTAAATTCCCCGCTCCGGCCGGAATCATACCTGATTTGGGCAGATTCGCCTAACTCGCGATTGCTGTTGAAAAATCGCGATTTCACCAGCAACAGCCGCAGCAGGATATTCATGCGATGAGTTCTAACTATTTTTGGAAGTTTGCACCGAGTCTGTTATCCACTTCAGATAGGACGCGCTCCCGTCTTCGATCGCGAGACAAATGCATTCGGGAAGGTCGTAGGAATGCAATTCTTTGATTGCGTCGCTCACGTTCGCGAAAGCGGCAGCAGTGGTTTTGATCAAGAGCAGCCATTCCTGAGCTTGCTCGACATTTGCCTTCCAGCGATAAATTGATTCGATCTGGGGGACGATGTTGACGCAGGCTGCCAATTTCTTCTCCACTAGCGCGTGCGCGATCTGCTGCGCTTCGTCGTGTGATCCAGCGGTGCTTAAAACCAGTCTTTGGTCGGTCATATAGAATCAGGCCTGTGAGAACTGTGGCGTGCCTACGGCACTCGATAATTTCATCTACTTTACCCAGCGCTGACGCGCTGGGCTAATGAATTCCGCCGCTCCGCGGCTTTGGTGTTGCTTATTTGTGCGCCGCGGTTCTAACAAGCGAGCTCGTACCCGATTCTGTGGTGCTCGGCTGCACCCGGTGCACGGCCTGGATGAAGTCATTGAACTCTTCATTACAGATTGACGGTACACTCTGAACGATTCGTACATCAAACTGCACCATGCCAGCACAGATCAAGTTCGGCACTTCGGGATGGCGCGCGATTGTGGCGGAGGAGTTTACGTTTGCCAACGTGCGCCGCGCGGTCACGGGAATCGCGCGGTATGTAAGCGGGCAGAAACCGTCGGGCGCGAGGGTGATCGTGGGGCGCGATCCGCGATTCCTGGGCGAGACATTTTGCTCTATTGCCGCAGAGATCCTCGCGACGCATGGAATCACGCCATTGGTGATTGAGGATGCAGCTCCCACGCCAGCTATCTCGTATGCCGTGATCCAACAGAAGACAGATGGGGCGATCAATTTTACGGCCTCGCACAATCCGCCGGACTACAACGGGATCAAGTTCTCCACGCCTGATGGAGCGCCTGCGCTGCCTGAAGTCACCAGGCAGATCGAAGCGGCAATCCCCAAGGACTCGGAAGGCAAAACCGGACGGCAGAGCACGCAGCGCGCTGCATCGCAGTCCCTCGAGCCTCGCGGCGAGTATCTGAAGCGGCTGCGGGAAATCATCGACCTGAAGTGCGTGAAGGATGCCGGACTGCGGGTGGTGTTCGATCCGCTCGTTGCCACCGTGCACGATTACCGCGATGTCCTCTTTGGTGGACATGCGCCTGAGCCGGACGATCATCTGCTGGAAGCGCTGCGCGAGGAGATGCGCAGAACCCAGGCTCACATTGGTATCTCGACCGACGGCGATGCCGACCGGTTCGGCATCGTGGATGAAGATGGGACGTTTCTGCAGCCCAACTACATCGTCGCGCTGCTGTTCGATTATCTGGTTGAGAGTCGCGGCTGGAAGAATGGCGTGGGCAAGTCGGTGGCTACGACCAACATGCTGAATGCGCTGGCTGACCATCACAAAGTTGAGCTGCATGAAACGCCGGTGGGATTCAAGTACATCGGCGAACTGATCAAGCAGGACAAGATCGCGATTGGTGGCGAAGAGAGCGCCGGGCTTTCGATTCGCTATCACGTGCCGGAGAAGGATGGCATTCTGGCAGGTCTCCTGTGCTGCGAAATGGTAGCGCGCCGGAAGAAGCCTCTATCCCGCCAATTGCAGGACCTATTTGCCGAAGTTGGTTCCTTCTATCCCAAACGGGAGAACTTCCGGTTGACGCCGGAGGTGCAGCAGAAGTTTACTGAAAAGTTACGCCGCGAGCGGCCGGAATTCTTCGGACACAAGATTAAAGATGTTGTACGCACTGACGGACTCAAGCTGGTGTTTGCGGATGGCTCGTGGGTGTGTTACCGGCTCTCCGGGACGGAGCCGGTGGTGAGAGTTTATTCCGAGGCAGCCAGTACCGAGGCACTGGAGAAGTTGAGTGCGGTCGCCAAACAATGGATATTCGAATAAAGCGAGTTTCTCCGGTCTCCGGCGTTTCCCTCGCGGAAAGAGGGCGGCGGGCGGTCGTGGAACAAGCTCCGCAGTTGGAGTTGTTCGCGGGGCGGGTGAGCGCAAAATTGCGCACGGCATTTCTGCGGCTATACGAGGCACGGCGGCGGCTGGCGACAATCGGGGTTGCGGTGTTCACGGTGTGGCTCTTTCTGCACGTGATGTTGGGTGCGAATGGGATGGTCATCTACCGGCAGAAACGCGCGGAGTACGTTAATCTCCAGAACGAGATCGATAGCCTGCAAAACGAGAACAAGCGCTATACGGACCAGATCCAGGCGCTTAAGACTGATCCCAAAGCCATTGAGAAAGAAGCTCGTGAACAGTTGCACTACACGCGGCCTGGAGAGATTGTGTATGTGCCGCTTCCTCCCGTACAGGCACCGGACACAAGGTCAGCAAAGAAATAGAAGCCAGGCGGGTTTAACAAATCCAATTCGCGGCTGTGGTATATTCGCGTTCATTCCGGTGTGCTGCTCCATCAATTCTCCGAACAGGTCGGGCCGGTCACCCAGAGCGGAGCGAGGGGCCGATGCATGTGAATTGACAATACATAGATCCTTCCGCATCGCTACGCTCAGCGTCAGGATGACAGCCGATATGTTTCGGGAAGTTATGAACAGCACAGGAGCTAGTTCATTGGCAAGAATCCGCGGCTCCGGCCGCTAAATCGAGGAGTGTTCTATGAAGAAGTTATTGTTGATGTGCGTAGTTCTCTCTCTTCTGTTCCTGCTCGTAGCCGTGGTGACAGCCAGCCAGGATATGGATAAGGGTCAAACGGTGAACGGATGGGTCAGCGATGCAAAATGTGGCGCAAAAGGAGCCAACGCCAAGGGTGCGGCATGCACGAAGAAGTGCATTGCGGCCGGCGAAAAGCCTGTCCTGGTGAGCGACTCGGATCAGAAGGTTCTAAACATCGAGAACCCGGACGCGGTGAAGGGACATGAGGGCCATCATGTCGCAGTGACCGGGCATGTCACGGGTGATTCCATCCACGTGATGGAAGTCAAGATGATGTGAGGCGGATACAAGCTGGAAATCTCAAGGGCGGCCAGTGCGCCGCCCTCATTTTTGTGAGGGGAGTCTGGTTTATCAAGTTGTTTTTGCCCCTTGGGGCTTCACATCCAGTCACCAGGGATTCAGGCCGAGTCTGTCTGAGAAAATGTGCCGTGCCTGCGGCACTCGATTATTTTGTCCACTTTACCCAGCGCTTTACGCGCTGGGCTAATGAATGCCGCCGCTCCGCGGCTTGGTGCTCGGTTACCGTACAACTCCTTCCAAAGGTGAGCTCGCAGTAGCGTAAAGTTTTTTCGGCATTCTTCCAGCCAGATACGCTTGCCTCCCTGCCATCACAGCATGCTTCATTGCCTCTGCCATGAGTACTGGGTCCTGGGCGTTGGCAATGCCCGTGTTCATCAGCACGGCGTCGGCGCCGAGTTCCATGGCGATGGTCGCATCTGAAGCCGTGCCTACGCCGGCATCGACGATCAGCGGCACTCCGGTAATCACTTCGCGCAGAATGCGGATGTTCGCAGCATTCTGAATACCCAGGCCGCTCCCGATGGGTGCGCCTAAAGGCATAATCGCACTGGCTCCGGCATCCAGCAGACGCTTGGCAAAGACCACATCATCAGAGATGTAGGGGAGAACCGTGAAGCTCTCCTTCACCAGGACGCGCGTGGCCTCCAGCGTCGCCTGCACGTCCGGATAGAGCGTAGCCTGATCGCCGATTACTTCCAGCTTGACCCAATCGGAAAGGCCGACTTCGCGGCCCAGTCGTGCGGCGCGGATTGCCTCATCAGCGGTGTAGCAGCCTGCGGTGTTGGGCAGCAGAAAATACCTGGCAGGGTCGATGTAGTCGAGCAGCGATTCCTTGTTGCGATCGAGATTCACGCGGCGCACGGCAACCGTGACCATTTCAGCGCCGCTGGCTTCCAGAGCGCGAGCGGTTTCCTGGAATGACTTGTATTTTCCGGTGCCGACGATGAGGCGGGAACGAAACTGGCGGCCGGCAATGATCAGTGCATCCGTCATGATCTTTATTGTAATGAAATCCGGACGCGCCTGAAGGGCTCGGGCCTTTGTAGGCGGCAAAGTGGGATAACCGTTAGAGGCGAAGCACAGATCAACAAAAGGCTTATCTAAGGGCCGGGACGGGCTTGATGGAGAACTCAGTCGTGCGTAAGGTGTGTCGTAACTTCTCTTTCGCCCCTTCGGGGCTCGCTCCCGACCCACGTATTACCCCAGGGCTCGCGCCCTGGGCTGCATTCTTCCGCCGCTTTGCGGCTGTTTGACAGCTGCGTTCCACTCTAGCCAATAGTCCAGCATCTACGACACAGATTCCTACCGCACTCGGCAATTTCTCTCTTACGCAGCGCTGAAGCGCCGGGCTATTGGCAGTCGCCCGCTTTGCGGCCCGCTTTGCGGGCTGGATGTGAGGAGTTACCGCACCGCTTGCTTGAACATCAGGTCTCACACGTGCAAGGGCTGCGCCACTCGAGACTAGTTGTACAACCTCCGCTTCACCGTGCTCAGCGGGAGGATCCTGGGATGGCAAGACTTCACCCGACCTACTCGCGCATGTTCGCAGGGACGCCTGACTTGCGGGCCTGTTCCTGCAAGTCTTCTACCTTCTGCTTGGCGTCCTCGACGACCTTCTGTTTGTCGGCGATGCGCTGCTTGTATTGCGCGTCTTCTTTATCCCAGGCGACCTGGTTGCGCATGCGGTTGCCGGCGTCGGCGTACATGGCGGCGGCGCGCAGGCGGTATTCGCGTTGCAGCACATCGAGCTCGCGGGTCAGCAGATCGACCTGGTTTTTCTGATCCGCGATCTTCTGCTGCCACTCCTTACCTTGCTTCGCCTGTGCGTCGGCCTTGTCGGCCTCGTCCTTCTTTTCGTCGGTGGCGGCAGGCTTCTGCTGGTCTTCGGCAGGCGCCTGGTCCTTGTGCTCTGCGGCGACAGGCTCCGGCGCAGGATTGCCGACTACGCTGAGCTTCTCTGTCCTGGGGAGATTGTCATTGTCGTAATGCTTTTCTCCGGTTGACTTCTTGTCCTTGCGGACGCTGCGAGCGTAATCGCCCAGAGACTGCGATTGAGCGCTTGCCAGGGTAACCAGGATGGCAGCCACGAAAAATCCCAACAACCACAACTGCGAAATGCGCTTCATAGATGCTCCAATTAGTGTTTAGTTGTCAGTGGCTAGTGGCTAGTAAAACCCTTGAATACCAGCCACTGATCACTAGCCACTCGCTACTGCTTTCCTTCCGACCAAAAATCCGCCGATCGTACGGTCCAGCTGGGCCGCTTCTTCAGCGATGTCGCCGGCTAACTGGCGGGCCACGACAGGATCATTGCCGTTCGCCAGTTGGCGCGCGTATTCCGATATTGTTGCCAGCGAGTTCCGCAGGGCCAGCGCCATTTCCGCTGAAATCTCTCCACGCAACTCCTGCTCTCGACGGACCTCGGCGATCTCGGTGTGATTGTTAATCACACAGGCTGATCCCAGAATGTCGCCGGCCGGGCCCTGCATTGGACTCAGGGTTATGTCCAACAAACGCAGTTGGCCGGCAGGAGTGAGATAGCGGGCCTCCAGTCGCCCGCACGATACGTTTTCGCGAAGGTAGCCAGCCAAGGTTTCGGTGAGTCCGGATCCGGACTCGTCCCAGCCCAAACTGGCGTCGCGGAAGATTTCCCGGGTGCCCATTCCGGCCAGGGACGCGAAGCCCAAAATTTGTCTGGCGGCGGCATTCGCCTGCCGCACAATTCCGTTTGCGGTGAAAAACATGACTCCGCAGGAGATGCTTGAAAGCACGGCGGCGCTGATGTTCTCCGAAGTCCTGGCGCGGCGCCGGTCCTCCTGCTGCTGGGTCTGTAGTTCGTGCTTCTGCTGTTTCAATTGCTGGATCACAGCATGAAACGTCTGCAAGGGAAAACTTTCGGAAGAAGAGTTGTTGTTGTCAACCAATACATCTTTGGTAATGCTTCGGCGCATGCGCCGCATGAGTGCCAGGCCCATGACAAACGAGAATCCCGACGCCAGGGCCACGGCGATCATGCGCACGACGATGGGATTCGTGAGGAGCTTCACAGCAGCCCCCAGTACCAGCGGAAGAAGCGATCGCCGCAGAAGAGGGCGAGCATTGCCATGCTGCCCAGGAAAACGCCAAAGGGAATCTGGTAACGGCGCAGAGCAATGCCGGCGGAGACCCACGCCCGCCTTCTCGCCTGGGTTACGGACTCGTGATTACGGATCATGCGGCGGCGGGTGCGCTTGATCCAGATCGACAGCACCGTGGACAAACCGAAGATCGAGCCTGCGATTGAGCCGGTGAATAGCGTAAAGATTGTGAGCTTGGTGCCGAGAAAAGCTCCCACCATGGCCATCAACTTCACGTCGCCGAAGCCCATGCCTTCAACGCCACGGGCGCGCAGATAAATTGCGCCTGCTCCGTAGATAAAGGAGGAACCTATGGCCGCTCCGAGAAGCGAATCTATGAGGGAGAGCCAATGCCAGGAAAGGTTAGAAGCGGCGCGGTGCGGAACCAGTAACGGCAGAAATCGGGAGGCGAGATCGTTGACGGGGACAAAAATGCTGAACAGAATGCCCACAACGAGGCCGGTCAACGTCATCTTGTCGGGCAAAAGATGGGTTTCGGCATCGGTGAAGATGAGGCCCAGCAGCAGAAATCCGAAAACGCAGTATTTCAGGGTGGCCAGAGAGATGCCGAATTGCGCGAAGCAGGCCAGGAAGAGCACCCCGGTCAGCAACTCCACGATCATGTAGCGGGGCGAGATGCGAGCCTTGCAATCGCGACAGCGACCGCGGAGGAGAACCCAGCTCAGCACGGGGATGTTGTCGTAAGGGCGAACTGGCTGGTTGCAGCTGGGGCACGCCGAGCCGGGCAGAACGATGGATAAGCCTTGCGGCAGCCTATAGATACACACGTTCAGGAAGCTGCCAAAGACTAAGCCAAACAAGAACATCCCGATGGCGAAAACGGGCTCCACCCTACTCCTTTATCGCAGAGACTCTGATTCGGAGCGATTATACGGCGGTTTCAGATGAGGCCTTTGGGTACTAAAGGCACTGGCCGCGGGGAGCTGAGCATCTCCGGTCGTTGTCAAGGGCGATGCTCCTTGCTCAATGATACTTCCGGGGGGCGCTAATCTTCGGGGCACCGGGGAACGTCCCGTCTGTCCTCGGATTCCGCCCAGACCATTTAGGGCAATCAGTGCTGCCGTTTGTTCACCATTGATCATGTATAGTGATATCACTATAATCAGATTGCCATGACCGCTGATCCGCCGCTCGAGCCGGTGATCCGGGTTGGTACAAGTCTTAAATATCTTCGTGAGTTCCCAGCGCCAGTGCAGGACCACATGGGGTATGCGTGTACGTCGCCCAACGCGGTGGGAAGCATCAAGACGCGAAGGTGCTGAGCGGCTTTGACGGCGCGGGCGTTCTGGAAGTAATCAAGGACTACCGTGGCGACACGTTCCGGGCCGTGTACACCCTGAAATATGCGGGGACGGTTTATGTCCTTCACGCCTTCCAGAAGAAGTCGAAGAACGGACGACAAACACCGCGCAGGGACATCGAGCTAATCAAGCAACGGCTGCGCGAGGCAGAACAAATTGCAAGAGAGGGAAAGCAATGAGCAACAAAAAGCGATACGAAACCGGAAGCGGCAACGTGTTCAAGGACATCGGCGTGCCCAACGCCGAAGAGCATTTGGTCAAAGCGCAGCTTGTATTCAAGATTGACACGATCCTGAAGAAACGCGGCCTCAAGCAGGTGGAAGCTGCTGATTTGTTCGGAGTCCGCCAGCCCGATGTCTCGAAGATGCTGCGCGGCGAGTTCCGCCAGTTCTCAGTGGAACGCCTGCTGCGCTTCCTGGTGGCGCTCGATCAGGATGTCGAGATTGTGGTGAAACCCCATCGTAGTCGGAACGATGCGGCGGCAATGCAAGTGATTTAAGAGAGAACCTCGCCTTGCGCTAGTTTCTGATAGAGGTGATGAAAGTAGGAAATGTCCCGGCTGTCCGTGGGCTTGTCCAAGACCTGTTCCCCATAGACTGCGAAGTTTAAATAGGCTAGAAGGAACATGAGTCTGAAAGGCTACCCGCTATAATCACGAGCAGTTCGTGGAGAAGCTGCGCTACATTCATCGCAATCCCGTAAAGCGCGGGCTGTGTGAGCGTGCGGAAGATTGGGAGTGGAGCAGCTTTCGTCAGGTACGCAACCGGGTGCGACGGAAGGGTGGAGATTGAGTGCGAACGGACGGCAAGTAGACGCGAACGGGCAGCAGGAAGATTGTGTCCGGCAGTCGAACTGCCCCACTCAAGCCAACGGCAGGCTTGAGTGGGCCACCCCCGAGTCTTCGGTCAGCGATGTGCCGTGCCTGCGGCACTCGACTAATTTTTTCCCTTTACCCAGCACTCACGCGCTGGGCTAATGAATGCCGCCGCTCCGCGGCTTTCTTTAAATGCTGTTGGACAGCACGCGACTGCATAAGGATCAGACTTACAAGATAGAGGAGGTCAACCAGCGGTCGCGTTGCGGCGCTTCCAGCCATCGAGCCAGCGGAAAAAGAAGGGCTTTGATTGTGCGGTGAGAACGTCGTCAACAGTGGACAAGAACGCATCGGGGGATTCCGACTTGGAAACGAACTTGTCGACAGACTGAAGTTTCCGCCTGGGTAGTGGGCCGTAGGCTGACAGCAGGATAATCGGAACCTTGGATCTAACCTTCTTCATCCTGGCGGCCACGACGGCGCCGTTCATGTCAGGCATTTGGTAGTCGAGGATTACAGCATCTACATCCTGCGAGAGGAACAGCTTCAGGCCCTCTGATCCGCCGGTCGCTTCCAGGACTTCGTAGCCGTTTTGTTCAAGCAGCATTTTTCGGCCGATGAGGCCGCTCCAGTGATCGTCAATGCAAAGGATTCTTTTTTGCCGAGCCATGATTCATGCGGCCGTGGGGCTGGCCAAGCGGACGAAGTGATGATTGATTCCTGCCAGGGAGGACATTTTGATGTTAACCGGCAGAAATCCAGGACTTCAAATTACTAACGTACACTTGGAGCAGCGTTGGAAGAGGTTACTAGCTCAGCGGGAGACTGCCGGTCAGAACAAGAACAGTCGCTGAGTTTTTCTGGCACAACCAAGAACGGACCTCCGACAGGGCCCATAAAAGACCAGTTCTCAGTTGTCAGTTCCCGGTTCTCAGTGGGGATGCGGTGAGTCAAGCAGGCTTTTTGTTGTTGTGTTTCAACTCGTAGGCGCGGCGCAAACGCTCATAGCGTTTGGCTAGCTCATGCAGTTCAGCGTCAGAGAGCTTTTCAATATCGATCATTTCGTTGTGAGCGCCGCGGAGAGCGCGAATGACTTCATCGAGTTTCAAGTGCAGGGCGCGGGCGTCGCGATTCTGGGTGTTCTGGATGAGGAAGACGATGAGGAAGGTAATGACGGTGGTTGCGGTGTTTATTACCAGTTGCCAGGTATCGGAGTAGTGATAGTACGGGCCCAGGAAACCCCATAAGACTACGCTGGCCAGAGCCAGGAAGAATGCCCAGGCGGAACCTACCCATCCCGCGGTGCGGGCGGCGATGTTTCCAAACCATTTGCTGACGACATGATTTTCCGGTCTCATGAGTAGTGATGCCTCCGTTTGGGTGCACAGCTTAGATGCAAGTAGAGGGGGAGCAATGGCTGCGGATATTGCCTGGTGAATGATTCCGATCTTCGCGGGGTGCGGCGACGCTAGGCAGTTTTCGCCGACGCCCTGGGAAACATCGAAGGAGCGTTTGGTGAGGTTGTGGGCCGTGTATCTTGGTAATCTTCCAACTCGGGGAAAAATCGCTCGCCCCGCTGCACGGCGTCGATCGCGGTCAAGAGATCGCGCCGGGCGTCGCTCTTGCAGAGAAAGCCATGCGCTCCCAGGCGCCATGCCTCTTCCGCGACCTGACGATGGGAGTGGACAGTGATGATGAGAATCTTGACGGCGGGATCGGACGCAAGGATTTCGCGGCCTGCATCAAGGCCGCTGATGTAGGGCATGCCGATATCCAGCAGGATCAGGTCAGGCTTGCTTTTTCGCGCTTTCTTGATCACGTCGTGGCCGTCCACGGCCTCGCCACAGATTTCCAAGTCAGAACGGCTGGCGAGCAGGCTGCGCAATCCGCGGCAGACCCACTCATGGTCATCGGCGATGAGAATTCGGAAGGGTCTCATTGGTTCACCAAGCCTGGTTTTTGGACGGCGCTTCCTGCAGCGGCTCTGGCTGGTAGAGTGACTTTCAAATCCTGACCCGACCCGCGTGCGTTCGAAAGCGGGGGGCTTCGCCTAGAAGCGCCTTTTTCACTGTACGCCTGAGCCCCCGATGATGGTGAATACAGCAAATCCTGTATGCGTCCTCTAGCCGGTGGAGCGTGAGAATCACGCCTTTGTTTCATAGCCCAATGTCGCTACACTGTTCGCGCTATGAATACTCCTAATCAACCGAATATCAAGTTATCGAATACTGAGGATTACCGTGAGAGCTATGCCAACAGCGTGCAGGTGCGGGTAAATGTGTGGGATTTTTTCCTGGTTTTTGGCACGCTGCAGCAACAGACCGAAACCCACGTCGAGATCCGCAATTTTCAGGGCATCTACCTGAGTCCGCAGCAGGCCAAAGCATTGATGGCGATTCTGCAGCAGAACGTGGCGGGTTATGAAGGCACGTTTGGGGAGATCAAGCTGGATCCGCGGATGATGGCGGCCGGGCCGGTTCACTAAATGGCAGAGAGCGCCGGCAGCGGAAGGATGAGTAGCCTTCATTCCGCATGGCTGTTCGTCCTGCTCGTAGCGCTGCAGTTTCTGCTTCACGCTCCGCTGTTGCGCCTACCGTATTTTTGGGACGAGGCGGGATATTACATTCCTGCAGCTCGCGACCTTTTGTTAACCGGCAGCCCGATACCGTTGTCGACACCTTCCAACGCTCACCCGCCTTTGGTCATGGCTTACCTGGCGTTCTGGTGGAGACTCGTTGGATTTGCCCCAGAGGTTACGCGTACGGCAATGCTGGTTGTATCCGCATTTTGCCTATTAGGTGTATTTCGGCTGGCGCGGTTAGTGGCTAATGCGGAAGTGGCGACAGCGGCCACGGTCTTGCTTGCAGTTTACCCGGTTTTTTTTGCGCAGAGTTCGCTCGCGCATCTGGATGTGGCAGCGGCGGGGCTGACGTTTTGGGGGCTGCATGCTTGTGTTCGAGAACGGCCGGCAAGAGCGGTGGTCTGGTTTTCGCTGGCGGCTCTGGCAAAGGAAACGGCGATTCTGACGCCCCTTGCGCTGATCGCATGGGAGATCCTTGCGCCGGTGTTCGGGCGAGAGTTGAGCCGTGCACGCGGCAGATTCGTGCTGCTCTTGCCGGTGCTCCCGCTAGCTGTTTGGTACGGGTATCACTACATCCGGACGGGAATCGTCTTCGGCAATGCCGAGTTCTTTCGTTACAACGTAGCGGCAACGTTGAATCCTGTACGCGTGTTGCTGGCGCTGGCAATGCGGCTATGGCAGACGTTTGGTTATTTGCACCTGTATCTGCTCACGCTGGCTACGCTTTTCGCGATGTGGAAACCACCATTGTCAGTAGCAGGCATTGATCGTCCGCGGATCCCTGTGAACGTGCAGTCCGCATTCCTGGCGGTGACTCTTGCGTACGTCGTATTTATGTCGAGCGTTGGTGGAGCAGTTCTGGCACGGTACATGCTTCCAGCGATACCTCTGGTAATTATCGTGTGGGTTTCCACGTTGTGGCGGCGAGTAGCCGCGTGGCGATGGGTGATCGCAATTGTCGGACTTGCGTTTGTGGCCGCCTGGTTTGTGAATCCGCCGTACGGTTTTTCTCCGGAGGATAATCTCGCGTACCGTGACTACATTCTACTTCATCAGAAGGCCGAGAAGTTCCTTGAGGCACGCTATCCCATGGCGCGGGTGATGACGGCGTGGCCGGCGAGCGATGAGTTGAGCCGCCCATATCTTGGGTATGTGACACGGCCGATGCAGGTGCTTCGGATTGAAAATTTCTCGGCCGAGCAGTTGATGGCTACAGCAGACCTGCGGTCGCGCTTTGATTTAGCCTTGGTGTTCTCGACCAAGTACGAACCGCCTCACGTACTTCTCGAACATTGGCGTTTGTGGCTGGAGCTGAAGAAACGCTTCTTCGATTACCACCTCGACCTGCCACCAGATATCGCGGCTCAGATTCTCGGCGGCCAAGTTATCTACAGCGAAACGCGGAAAGGGCAATGGATTGCGGTAATAGAGATGGAGCGGATTCAAGAGGCAAAAGCCGGCCCGTTTTTCTGAGACACTAGCTCGCCATCAAATGACAGGAGTGCGTCTTGATCACAAGCCACACTTCGCGCCCTGGCTGAAGTTGCAGTGAATCGCGAGCTGCCAAAGTGAGATGCACTTCGAGCTCAACTCCGCAATTCACTTTGGCGACGACGATGACGTCGCGCTGGGCCAGAGAGATCACTCGACCGGGAATCACATTACGCGCGCTTAGGCCAGCTGGCTCGATACTCGCCAGCAAGATGTCCCCGGCGCGAATTCCGACGCGAAGGGCTGAACCAACGTCTGCCCGAACCAGCGGGGTTTCGAGTTGCACATTGCTGCCCGCAATTAGGCAGGTCATGGTCCCGCGATCTTCATGGATGGCTGTGACATGGGCGTCGAAGATGTTTTCGAAGCCGGCCAGCACGGCGATCGTCTCCTGGCGCGGCGCTGTCATTACTTCGTGTGGTGTGCCCTGCGCGATCACCTTACCATTCTGAAGCACAATGACGCGTTCGCCCAAGGCGAAAACTTCCTCTCGGCTGTGAGTCACATAGAGAATCGGTATCTGGTGAGATTCATTCCAGGCGCGAAGGTCGTCGACAATTTTTGATTTGATGGCCGCGTCCAGGGCAGCCAGAGGCTCATCCAGCAGCAGCACGGCAGGGTCAGTCACCAACGCGCGGGCCAGAGCGACGCGTTGGCGCTCCCCACCAGAAATCTCGGACGGCTTCCGCTGCTGAAGTTCGGCTACGTGGAAAGACTCGAGAATCTGCCTGCTGCGCTCCTCCCGCTCGGAGGCCGGTAACGATGCAATTCCATACTGCACGTTCTTCTTGACGCTCAGGTGAGGAAACAACGCCAGATCTTGAAAGACATAGCCAACCCTGCGATTCTGCGGGGAAACATCGATGCCTTTTTCGCCATTGAAGAGGACTCGCTCCTTCAAGTTCAGCATGCCGGACTCGGGCGTTGTAAGTCCGGCGATGCAGTCGAGGATCGTGGTCTTCCCTGCCCCGGACGGACCAAAAAGAATCGTGATTCCGGCTGGAATTTCGAGATCAACATTTAGTTCGAAAGAACAATCCCTGGTTTGGAAGCGCTTGCGCAGTTGCAGTGACAGGGCACACCGCACTGAACTGGCGCGTTCTTCTTCGACGATCACGTCCGGCTTGGTTTCCACGTTCATTTGAACGGCCACACGGCCCATACCTTGCGATTGAGCGCGTACACCAGTGACAGGATGGTGAAGGAAATTACCAGGAGCATCAGTGCCGTCGCGTTCGCACCGGCGTAGTCGAAGGCTTGTACTTTGTCGTAGATGTCGATTGAGACTGTCCTGGTCACACCAGGTATATTGCCGCCCACCATCAGCACTACGCCGAATTCGCCCATGGTGTGCGCGAAGCTCAAGGCGATGCCGGTTACGAGGCCGGGAAGGGAGAGAGGCAGAATTAGTTCTAAAAACGTGCGCAGCTTCGATGCGCCCAGCGTTGCGGAGGCTGCCAGCAGTCGCTGGTCGACCGCGGCAAACGACGCGGCGAACGGCTGCACGGCAAATGGCAGACTGTAAATGATCGATCCGATTACCAGGCCTTCGAAAGTAAACGCGAGTGTGTGGCCGGTGAATGATTGCCACCAGCGGCCCAGGGGGCTGCGCGGGCCGAGCGCTATCAGAATGTAGAAGCCGAGAACTGTCGGCGGCAGCACGATGGGAAGGGCGACCACTGCTTCGGCTATGAATTTCCAACGCCAGCGCGAGTAAGTGATCCAGTAAGCGATGGGCAATCCAAGCAGGGCAAGGACGGTTGCGACCAGCACAGCCAGTCGAATTGTCAGCCAGAATGATTGCCAATCCATCACGTACCTGCTATCGCGCGCGGCAACGGCTAAGGCACAAAATGCAACTCAGGTTTTGGTTGCCTTGAAGCTCTTCAAGTTCGTAATCCGTTGGTGCGACACCACAGCGTAAACTTTTGTAAATACGGGATTAATCCCGCATCTTCGGAGCAGGATGTACCATCAATCATGTTAGAACGGGGCAGTGCGCAGGACGTCAAACTTGTAAACATTGCACCGAAAAACGAGTTTCATCATAGCAAGTTCGCCAGAACTGCAGTAATTGGAAAGAGGATTTGACGTGAACTTACTCAAACGGCATTGGCTGGTCGCGGGGCTGGTGATCGTGGCCGTTGCGATATTCGCTGCCTTTCAATTCAAGGGCAACGACAAGACCCAGTACATGCTGGCCAAAGTCGATCGCGGTGATATCCACGAGGTGGTCGAGGCGACGGGAACAATCAATGCCGTAACAACCGTTCAGGTTGGATCGCAGGTGTCGGGCACGATTGCGCGTCTGTATGCGGATTTCAATTCGCGGGTAAAGAGCGGGCAAGTGATTGCGCAAATCGATCCGGCGCTATTCCAGGGGGCGCTGCTTCAAACCAAAGCGGATCTGGCGAACGCACGAGCTAATCTGACGGTGGCTCAGGCGAATCTGGAAAAAGCCAAAGCTTCGGCGGCGCAGACGCGTGCCGATTATCAGAGGAATGTGGGGCTGTCACAGGGAGGCGTGATCAGCCAACAGCAACTCGACCTTGCTAAGGCGAATGCGGACACAAACGAGGCGGCGGTTTCGGCGGCACAGGCGGCAGTAATCCAGGCAGGCGCGCAGGAACAACAGAAAGAAGCTGCGGTCACCGTGGCGCAAACGAATCTGAACTATACGACCATCCACGCGCCGATTGACGGCACGGTGGTGGCCCGCAATGTGGACGTGGGGCAAACCGTGGCGGCTTCCCTGCAGGCGCCTACGTTGTTCACCATCGCGCAGGATCTCACCAAAATGCAGGTGTATGCGGCGACAGACGAATCCGATGTGGGCATGATCCATACGGACCAGACGGTCACGTTCAAAGTCGACGCGTTTCCGAAGGATGCGTTTACAGGGCGGGTTTCGCAGGTGCGATTAAACGCCACGACAGTGCAGAACGTGGTGACGTATAGCACGATTATCGATTTCGATAATCCGGAGTTGAAGCTTTTCCCTGGCATGACGGCCTACGTGACCATTCCTGTTGCTAATGCGCAGAGCGCGCTGCGCATACCGAACGGCGCCTTGCGGTACAAGCCCGATCTGCCTGCGGACCAGGTGCGCGCCTTGTATCAGAAGTACGGATTGTTCTCCGGCCAGCAGCAGGCACAAGCGGGCGGCCGGGGGGCGGGACAGGGCGGCGCCACCGGCGGCAGGCAGTGGCGAGGTCGTGGCGAAGGCACTCCTGGTGGAGGCGCAGAAGGAGGGCAGCCGCAGCAGCAACGCACGCAGCGGCAGGATGTCACGGTGGTGTGGAAGCTGCGCCCGGATAAGACGCTGGAACCGGTTCGGATACGCACGGGGATTACTGACCATACGGTGACAGAAGTTTCGCAGGTAATGAACGGGCAGCTGAGTGAAGGAGATCAATTGATCACGGGGGCGACGACGCCTTCGGCGGCAAGCACGCGTCCACCGGGATTGGGAGGAGCGCAGCCACCGCGTAGATAGCAGTGACTAGTCACTGCAAGCAGAATGCATAGATTCTTCGCTTCGCTCAGAATGACAATACGTTGAAGCAGACAATGAAAGATGGCCACTATTTCCCAATCCGTATTGAGCTCCGCAAACGCGGCGAGTGTCGGCACGCTTATCCAAATCGAGGACGTGCACAAGTACTACGATCTGGGTGAGACCCGCGTGCACGCGCTTCGTGGTGTGAGCACGCAGATTGAACGTGGAGAGTTTGTCGCGATCATGGGAGCGAGCGGCAGTGGGAAGTCGACCTTCATGAATATTATGGGCTGCCTGGATAAGCCCACCAGCGGACGATATTTGCTGGAGGGTATTGAGGTGTCGCAGCTCAGCAAGAAAGAACTGGCTGTCATCAGGAATCGCAAGATTGGTTTTGTCTTTCAGGGATTCAACCTGCTTTCGCGGACGACGGCGCAGGAGAATGTCGAGCTGCCCACGCTGTACGCCAAGATCACGAAGGAAGAAGGACAGAAGAGAGCCCGCGAGGCGCTGGATCTTGTGGGGCTTGGTGACCGCACGCAGCACTTCCCTTCCCAGCTTTCGGGTGGTCAGCAGCAACGTGTGGCTATTGCCCGCGCATTGGTGAATCGGCCGTCGATTTTGTTGGCGGATGAGCCGACTGGAAATCTGGATAGCCGGACATCGGTCGAAATTATGGAAGTGTTTCAGAAGCTGAATGATGACGGGCTGACGATCGTTCTTGTTACGCACGAGAATGATATAGCTCAGTTTGCCAAGCGGCGCATTCAGTTTCGCGATGGAAAGATTCGACGGGATGAAACGGTTGAGAAACGGCCGGTGGCGGCAGAAGTGTTGGCAAACATGCCCACTTTGGAGGACTAGAAAAGAAACGAGTGATGTTCATCCGTCACAGAACTCGCAGGCAGCGTGGACTAATATCCCGCCCGGGAGGTCTGTTATGGATATTCAAGATGCATTGAAAATCATGCGGGCACTGGCAAATGGAGCGAATCCGGAAACGGGAGAAGCCCTGGAGGCAGACTCGATCTGCAGGAAGCCGGGCATTGTGAAAGCGCTGAACAAGTCAATTGCGGCGCTGGTGGCGGCGCAGGAGCGTGAGCGGGTGCGTCCGAAGAATGCCTTTCGCACCTGGACTCGTGCCGAGGATGCGCAGGTTTGCGAAGCGGTTCGCAAAGGGATTCCGTTGGATGAGATTGCGAAAGCGCACAACCGAACCGTGGCGTCTATTGTGGTTCGGCTGGTGAAACTGGGGAAGATAGCGGCTCAGGCGCCTTCGCCAAAGGCTGCTTAGGTTTTATGGATCTGGTTGCGATAATTCGAATTGCGATGAGGGCGCTGGCGCGGAACAAACTGCGATCGTCGCTCACCATGCTGGGCATCATCATTGGAGTGGGCGCGGTCATTGCCATGGTCAGCGTGGGGCAGGGCGCGCAACAGCAGGCGCAACAGCAGATCGCGGCCATGGGGTCGAACGTGCTGTTTGTCTCCTCCGGGACAGTGAACCGCGGCGGCATGCGCATGGGGTGGGGTGCGACCAAGACGCTTGTCTACGATGACATGGTTGCCATACTCCGTGAATGCCCTTTGGTGAAGGAAGCTGCGCCGGGAAGCCAGGCGGCGGCGCAGGTGGTGTTTGGAAATGACAATTGGGCCACGAATATTAACGGCACTGAGCCGCAGTACTTTGACATTCGCAATTGGTCGTTTGCGGAGGGCTCGTCCTTCACTCAGGATGATGTCAATACGGGCGCTAATGTCGCGGTTGTGGGTGAGACTGTCCGGAAGAATCTGTTCAGCGCAACCGATCCCATCGGACAAACGATTCGCATTAACAAACTTCCGTTTAAAGTTGTTGGGCTGCTCACCCCCAAGGGAACTTCGGCGGCGATGGGGCAGGATCAGGATGACATCATCCTGATTCCGATCACGACTTTGCAGAAGAAAATCACGGGGCAGGACTGGTTGCGGTGGATCATGGTTTCGGCTGTATCGCGCGAGGCAAGTTATTCGGCACAGCAGCAGATTACGGAGTTGCTGCGCGACCGGCATCGCATTCGTCCGGGGCAGGATGATGACTTTTTTGTGCGCAACCTGGCCGATGTCGCCGATCTTGCTGACCAGCAGGCGAAACTGTTTACCGTGCTACTGGCGTCGATTGCGAGCATTTCGCTGATTGTGGGCGGAATCGGCATTATGAATATCATGCTGGTGTCGGTAACGGAGCGGACGCGTGAGATTGGTATCCGCATGGCGATCGGCGCGACCGAGGGGGACGTGCAGCAGCAGTTTCTGATTGAGGCGGTGGTGCTGAGCCTAGTCGGCGGCGCAGTTGGAATTATTTCGGGGATGGCGACCTCTTACATCATTACTCAGACCCTGGATTGGCCGGTACTGGTGTCACCGATGGCGATTGTCGCGGCCGTGTTGTTCTCGATGGCGGTGGGGATTTTCTTTGGGTTCTATCCGGCGAGGAAAGCAGCGCGTCTGGATCCGATTGAAGCGCTCAGATATGAGTAGGAGCGTTTTGGGGCAGGCTAGTTTGTGACGTAACGTCAGTGCCGTCCCTGCCGGAGTCTGTGTGAGAACTGTGCCGTGCCTGCGGCACTCGAGCATTTTGTTCCACGTTACCCAGCGCTCACGAGGCTGTTACGAAACTCTTCTTTCGCCCCTGCGGGGCTAGTTCATTTCCCATTTTTCCCAGGGCTTGCGCCCTGGGCTGCATTCTTACGCCGCTCCGCGGCTTTCCAGGTAGCGGTTCACTCCACTTTCGCAATTGGGAGTCGAGTTTCATAACAGCCTCTCACGCGCTGGGCTGGGCTAATGAATTCCGCCGCTCCGCGGCTTGGTCGTCTGAGTCTTTGACTACTGTACTCACCAAAATTGAGTTCTCAGACAGAGATGCGGTGCCGGGACTTCCTTACGCCGACACTGCGTGTCGGGACTTCTATGTTCTTACGGTCTTGATTCACCCCTGGGTTCTGACAAGGCTCGGGCGCCCTCTCCTGCCAGGCTGGACTACTCCGCACGCTTAATCGCTCTGCCAACTTTCGTGTAGCCCACGCTGGTTTCCAGCAATCATCCGCAATGTCCCGTTTGGAAACCGCTGAGAGCACGCGTAATGCGGTGATCACAGATTTCTAGTTACAGCTCGTGATACTCGTGTGTCCACAGTCTCTAAAACACACATATGTCCCTTCGCGCATGCGTCGCCACATTTTGCTTTCTAATTCTTACCACAGTACTCGCCCTCTCCCAGGGAACAAGGGTTCGTTCTCAACACGGTGGGGTGGATGAACCCGACAAAGACCAGCCGGAGCGCAGAAGCCGGTGGTTCATGCATGGACGCGTGGTTCCCGAAGAATCAGCGGCGCTCCTGCGCCATCGCGCTCACCAACAGAAAATGCGGCTCCGCAGGCTGCGCGCGGCAAGAAATGCGAACATGGCCTTAAGCGCAGTAGCTCAGGCCGAGGCAACCTCCGGCTGGAAATCTCTCGGGCCGTCGCCGCTGGCTTCGGATGCTACGGGATTTGGAGGGCAGGATTATGGATGGGTGTCAGGCAGGGCGACTGCGGTGGCAATTGATCCGGCTGATCCGACTGGAAATACGGTTTATCTCGGCGGGGCGTATGGAGGTGTCTGGAAGTCCAGCAACGCCGGGGCAGCAAGCGCGAATGCTGCTGATGTCGTTTGGACCTCGCTTACTGATGATCAGGCGACGTTGGCGGTGGGATCGATCGCAATTCAGCCGGGCAACAACGATCCTACGAAGAGCGTGATTCTGGTTGGCACCGGGGAGACGAACAGTGCGGGCGATTCCTACTACGGTCTGGGCATCTTGCGCTCGGCGGATGCTGGCGCCACCTGGACGCTCGTCTCCCAGGACAGCACCACAATGCGTTCCTTCGCCGGCCTGGGCTTCAGCAAGATTGCGTTTAGTACGGTGAATCCCAACTTCGTTGTGGCGGCGGCAGCCGGCGCTACCGAGGGCGTGATTGAAGGACGCGAGAACCCGGTAAACAAAAATCGAGGGCTGTACTACTCGACGGATGCAGGTAAATTTTGGACCTATGCCAGTATTAAAGACGGCACAACGACCATAGAACCAACCTCGGCCACCACTGTCGTATACAACGAGGGTGCGAAACAGCTTTTCGCGGCGATACGCTGGCATGGATTCTATTCTTCAAGTGACGGCATCAATTGGACCCGCCTTAGCAATCAGCCCGGCAATCTTCCCGCGTTCCTGTGCCCTGCGACAGCGGCATCCCAGGATTGTCCGATTTACCGGGGCGAACTTGCGGTGGTACCCGGCCGCAACGAGATGTACGCCTGGTATGTCGATAATGACGATACCGATCAGGGCATCTGGCAGACGAAAGATGGCGGCTTAAACTGGACGCCGATTAATGACAACAGCATAACTAACTGTGGCGATCAAAACGGCTGTGGGACATCGCGAGGTGGATACAACCTCACACTCGCGGCAGTGCCAGATGGAACCGCCACCGATCTCTACGCCGGAACCGTCAATATCTACAAGTGCCGCATCGATAGCCTTTCGTCTACCTGCAGCGGCACTGGCCCGAATACGTTCCTCAATCTCACACATGCTTACGGCTGCCCTTCCATCTCTCACGTTCATCCTGATCAGCACGCAATCGCATCGATTAAGGGTGCGCCAATTCTTTACTTCGCCAACGACGGCGGCATCTATCGCGCCCTGGACGGCTATCTCGGCCTGACCGCCGGCGCCTGCGGCGAAACCAATCAGTTTGACAGTTTGAATCAGACACTCGGATCGATGACGCAGTTCATCTCTTTCTCCCAGCACCCGACCGATCCGAATACCATTCTCGGCGGCACGCAGGGCAACGGTTCTGCCGCAACCAGTACGGCACTGCTCGATCAGCCGTCGTGGATCAGAGTGAACGCTGCCGACGGCGGCTATACAGCCATCAGTCCGGAGAATCCTACGGAATGGTTTACTTCGAATACTGGTGTGAGCATCCAGCGCTGCACCCTAGGAGTGAATTGCCGCCAGCAGGATTTCGATCTGGTGGTTTCAAACTTTACTTTGCAGGGTGATTTGGGGGCATTCTACACGCCTTTCATTTTGGATCCGCAGAATTCAGGCGAATTGCTGGTGGGTACGTGTCGGGTCTGGCGGGGCGCAAGCGACGGCCAGGGATTTACAGTGCTGACCAACAATTTCGAGACAGGCGGCGACGGTGGCTGCACCGGATCGGAGGTCAATCTCATCCGCGCGCTTGGTGCAGGTGGACCGAAGGATACGAATGGATTCTCCAACGTAATCTACGCCGGCACAGATGGGTTTGGCCCAATGACGCCCACAGGCGGGCACATCTGGGTCAGCACGAATGCGGATGCGGGTCCGAGTAACTGGGTGGACCGCACGGGCTCGATTAACCCGAAAGGTTTTCCGATTTCCGCAATTGCCGTGGATCGTTCCGATGGATTGGGAAATACCGCCTATGTCACCATCATGGGATTTCATGTCTCACACGTGTGGAAAACGACAAACGCGGGTGCCTCGTGGACCGATTTCACTGGCAATCTGCCAGACGCGCCGGCGAACACGGTGCTCGTAGATGCAGGTACCGTCTATGTAGGGACAGATGTCGGTGTGTGGTCCCGCGGTACTGGGGGGACTGCCAATCCCGACTGGACGGAAGTAGAGCCGGCGAGCGGCACGGTTGGCTTTCTGCCGAACGTGCCGGTCACGGCATTGCAGATGTTCAACTCCGGGGGAACGAGGAAACTGCGGGCCTCAACCTATGGACGCGGAATTTGGGAGTTCACGCTGGCCGCCGGACCGGACTTTCAAATCTCGGTGCCTCAGAACACATTAACCATTTTCGCCGGCCAAAGCGCGACGTTCACGGGCACGATTACTCCCGAGTTTGGATATAACAGCAGCGTAGACCTGAGTTGCGCGCAAATACCGAATTTTTCTCTGCCCACTTGCTCGGTTGATCCTTCGAATATTCCTCCCTCGACGCAAACAACAACCTTCCAGGTTACAGCCAGCGGCGTTGCTGCCGATTACTTTTTCAACTTACACGGAGAGGGCCAGGACACACCGCCGACAAGACGTAATGTTTCACTAGCTCTGCATGTGATCGACTTCGACCTGAGCGCTCCTGCACCCGCCGGCGTGGTGGTGAAGGTCTCGAGGACCTCGGATCCCATCAGTTTCCAGGTGACAGCGGAGGGCGTATTCAATGCACCCGTCACTTTGTCCTGCAGCGGCTTGCCTGCAGGCGCAGCTTGCATATTCCAGCCTTCGACGGTGACTCCGAGCGCCGGAGCTCCGGAACCAACCACGCTGACGATCAGCACGACCGCAGACACTCCGATCGGAACATTCCCCATCATGATCTCGGCTGATACCCCCGGAGCGCCTTCACCCAAGACGCAGATTCTTTCCCTTCAGGTAGTGACGTTTGATTTCTCATTGACCACCAGCACCGGTACTCGAACCATTCAGGCTGGACAAGGAACCACCTACAACCTGCGCGTGGAACCTATCTCTGGTGACACTACGTTTCCCAACAAAGTGACTTTTTCTTGTACCGGCCTGCCATCTCTCAGCGAGTTTTCATTCGCTCCAGCCCAGGTTGCATCAGGTGCCAGAGCGAGTGATGTAGTCCTGACAATCTCGACGACGGCTCCGAGTCCCGCAGGAACCCCGCCCGGTTCTTATCACGTCATTGTCACCGCTGTGTCCGGCACAGTAACGCACACAGTCGACTTAACTCTCATCATCTCCGGTTCTGGATCATCGTTTGACTTCGCAATTGTCAACAATTCCCGCCCACAGACGATTCAAGCCGGCCAGACGGCCAGCTATGACCTGGACGTACGGCCGCTGGATGGAAGCACAGCCTTCCCGCAGGATGTGACGCTCTCGTGTTCGAGCTTGCCGCCACTTGGCAGTTGTTCTTTTACTCCTGCCCAAGTCGGACACGGAAGCGGCGACACAAATGTAGTTCTACGCGTCGTAACGACAGCTCCAGTTCTGATAGCGCAGACACACACAGGTGGCTGGCAGAGTTTGTGGTTCATCTTGCCGGCATCGGTTTTTGCTTCGCTGCCGGGAATGGTCATACGCAGAAAGCGCTTAGCCCTTCTACCTATTCTGCTGGCAATCGCGCTCTTGCCCGCGTGCGGCGGCGGTAACGGCAGTGGCGGCGGCGCCGGGCAACCCGGTACGCCTAGCGGGGACTACACGATTACTGTCAATGCGACCTGCGGTTCGATCACACGCAGTGCGCTGGCGCAGCTGAAGATCGACTAGCCGCACATTGATGCGATCTCCAGGGTTTCAGATGTTCAGCTTGCTTTGGCAACGTCGGCGCGTCTCTTCTGGAAGGCGGCGATTCTCTCCTTCATTCTTGCGAAGCGCTCACGAGTCTGTTCTGTCTTGGTAACGAGCCTTTCGATATTGACGAAGGCTTCGGGGCTCTGCATCTTCTCGCGGAATTCCTGCACGTATGGTTCAACTTTGGCAAAGGTAAAGAACAGTTCGCCGGAATTGCCGGGCTCGAGGAACAGCTCTTCACTGAGCGCACCACGGAGCACCAGAGAGGCCGCCATGTCCCAATACCCGGCTACCTGGCGAAGCCACGCGTTTTCCTGGCTGCCAAAGCTGGTTGCGATTCGGATGAGGTCATCGGCGCTCTGGGGCCAGAACTCGTTGCCCCACCAGTTGCGGGCTTTGCGCATCTCGGTTTCGCGGCGCAGGTCGTAGAGTTTGAGGATGAGTTCGGCGTCAGTGGTGGTTGCTTTTTTGGGCATCGGCTCTCCTTGGGTTTGATTGAGTAATTTGGCAATTGAGTAATTGGGGAATTGAAGAAAGACCTATTCTAGCTTACGGGCACTGCTTCCACCGGGCGCTCGTATTCGCATTCTTTGTTGGGGCAGGCGATTACCGGGCCGGCTTTGAGGAATTTTTCAACCAGATATTCGTTGCCGCAGGTGGGGCATTTTTCGACGATCGGCTTATTCGCGGAGGTGAATTTGCACTTGGGATAATTCGAGCAACCGTAGAAAGTATTTCCTTTGCGCGCGCGCTTTTCGACCAGTTCGCCTTCTTTACACTGCGGGCACTTTACGCCGATGAAATTCTGCTTCACGTATTTGCATTCGGGATAGCCGCTGCATGAGGTGAATTCACCGTAACGGCCGTGGCGGATCATGAGGTTGCGTCCACATTTGGGGCAGAGCTCGTCGAGCGGGATGTCAGGAACTTTTTTACCCTGATCCAGGCGGCGCGTAGTTTTGCAGTCGGGATAGCCGGTGCAGGCCATGAACTGGCCGAAGCGTCCGCGCTTCAAGACCATCACACGGCCGCAGTTCTCGCAGTATTCTTCCTGAGTAGTTTCCTGGAGGTCTGCGGAGTCGAGATCAGGCAGGTTAATTGGGTTCTCTTTCGTAAACGTGCAACTGTTGGGATCGTCTTTCTCGTAAGTGCTGCAGGCATAGAAGGAGCCGTGCTTGCCCCACTTGATCACCAACGGCGCACCGCAGCGTTCGCATTTTTCGTCCGTGGGCTTTTCCATCCGCTTGATGTTTTCCATGTGCTTCTGGGCATAGCGGAGGTCTTTTTCGAATTTTTTGTAGAACTCGGCGAGGGCGTCAGTCCACTTCTCCTTGCCCTCTTCGATTTCGTCGAGTTCCTCTTCCAGACGCGCGGTGTACTGGACGTCGAAGATATCGGGAAAGTTTTCGATCAGCAGATCGGTGACGACCAAGCCGATTTCCGTGGGCACAAATTTGCCGCCGAGCTTCTGCACGTACTGGCGTTCCTGGATGGTGCTGAGAATCGCCGAGTAGGTTGAGGGACGGCCGATGCCGCGTTCCTCCAGCTCTTTCACGAGTGAAGCCTCGTTATAGCGCGGTGGCGGCTCGGTGAAGTGCTGCTCGGGTTTCAGGGTGCGCAGCGTCAGCTTCTGCCCGGGTTCCAGCGGCGGGAGCTTGCGTTCCTCGTCTTCTTCGTCTTCGGTTTCCTTAGACTCTCTGTAGACCTTAAGGAAGCCGTCGAATTTCTGAACAGAGCCGGTTACGCGGAACCAGAAAGTATCGGTGGCGGAAACTGCATCGATATCGACGGTGGTCTGATCGAAGACGGCGGGGGTGATCTGCGAGGCGACAAAGCGCTGCCAGATCAGCTTGTAAACCTTGTATTCATCTTCTTTCAGATATTGCTTGATCTGATCGGGGTGGCGCATGGCTGAGGTTGGGCGGATGGCCTCGTGCGCACCTTGAGCTTGTTTCTTCTCTTTATATGCATTGGGCGATTCCGGCAGGTAGGCGTCGCCGTACTGCGATTTGATGTACTCACGGACTTCGGTCAGGGCGTCGTTCGAAACTCGGGTGGAGTCGGTACGCATGTAGGTGATGAGGCCGATCGAGCCTTCCTCTCCCAGTTCGACGCCTTCGTAGAGGCGCTGGGCGATCATCATGGTACGTTTCACGCTGAAGCGCAGTTCGCGTGAGGAGTCTTGCTGCAGCTTGCTGGTGGTGAAGG
>QIAA01000129.1 GCA_003224905.1 Acidobacteriota bacterium
TGAGGACCTCGGCTATTACTGTGTCGACAATCTTCCAGTTGGCCTGATTCCACGTTTTGCTGAGCTCGTGGGCCGCTCATCGGAGATCGAACGTACCGCCCTGGTAGTAGATGTGCGCGAAGGCGAACAACTGGCGTCATTGCCGGACATTATCAAATCAGTAAGGCGCATGCTCCCGACCAAGATGATTTTTCTTGAAGCAGAGGAGTCGGTTCTGCTGCGACGCTATAGTGAAACGCGCCGCCCTCATCCCTTGGGCACCAGCGCGCCAGTCAAGACATCTCTGGCGGATGAACGTCGACGATTAAGCTCTATTCGCGCGCTTGCTGATCTTGTCATCGACACCTCTCGATTTAACGTGCATGAACTTCGGTCGTATATCACGGCGAAATTTCAGAAACATAAATCGGATCAAAATATCCTTGTTTCCTGCGTGAGTTTTGGCTTTCGCCACGGCGTACCTGAGGATGCGGACCTCGTCTTCGACGTACGTTTCTTGCCCAATCCACATTTTGTGCCAGAGTTCAGGCCGCTCACCGGACAACACCCCAAGGTCGCAAAATACATTCGATCCTTTCCCCAAACCAAAGAGTTCATCCAGCGCATCTCCGAGCTGCTCGTGTATTTGTTGCCCCATTACATTCATGAAGGCAAGAGCTATCTGACAATCTCCTTTGGCTGTACGGGTGGCCAGCATCGCTCGGTCCTGATTGCGGAGGAGGTCAGCAAGCGCTTGCGTAAATCTGGCTACCATGTGAAGGTAGTGCACCGTGACAGTCCAAAGTAGTTTTCCAGCGCGGCTTGATGATCGCCAGAGAGACCCAACTAGTAACCTATGGCTAAAGTAGAATAAGAAACTACTAACTATGGTGGATCCCCCAGCCGCAGCTTGGTTCCGGGTCTGTAACGGGAGCGCCACGTGCGGCAACTGACACGTCTGATCCGATATGTCGTTCCTTACTCCTGGCAGTTGCTGTGCTCAGTACTGCTGATGGCAGCAGTCGGCTTGCTTGATGCGTTTCGCGTTCTCCTGATCGGCCCTATCTTTGACCGGGTTCTGAATCCAGCCTCGCCCTCGCGAGAAATTCAACTATTCCGATTACCTGGTACACACAGCACTGTCTTGCTCCAGCAATTCGTCCCTTCACATTTTCAGAATCCATGGACAGTGGTCGCATTCGCGCTGGTTGCCGCGACCATTCTGAAAGGAATCTTCGATTACGCCGGCACTTATCTGGTGAATTATGCCGGGTTTGGCATGATCACCGATCTGCGAGACGACCTTTACGATTCGATCCTGCGCAGGTCGGCCGCGTTCTTTCAGCGCCATGCGACAGGCACTTTAGTCTCGACAATCGTGAATGACATTGAGCGCGTGCAATACGCGATGTCCAGCGTCTTGGCCGAATTCCTGCAGCAATTGTTTACTTTGATTTTTACTGCTGCTGTTGTAGTGCTGCTCGGAGGAAAGCTGGCTTGGGTTCTGCTCCTGTTCGTTCCTTTCATAATTTACTCGGCAGGGAAAATCGGGCGTCGCGTGCGCCACACGACTCGGCGTGGGCAGGACAAACTGGCTGATATTCAAAATATTCTCCACGAAACCATTACCGGCAACCGCATCGTAAAGGCCTTCAGCATGGAGTCCTGGGAAATTGCGCGCTTTCGCAGAGCAGCGCAGCGTCTCCTTCATGCCAATCTTCGCTCCGTGGCGGCAGCCGCCGTGAGTTCACCCCTGATGGATATCTTCGGCGCCATCGCCATTGCGCTACTCCTGTTGCTCGGCCGCGATCAGATCAATCATCATATCTTCACCGCAGGCACATTCCTGGCCTTCATCGTCGCCGTCTTCAAGCTGTACGACCCGGTTCGGAAGTTCGCTCTCTTCAATAACAATTTCCAGCAGGCGTTGGGGGCGTCTTCCGAGATTTTCAGGTTCATGGACCGGGATGACGATGTTCGCGAGAAGCCTGGTGCAAAGCCGCTACGCTCCTTTGCCAACCACGTTCACTTCGAAAATGTCGGTTTTTTCTACCAGGCGGATGCCGGCGACCCGCGCCAGATTTTACGGGACATCAATCTCGAGGTCAGAGCAGGCGAAGTTCTCGCGGTCGTTGGCTCCAGTGGCGCAGGTAAGAGTACGTTGGTGCATCTGATCCCGCGGTTCTTCGATGTCACGTCGGGTCGCCTGCTAATTGACGGCTGCGATGTGCGGGACGTCACTCTGTCGTCACTGCGCTCTCAGATCGGGATCGTGACTCAGGAAACCGTTCTGTTCAACGACACTCTGCGAAACAATATCGCCTACGGCCAACCTGGCATTTCGCAAAAGCAGGTCGAAGCTGCAGCACGGGCCGCGTTAGCACACGAATTCATTTGCGATCTTCCAGAGCGGTACAACACCGTGATTGGAGAACGTGGCATACGGCTCTCCGGCGGCGAGCGTCAACGGATTGCCATAGCGCGGGCATTATTAAAAAACGCTCCAATCCTCATTCTGGATGAAGCTACGTCTGCGCTGGATAGCGAATCCGAGGCGCTGGTCCAGGCGGCCCTGCAGAATCTGATTTCCGGCCGGACGGTATTCGTGATTGCGCATCGGCTTTCCACCGTGCGACGAGCTGATCGCATCGTAGTGTTAGAGAGCGGAATGATTGCGGACATCGGTGCCCACGAGGAACTGATACAGAAGCTGGGCACGTATCGCCGCCTTCACGACTTGCAGTTCATCGACCTGGAGACGCCTAAAGTAGTGGCAGGACAGTAAGGATTACCAATTTCAATTCTGTCATGCCTGCCATTGAAATGTGCAAGCGACCTCTGTAATTATGCCAATCCGCTCCATGACGGGTTTCGCGCAGGTAAAGGGTCAGCTTGCGGGCGTGCAAGGCAACACGCAAGTCAGCTTTACCGTGTCACTGAAATCTGTGAATCACCGCTTTCTCGACCTGCAATTTCGGATGCCCGCCGAAAGCGAGTCGCTGGAAATGAAACTGCGCCGCTTGATCAAGGACCGGCTTGCCCGTGGCCACGTCGAGTTCTCCTTGAGCATGGAACGCGGCGGTGCTGAGAGCGTTTCATTGAACCGGCCTCTGGTCGCTGGTTACATTCAGGCATTCCGCGCGGCTGCGGCAGAATTCAGCCTGGCCACCGAACCTGACTTGAATGCAGTGCTGCGTATTCCAGGCGCTTTGGACAGCGCACCTCTTCCAGCTGTCCCCGAACTCGAGGCCGCCGTGCTTCACAAGGCGGAGGAAGCTCTCAATCGTCTCAATCAAATGCGTGATGAAGAAGGCCGTGGCATTGAGCGGGAGCTGCAGCACCGCATGGCTCATGTGAGCAAGGCAGCTGAGGCACTTGGGCAGTACCGGCAAACTGTGCTGCAGAATTATCTGGAACGGCTGAAGACGCGGATGCAAGAGCTGATCGGCGCGCAAGCAGAGCCGGAGCGCGTTTTACAGGAAGCGGCGTTGCTCGTAGATCGCAGCGACATTCAGGAAGAACTGGTTCGCCTGGTGAATCACGTGAACCACTTTCTCGTTCTGCTCGACCAGAGCGGGGAAATCGGCAAGAAGCTTGATTTTCTTCTGCAGGAAATGAACCGCGAGGCCAACACTTTGCTTTCAAAAACGTCTGGCCTTGCCGGGGATGCGCTGAAGATTACCCAAGCCGGTCTGGAGATCAAGACCGAGATCGAGAAGGCGCGCGAGCAGGTTCAGAACATCGAATGACCAATGTCTTCGTCATCTCCGCGCCGTCGGGATCTGGAAAATCAACTCTCGTGAGTAAAGCGCGTGAGCTTGTGCCCGGCCTGCACTTCTCCGTTTCTTATACAACGCGCGCTCCCAGGGGCAAGGAACGAAATGGACGCGAATACTACTTTATATCCCGCCAGGAATTCGAAGAAATGATCCGCAAAGACGAATTCCTGGAGTATGCCGAGGTCTTTGGTACAGGTACCGATTACTACGGCACCGCGCGACGGTTTCTCCGTGAGGCGGAGCAGAAGAGAGATGACCTGTTGCTCGATATTGACGTTCAGGGCGCAGCCCAGATCAAGAGCAAAATTTCTGAAGCCACAAGTATTTTCATTCTGCCGCCGGATCGGAAGGAACTAGAGAAACGCCTGCGGGTTCGCGGCCTCGACAGCGCAGAGGTGATCCAGCGACGGTTAGCAAATGCATCACGTGAGATTGAGAATTACTCGAAATACGACTATATTTTGGTGAACGATTGCCTGCCTGATTCTATTGACGCGCTGACGTCGATCCTGCTGGCGGAGCGACTGCAGCGTTCAGGGGTTGAACGATCTGCTGATGGGACGAAAATTATGGAGAGAGCCGAGCGCTGCCGTTTGCGTAACATGGAAGAGCGCCTGCAGCCGATTCTCGCCTCATTTCGCCTAAGCAGACGCTAGCGACAGGGGAGAGAGCAATGAAGTTGATGGACGGATTCGACAGCAACTACCGTTATATTCTGGTGGCGGCGCGGCGTGCTCGCCAGTTACAGGGTGGAGCGCCTCCAGTGATTGAAACTGTTTCCCGCAAACCGTGCCGCATTGCACAGGATGAGATCAAGGCGGGAAAGGTGAAGTGGGTCATTCCGGAGGTACCCAAGTCTGCGGCGGAGGCTGCCAGCGAGATGCTGGACAAGGCGTTGGCGCAAGAGTAAGGCATTGTTGATGTGGAGATTGTCGATTGTTGAGCTGAAGCCCTCCCCTCGTATATTCAACGATCAGGAATCAACAATTAGGAATCTAACCAGTTGTATCCAGAACCTTCATGAAAATCGCTCTCGGGGTCAGCGGCGGAATTGCAGCTTATAAAGCTGCCGAGATTGTTCGCCTTTTCCAGGACCGCGGCATCCGCGTGCAGGTCGTCATGACTGAAAGCGCGCAGCAGTTCGTTCGTCCCCTTACATTTGCAGCTCTCTCCGGGGAAAAGGTGATCACGGGGATGTTCGAATCGGGGGCTGAACCGGCAAACATTGATTCCGCTGTCGAGCATATCGCTGTTGCGCAATCGATCGATGCTTTGCTGGTCGCGCCTGCTACGGCGGACGTGCTGGCGAAATTTGCGCAAGGAAGCGCCACTGATTTTTTGACTACGCTTTATCTGGCTACTGCGGCTCCGGTCGTTGTGGCGCCAGCAATGAACGTCAATATGTGGAATCACCCCGCAACTCAGGCGAATCTGGAAACCTTGAGGAAGCGCGGAGTGCGCGTGGTTGAACCCGGCGAGGGCTACCTGGCCTGCGGGATGACTGGCCCTGGCCGCCTGGCGGAAAATGAGGCCATCATTGCTGCAACACTGGAGGCTCTCGGCGCTGCGCAAGATCTGGCGGGCGAGACCATCCTCATTACCGCAGGACCCACGCGGGAGAAGATCGATCCGGTACGTTATCTTACCAACCGTTCCAGCGGCCGCATGGGGTACGCATTGGCGGAAGCAGCCCTGCGCCGCGGGGCGCGGGTTCTACTGATCAGTGGTCCGACCAGCCTGACGGTTCCAAACGGGGCAGAGGTTACCCGGATTGAATCAGCAGAAGAAATGCGACAAGCGGTGCTGAACCGGCTACCCCAAGCCACGGTCGTAATCAAGACAGCAGCCGTCTCCGACTATCGCCCCAAATTTGCGGCTACACAAAAGATCAAGCGTAAGCGCGCGATGTCCCTGGAGCTTGAGCCGACAGCCGACATCCTCAGCGAACTGGCAAGGCAAAAAACTTCACAAATACTCGTGGGGTTTGCCGCGGAGACTGAGAACGTGCTGGAAAATGCCCGTCAAAAACTTGCATCGAAATCACTCGATGCGATCGTCGTTAACGATGTTTCACGCGAGGGGACTGGCTTCGACTCCGACCGCAATGCGGTCACCATCATCACGCACCACGAAGTAGTGGAAGTTCCCGAGACTTCCAAGTGGGACGTCGCGCAACGTGTCCTCGATCAAGTGGTCCGGTTAATTCAGAATCGCAGGATGCCAGCCAAGTTGAATCGCATTTAGTACGGTCAACGCTACGCTGCCGAGCCTAACTCCTGCGGCACGTCACTCCACTCCCACACGGGCGTCGCATACTGTCCGGTGAAGGGATCGAGAGCGTCGAGGGCCTGGCGGAACTGCTCCAGTGTGTGCAACGACACGCGAAATGCGTCCAGGGTGTCGAGCGTAGGCAAATGCAGCTCTACAGCATCCCAAGAATCAAAGCCACTTTGGTGAATCTGCATGAGATCCTCTCCGTGGCGAAGCGGCAGACTTGCAACGTGAGTAGGTTAGCAAGGTGATGAGGTATGTTCGATACATAACAATCTGTATTACCGGGAAGTAAATACTGCAGAGGGGACGACCAGTATCTCTGACCAGGGAATCCAGACCTCCTCATTGCGGTGCTTTAGAATGTTGGGAATTCATGTCGAGCAGCCTGGATCCGAACCTGCGCCGTGCCCTGGCGGACCACGTCCGTTTCTACAATGATCTGGGGATTTTTGATTTTTATCGGCGGGAAGTGACCGGCGTCGATCCCGTGGAAGGCTCTGCTACACAGCCAGAACAGCAGGAGGACATGGCACGGACTAAAACTGCAATTGCCGTCTTGGAAGCGTGTGAGGGCCCCCTCGAGGCGACTAATCGGGAGCGCGAGTTCAGTATTGCTGATCCGGCTCAGGGTCTGCGTGCTATTCGCGAGGATCTCGGCGATTGCATCCGTTGCCGCCTCCACAAGCAGGGACGCAAACAGATCGTGTTCGGAGTAGGAAATCCAAATGCCGAGCTGATGTTCATTGGCGAGGCCCCGGGTGCCGACGAAGACGAGCAAGGAGAACCATTCGTCGGCCGCGCTGGGCAGCTGCTGAACAACATGATCAGAGCCATGGGCCTGCGGCGCGAGGACGTTTACATTGCGAACATTATTAAGTGCCGTCCTCCGGGCAATCGCACTCCCGAGCGCGATGAATGTGAGACCTGCTCACCATTTCTGATGCGGCAGATCGCCGTGATAAAGCCGAGGGTCATTGTTGCCTTAGGAGCAGTTGCCGCCAAGACCCTGCTGGCCATCAACGCTCCGATGTCTGAACTGCGGGGACGATGGTACGACTTCCGCGGCACCAAACTCGCTGTCACTTACCATCCTGCATTTTTGCTCCGTGATCCCAGACAGAAAAAAGAAGCTTGGAAAGATTTGCAAATGGTGATGAAGGAGCTGGGTCTGCCGGCCTTGTCCAAAAGCTCGGAGTGAAGAGTGTGCCTGATTTCTGGTAATCCTCATTGCCTATCTGTAATTGAAGGCACGTGGCACTTAGAAAGTAGCATTTCGCACTAGCACCTAGCCCACGGAGCACTGCTAGATTCGACTCGGAATTCCGCCGCGCTAATTCCAGATCAAGTGCACACTGTTTTGAAATAGACCTTCGGCCTGTATTCTTCCACTTGAATGCCGGAATTCTGTGACGTGGCGCTTCCCGTGCCGCTCGATGCACTCTTCACTTATCGGATGCCCGATGGCGTGAGCCCGGTCGTGGGAGGAAGGGTTTTGGTCCCTTTTCGACAGCAGCGGATGTCGGGCGTTGTCACACAACTACACGATCGGCCGCCTTCGGTAGCAACAAAGAATGTCTTACGAGTCCTTGACACAACGCCGGTTCTCGACGATGAACTGTTGCGGTTGGGCAAATGGATCGCAGACTACTATCTCGCTCCTCTCGGAGAAGTTCTCCGTACGATGCTACCGCTCGGGGCGGAGTTTAAACGGGCAGTAGCATACCGCATTACGGATGCGGGACAGCTTGCGCTGCATCAGGCGGGAATAGGGGGATCGTCGGGGCGCTCACGAAAAGCTCCGGAACAACAACTCACCGATTTTCGCGTGCTCGATTACCTTTCCGAGCGCGACTTGGTTCGTGAAGAGCGGCTGCGCTCCGCGACAGGAGTTTCCCGATCAGCGTTGCAGGCTTTGGCACGGAAGAATTGGATTGTAAGACAGGATGTTTCGGACACCCGGGATGCTGCGCGGGTGGTGAGAATGGCGGTGGTGAAAGAGGTAAGCGGAAAGCTCAACGAGAATCAGCAACGCATCGTCGCAACCCTTGCCGCTGCTGGTGGAAAACTCCCGGTTGAGAATTTGCGCGAAGCCGCTGTGCCACGAACCACCCTCAACACGCTGGTCAGGCGAGGGGTGGTGGAGATCGTCGAAGAGCCTGGCGAATTTGCAATCTCTGGGGTGAAGGCCAGGCCTTCGCCATTCGGGTTTGTGTTCAATTCCGCCCAACAGAGCGCTTTGGGCCAGATTGAAATCCAGGCGCGGACAAGAAAGTTTTCAGGCATGCTGCTGCACGGGGTCACGGGATCGGGCAAGACGGCAGTTTATCTGGCGGCGATGAGAGCGGTGCTCCAGGCGGGCCGGTCCGCGATTCTTCTGGTGCCGGAGATCGGCCTTACTCCCGCCATTGCAGCCGATTTACAACAAGTGTTCGGCGAGGAAGTGGCAATTCTGCACTCGTCATTGTCCGAAAAAGAGCGCGCTGAACAGTGGCACCGGATCAAAGCGGGTCAGAAACATGTTGTTGTGGGCACGCGGTCGGCGGTTTTCGCGCCGGTGTGCGATCTTGCGCTCATTATCGTCGACGAGGAACAGGACGCCTCATACAAACAGGAGGAAACACCCCGCTATCATGCGCGCGACGTGGCTGTGATGCGCGCAAAGATGGCGAATGCTGTTGTAGTGCTGGGCTCGGCGACGCCGTCTCTCGAGTCGTACTTCAATGCCAAGAAGCAGAAATACACGTTGCTGGAATTGCCGGATCGGGTGGAGAAGCGGCCGCTGCCCGAAGTGGCAATTATCGACATGCGTCAGGAATTCCAGGAAACAGGACGCGAGCATGTGATCTCACGCAGGCTGGCGGCCGAGATTCAAGAGCGGCTGGAGCGAAAAGAGCAGATGATGGTGCTGCTGAACCGCCGCGGCTATTCGCCCTTAGTACTCTGCCGGGCGTGCGGGAAGACGCTCGAATGCAGGGACTGCGCGATTGCCCTCACGCATCACAAGCGCTCACGCCGGATGGAGTGCCATTACTGCGGGCATATGGCTCCAGTGCCGAAAGCTTGCGTGCATTGCGGCAGCGAGTACGTTCACTTTCTTGGGACCGGATCGGAGAAGCTGGAAGAGTTGCTCCACGGTATGTTTCCGCAGGCGCGCATTGCGCGCCTGGACCGCGATACAGTTCGCGGACGCGACGACTTCGAGTGCACACTCAATGCGCTGAACGAAGGCGAATTGGATCTGCTCGTCGGTACGCAAATGATCGCGAAGGGGCATGACATTCCTGGCGTCACGCTTGTGGGAGTGGTCGGAGCCGATGCTGCGCTCGGCTTTCCGGATTTCCGGGCGGCGGAGCGCACATTTCAACTTCTGACTCAGGTGGCGGGTCGAGCCGGGAGGGGCGACAATCCGGGGAGAGTTGTGCTGCAGACCTACTTTCCCGATCACTATGCAGTACAACGTGCAGCGCTGCACGACTTCATCGGCTTTTACGAACAGGAGTTGCGCTTTCGCAGCTGGATGCATTATCCGCCGTACAGCGCATTGGCAAATGTATTGCTGCGCAGCGACAAGCTGGATAACGCGCTGCGCTGGTCAGGTCTGCTGGGACAATGGTTCGACAAGACGCGGCATGAGGGCATCCGTGTTCTTGGGCCGGCAGCGGCGCCGATTGTTCGGCTCAAGCGAGACTACCGCTACCATTTCGTGCTGAAGTCCCCCAGCCGCGAGAAGCTGAACGTACTCTTGCGCGCCATGTTGGAGTATGCCGCGCAGCAGAAAATTCCGCGCACACAGGTGATCGTGGATGTCGATGCGGTGTGGCTTATGTAATGGGATCGACCACGGAGACACGGGGACACAGAGGAATTTAGGGAGCCTTACTTTGCAGCAACTCTTGTACTACTGCTTTTACGTCTCTATGCTGGCCGTCTACTGCATAGTTCAGGTTGCGCATCTGTTCGTCTGAAATTTTGCTAACCAGTTGCTGCAACGCCGTCATTACTTCAGGATGGCGCTCGGCAGCTTCCTGGCGGATGATGGGAATAGCCTCATAGGGAGGAAAGTAGTGGCGGTCGTCTTCGAGCACGAAGAGATCGAGTGCAGGAATTAGGCCGTCGGTGGTGTTGCCAGCGGCGAGGTCGATCTGCCTTTCCTTCAGAGCGCGGGCCAATAGGCCAAGATCCATGATGCGCGGCGGTGCGGCAAAACGGAGATTGTAAGTGGCCGCCAAGCCCTTGAAGCCGTCTGGGCGTTCCATGAATTCGTAGCCGAAGCCGGGGCGCCAGTGCGGAGTGTAAGCGGCGGCTTGCGAGATGGTTCTCAGGCCGAGACGACGGGCGTCCTCCCCGCGAATTTCGATCGCGAAGGTATCGTTGAATCCGAACGACGGGCCGACTGCGAGACGGAAGCGCTTTGCATACTCATCTTTAACTCTGTTGTAAACGTCTTCGCGGCTGCCTTGAGGGGTTTGTTTCAGGATTGCGGTCAGGGCGGTGCCTGTGTACTCGGGATAAATGTCGATTCGGCCGCCGAGGATGGCTTGCTGACAGATATAAGTCCCGGCGAGATAAAAGCGGCGCTCGACTGGAAGCCGAGTCTGGCTCTCAATCTGCTGGGCGATCAGTTCTCCCAGAATCAGCTGTTCGGTGAAATTCTTTGAGCCGACGACGATTCGGCTCTCGCGCGACGGCCCGCAGCTGGCGGCAAGAAAGACAACAAGCAAGGCCGCGACTGTCTTCATGCGCATGGCTGAGGTGAGAGTATGGTTGCGAAGTAACTCTACGCAAGGGGAACGAACAGATTAGCGGAGTTTTAAGGTAGTCAAGGCGAAGAGCGCGAAGACAAGGGACGCGATCCAGAATCGCACGATGATCTTTGATTCCGACCAGCCCAGTAGCTCGAAGTGATGGTGCAGAGGCGCCATCTTGAAGATGCGCTTCTTGCGGAATTTGTACGAGGAGACCTGCAGGATTACCGAGATCGCCTCGATCACAAAGATTCCGCCGATAAAAGGGAGCAGCAATTCCTGCTTGATCATGACGGCAACCGTTCCGATGGCTCCGCCCAGGCTCAGCGAGCCAACATCTCCCATGAACACCTCGGCGGGATGCGCGTTATACCAAAGAAAGCCGATTGCCGCTCCCACCATCGCGCCGCAAAAAATGGTCAGTTCCCCGACCTGGGGCATGCGTTGCAATTCAAGATAGGAGGCAAATTCCGCGTGCCCGCTCACATAAGTCAGCACCGCCAAGGCACCGGCGGCGATGACCGTGCATCCGATGGCCAGCCCATCCAAGCCATCGGTGAGATTCACCGCATTGCTTGAGCCGACGATCACTAAAACAACGAACACAATGAAAGGCAGAAAAGCCAACGGCCAGAGTTCGGGCCTGTAAAGAAGTCTTTCGATGACTAGATCCGGACGATATTGCTTGAGAAACGGAACCAGCAGCTTGGTCGAGTAAAGCCCCCGCGTCTGCATGGCAATCAAAGCGACCGCAATCAGCACGCTGGTGGCGATCTGTAGACCCAGCTTTGCCTTTCCAGTCAGGCCCAGATTGCGGCGATGTACGACCTTGATGTAATCGTCCGTGAAGCCAATGCTGGCGAAAGAAGAGGTTGCGAAAACAGCCAGCCACACAAACCGATTCGTCAGGTCGGCCCAGAGCAAGGTCGGTATCAGTACAGAGATAGCAATGAGCAGACCTCCCATCGTCGGAGTGCCGGCTTTCTTCTGATGAGCTTTTGGTCCCTCCTCACGAATGAATTGGCCGATCTGGAAATCGCGCAGACGATTGATTACCAGCGGGCCGATGATCAGAGCTGTGAATAATGCGGTTAGGCTGGCAAACGCGGTGCGAAACGTCAAATAGCGAAATATACGGAAGGGCGGAAAATAGTGGAATAATTTCAGATACAGCAGCCAATAAAGCAATCAGCCTCCGCAGTGCCTTCCATAGGAACTAATTGGTTGTGCTCGCTTTGTGCGCCTGCCACGATTCCAATGCTTGTTCTAGCTTCACGCCGCGTGATGCTTTCATGAGGACCACATCGCCGTCTCGAGCTTCGCGTGCCAGCCACTCCCCGGCTTCCTGGGGAGCGATAACAAACTGCGCCTTGATCCCCGCCTGACCCGCTGCCTGTACCATGGCTTCCGCTAGACCTCGAACACCTACTAAGATGTCGATCTTCCGCGCCGCCATATGCCGGCCGGCACTACGATGCATTTCCTCCGCTGCGGAACCAAGTTCGAGCATCTCGCCCGCAACCACGATGCGCCGCCCGGCTGGCATTGCAGCGATCGCATCCACCATTGCCTCCAGGGCTTTTGGATTGGAATTGTAGCAATCATTGATGACGGTGATGTTGCCCACTTCAATGACCTGTCCACGTTTCTCGGCTGGAGCGAGCGACTTCAATGCTGCGACTGCTTCTGAGGGCCTCAGTCCGTGTTCCAGTCCCACAGCCACAGCCGCCAGGGCGTTGTAGATGTTGTGCGTGCCGACCAGCTGCAAGCTGAGGTTTTCCCGGCAGCTACCTACCACCAACTCGAAGGTAGAGCCGACACCGCGTGACTCGATCTTCTCGGCACGTACATCGGCGGAAGATCGCAGACCGTACAACACCACCTTGCCGTGGAAGTCACGGCCAAACTGAGAAACATATTCGTCATCGGAGTTCAACACCGCCGTGGCGCCCGCAGGCAAAGACTCAATCAGTTCGTACTTGGCTCGCGCTATCTCGGCTACCGAGCTGAAGAACTCCATATGCACGGCGGAAACATTCGTAACCACGCCAATATTGGCTTGCGCGATCGCTGCCAGGGTGGTGATTTCTTGCCGGTGCGACATTCCCATTTCAATTACCGCGATATCGTGCTCCGGCTCCAGCTGCAACAGGGCTAGAGGCAGTCCGAAATGATTATTGAAGTTGCCTTCGGATTTCATCACACGAAATCGACTGGCGAGGAGGTGCGCAATGGCTTCTTTCGTCGTGGTCTTGCCAGTTGAACCAGTCACCCCCACCAGCGGCTTGGCCCATAGCCTGCGGACTGCCGTAGCCAGAGTCTGCAATCCCTTCAGCGTATCCTCCACCGCCATCAGTCGTGACCCGGTTGGAAAGCGTGCAACCTGATCTTTTTGGACAACAGCGGCAATGGCTCCCTTGCCCAACGCCTGCTCCACGAAATCGTGCCCATCCAACCGTTCGCCCCGGACTGCAAAGAAAAGCTCGCCCGGCTGAACAGCACGTGAGTCGATGGAGTATCCCGTCGCCATGCTCGCCGAATCGAACTCGCCCTTCGCCGCAACAAACTCGGCAATGCGAGCAAGAGGCAGCTTCATCGAATTATCTCCGCTGCCGCACGTGGGGTTGCACAGTCGTATCCCGCCTCCAGGAGAATGTCCCGCGCCACCTGCGCATCATCGAAGGGAATTGCGCCATCGCGCTGGATTTGAACTTTTTCGTGCCCTTTGCCCGCCAGCAGCACAATGTCTCCCGCTCTGGCTTCATGGATCGCCAGAGCAATCGCGGCTTCGCGGTCAGGTTCCGTCTTGTACTTCGTGCCCGAGCGCTGCAAGCCGACGAGAGCATCGTTGATGATCGATAGTGGGTCCTCACTTCGCGGATTGTCTGACGTCAACACTACGAAATCGCTGCCTCGTCCAGCGGCCTCACCCATCAGCGGACGCTTCGTACGATCGCGATCGCCGCCACAACCGAAGACGGTAATCACGCGTCCCTTGTGCCCGGAATTCCGCACGAAGTTACGAGCCAAGGCAGTCACATTCTTGAGCGCATCAGGGGTGTGGGCATAATCCACCACTACCGTGAACGGCTGGTTGCAATTCACCCGTTCGAATCGTCCAGGGACACGAGCCAGGGATTCGACGCCTTTGGCAATCGCGTCGGAGGAGCAATTCCGCGCGTAAGCGGCTCCTGCTGCTGCGAGGATATTTATGACGTTCACATGGCCGATAAGCGGCGAGAAAACCGGAATGCGAGTGGAGGGCGTTATTATTTCCAATTTCGTTCCATGTAATGTGATCTCCACATTTCCGGCGTGAAATTCACCTTTCGCGAGCCCATATGTCAAGACTTGAGCGCTGCGCTTCCTGCTGATCTGGATCAATTTCTGGCCGTAATCGTCATCGACGTTCAGGACAGCGGCGCGCGGCGCCTCGGTTCCGCAGCCCTCAAACAGAATGCGTTTCGACGCGAAATACTCTTCCATCGTATGGTGATAGTCGAGGTGATCCTGGGTAAGATTCGTGAACACCGCCACATCAAAAGGAATCCCGTACACGCGCTGTTGCGCCAGAGCATGAGAGGAAACTTCCATGACTGCTTCGGTCGCGCCGTGGCCCAGTGCCTCGCCCAGCATTCGATTCAATTCCAGGGACTCTGGAGTGGTATGCGGAGCAGACAATGTCTTTCCCGCAATGTGATATTCAATCGTGCCAACCAGCGCGCTCTTCCTTCCGGCGGCGCTAAGAATCGATTCGATCAGGAAAGCAGTCGTGCTCTTCCCATTGGTTCCTGTAATCCCCGTAATCGCCAGACGCTCAGCGGGTTTTCTATAGAAATTCGCGCTGAGGCGGGCCAATGCTCGCCGCCCATGCGCCACTTGCGCCCAACTTACTGTTTGAGGGGGCTTCTCCTCAGTTGAATCAGTCACGATTGCGACCGCGCCCGCCGCAATGGCCTTGCCAATGAACTTGTTCCCATCGCTGGTGTCGCCCTTTACGGCGACAAACAGATCACCGGCCTTGACTTTACGGGAATCGTATTCGATGCCGGTAATGGAGGGATTACCGCTCTGAGCGAGCACTTCCGCCCCGTACAAAACTTGCAGGAAGTTCATTGATTTTGATTATAGGGCCGCGAAATACGCGGGCAATGCGCCGCATGGTCGTGAATCCATTACTTCTTTGCAGCTAAAAAGGCGTTAACTAAACGATGTGACCTCTGGGGTTAATGTCCAAACCTGACCGTCACCTTCGATCCCGTAGTTACGTGCGTGCCAGGCGTCGGCAGCTGCTCCCGTCCAACTCCGCTGCCCAGAGCATCCAGGTCAAGGCCCGTGTCCTGCGCAAGCTCGACAGCTGACCGCAGGCTTTTTCCCAGGAAAGAGGGAACCACCACGCCTCCCTGCTCAACGTCGAGAACCACTGTACCGGTCGTTGGCAATTGAGTCGATGGGGTGGTTGGCTTTGCCCCGGTATTCTGCTGTGCAGAAGATTCGGCGATTTCGTCCCGTTCGCGCAGCGCAGTCGGGACTACCCCTGTGTCGGATGGTCCGGTTTTCGACGGCTTCGAAGCCAAAGCCGCCGTGGATAACACGGAACCGGCATCTGCCATTTCGAGACTGTCTCCCACCCGGTCCGGAGATCCCTCTTGCAGATCCTGATCCCTGACTTTACTTTCTGCCAGCAGTAACTGGCGGCTGGCTGGAAGGTCGACGTCGTGCGGAGTATGGAGATATTCCAGTACCTGCTGGGTAATCCGCTGGAACACCGGGGCAGCGACTTGTCCCCCTTGATGCAGACCAACGGCCGAATCCAGAATCACGGCAACCGTAATTGCAGGATTGTTGATAGGTGCAAACCCGGCGAAAGATGCGACATACTTCGTCCGCGAGTAGGCGTGGGTCGCCGGATCCACCTTCTGTCCCGTTCCCGTCTTGCCGGCCGAGCTATAGCCCTCCAGTAAGGCCTTCTTACCCGTTCCGTGCAGCACGACCCTTTGCATCATCTGCCGCATTTGGGCAGCTGTCAGAGACGATGTCACGCGCCGCTGCTCGCCTGGAGAAAACGCGATCATCTGCGCGCCGCTTTGCGCCCGCATCATACCTGCGACAATTCTCGGAGTGACGCGTACTCCGTCATTAGCGAATGTAGAAACCAGCCCCACCAGTTGCAAAGGAGTAATTCCGATTTCCTGGCCAATGGAAATGGCTGCAATGGATACCTTCGACCAGCGATTCGGCGGCTTGCTCAGCCCCCTTGTTTCGCCAGGCAATTCAATCCCGGTTTGCTGGCCAAATCCGAAAGCATGAATGTATTTGTAAAAACGCTCCTCACCTAACCGCAGCGCAATCTTGATGGAGCCTACATCGCTCGACTCGGCTAGCACATCGTAGACAGGCAGTACTCCATGCGGCTTGCTGTCCCGAATCCGTCTCCCATTGAACACGATCGATCCCATCTGGCAGTCAAATAATTCATTGGGATTGGTGACCTTCTCTTCCAAAGCCGCAGAGATCGTTACCAGTTTAAAAGTCGAACCGGGCTCATAAACATCACTGATGGCGTGATCCTTTAACTTCAGGGGTGAGATGTCGCGAGACAGATTCGGATTGAAGGTCGGGCGATTTGCCAAAGCCAGGATCTCTCCGGTGCCTGGTTTTTGAACCACAACAGTGCCCGATTCCGCATGAGTCTGCTCCATCGCCTTTTCCAGCTCTCGTTCAGCGATGTACTGGATCTTTTCATCCAGCGTAAGCGCCACATTCTGGCCAGGTTCAGGCTGCTTCTCCACACTTCCAAAATACTTACGGCGTGCATCTACGGAAATGAGCATCCGGCCGGGTTTCCCACGTAGCTGGTCGTCATACTGGCGCTCAATGCCGCTCAGCCCTTCATCATCAGTTCCCACGTAGCCGATGACCTGCGCCGCCAGTTCCCGCTTGGGATAAAACCGTTTCGACTCTTTCTGGAAATAAATACCCCTCAGGTTCAGGGCCCGAATGCGAGCTGCCGTCTCGGCATCGGCTTTGCGCGCAACCCAGCAGAATGTTCGGGAAGCTTTGCACTTGGCCAGCAGCTCTCGGCCGTCTGCTCTGGTAATGCGCGCAATCAGAGAGACAGTTTGAGCGAGGTCGGGGATCTCGGTGGGAACGGCAAATGCCGAGTCAACTGCGATAGACATAGCCAGTTCACGGCCCGCCCGGTCGTAAATAATTCCTCGCTTGGCGGCAACTTCGGTGGTTCGCTGTTGCTGCCGTTGCGCACGCTGCTCGAAATCCCCGTAGCGAAAGATTTGCAGATAGACAAGGCGCAGGCAGATGATGCTGCACCACAAGATCAAGATTGCGGAGAGGAGATAAAGTCGGCGGTTGGTTTCGTTACGCGCGAAGCTGGTGGCCACTGGCGGCTCTCTTACAACATTCAGATCAGATCACGGTCTTATGTGTACGCAGGAGCTCTAATCTGCGCTTCGTCGCACAGCGGTCCCTGAGACAAGCGTGGCGGCTCGCTTCTGCAGCGGCCGCCATTTCGTCAGTCCGCTCGTCACTTCATCGTAGCGAAATTACTGATACCGGCGTTACGCTGGCCAGCACCGGAGTATTTGCATCCCCGGTGGCATCCATGCGGATCACCTGGCCTGCTTGCGGCGATTGCAGCCCCAGTCGTCGTGCCAGCATGTCAATACGCTCGGGATCACGGAGCGATGCTTCCTCCAGACGCAGCGCCCGGGTGATCTCACCCAGGCCGTCGCGCTGAGTGCGAAGCGCTTCGATCTTGTATCCGTATTCGATCGCCTTGAAATGCTGCCAGGTAAACGTCATCACCAGCACAAACAGGCAGCCGAGCGCAATTCCAAATTGTTTCATCTCGCGACTGCGCTTCGGGTCCTCGACCTTCACCAGTCGCGAATTATCAATTGATTTCCCGAAGTAGATCTCCGGCGTTCCCATCCAACAGGATTTGCGCCGGGGGGCTGGAAATGCGCTCTGGGCCGCGGCCACTTAAGCTGCTCCGGCCAGGCTGGAATCAAATTGCGCGAGCTCCTGCTGCGCCACTGCATACCAGTAGGCGAGCTTTTGTTCGCGGGAATATTCGTCGGCGCGTGCCTCTGCAAGCTCGACTTTCTCCAGAAGATCATCAATCAAATTGCCTGTGTACATTTGCGGCCTCCATTTTTTTCTTCTTCCCGGGACGGCATCGAGAGAAGGTAGATTTTCATGTTCGCCCTTGGTTGTGAGAGGCGATGCCGTCCCGGAAACTCTGCTACCACACAGACCTGAAACTTTGACCCGGCGCGGCGTCCGTTGCATCGCACCGGGAGCCCCGAACCCCTTCTCCGGAGCCAAACCTGGCAAACGCTACGAAACTTTTTCCGCCGCTCGCAGCTTCGCGCTGCGTGCCCGCGGGTTGCGATCAACTTCTTCTTCCCTAGCCGTCACCGGCTTTTTCGTCAGCAGCTTGTAGTAACCCTGCTTCACTCCATCGCGAAGGGCATCTTTCACTATCCGGTCCTCCAGCGAGTGGAAGCTAATGATCACCAGCCGCCCGCCCGGTTTCAGAATCTGCGGGGCTGCTTCGAGCAGCGCCCGCAGATCGTCCAGTTCGCGGTTTACGAAGATTCGGAGAGCCTGAAAGGTTCTGGTCGCCGGATGAATTCGCTCATATTTCATTGGCCGGGCCGCGGCTGATACGATCTCCGCAAGTTGTGCGGTAGTGCGTATCGGCCGCGACCGGACAATGGCTCTGGCGATTCTCCGCGACCTCCTTTCCTCACCGAATTCGTAAATCAGATCGGCAAGCTCGCGCTCGTCGAACTGGTTTACCACTTGTTCGGCGGTCAGCTCGGATTGCGGGTCCATCCGCATGTCGAGCGGTCCTTCCGCCTGAAAACTAAAGCCGCGCATAGGATCGGCAAATTGCAGGCTACTTACGCCGAGGTCGGCTAGTAAGCCGTCGGCCATCGGACCTTGGACCTCGGCCAAGCTCGCAAAGGACGCATGCCTGAGTTCGATCCGCGGCCGATCTGCTTGTTCGCCAAGGCCTGACGTCCGAAGTCTGACGCCCGCCTTTTCCAGCGCTGCCGGGTCCTTATCGAGCCCAATCAAATGACCCGGTGCGCCGAGGCGTCTTGCGATTTCTAAACTGTGCCCGCCAAGGCCCACCGTCGCGTCGATATAGGTTCCGCCACGCCGTACGGCTAAAAAGTCGATCGCTTCTTTTAAAAGAACCGGGACATGGCCAATCTCTCCATGCCCACCCCGCTCGGGGGTGTCTGTTGAACCCTCGTCCACTAGATGCCCAGGCCGTCGAGCGTCTTCTCATCCTCAGGCGTGAACGGTTGCTCCTCGATCTCCTTGCGATACCCTTCCAGATTTCGAACCAGCAGGTGCGTCAAATTGCCTGTGACTGCCACTTCGCCCTTGATCTGTGCGGAGTCGCGCAGCAACTGCGGTATCAACAGCCGGCCTTGGCCGTCCATTTCCACCTGCTGTCCCCAGTAATTCACCCGATCCAGGAATTTCTTCTTCGTAGGATTGAAGGTGGAAAGCCCTGCCAGCTTCTGCTCGATCCGCTCCCACTCCTCGAAGGGATAAACTTGTGCAATTTTCCCGTCCAAACTGGTGATGTAGAATTGCTGACCGTATTTCTCGTCGATCACGCGCTTGAACTCGGCCGGGACCTTCAGCCGTCCCTTTTCGTCGACGCGAGTTGGGTGATTGCCGCGAAACATGGGTTCCGCCCCTTACCGGGGACAATTTCCTGGCAGCGGTCGCCACAGCAAGGAGGGAGGCAGAAGCGGCAACAGTCTCGGTGGTTTTGGGTTCATTTGGGCTCGTTTTGGGGGTGTCAGCCTTGAATTCCACTGGCCCTCCGGCCTTGATCAGCTTTGCCCACGACCTGTACCGCTCTCTCCACTTTGTACCACTTTTGACCACATAGTACGCCTAAATTGTTTGCTGTCAACAGGAAAGTTGCTGGTTGACAAGAGAAGTTTACGGCCCCGAACCAAACCACAATAAATTGCGGTTAACGAAGAAGGTGACCACAATTAGCAGGATTTATTGCTTGGATTCCTCCGCTCGACGAACTGCAGGGTGTAAGAGGCCGTGATTGGACTGTGTAAATCTTGTGGAAATAAACGTACGTACTTCAGATTACTACTGCCTCTCTGTATTCCCCAAACACCCGCCGCATGGTGTCTGAGATTTCCCCGACAGTAGCATTCGCCTCAACCGCCGCAAGAATCCGAGGCACAAGGTTTGTACCTGAACGGGCGGCGTCCTCGATTGCCTCTAGTGCCGCTCGCCATGCTTGCGCATTGCGGCGGGCCCGTAGAGCCCGCATGCGTTCAACCTGCCGCCGCTCAAGTGATTCGTCGATACGCTGAATGGGAATCGGTTTTTCTTCCTCTACAGCATACCGGTTCATACCTACGACGATGGCTTCTCCCCGATCTACCTGCTGCTGATACTCGTAAGCGGCATTCTGGATCTCCTGCTGGACGTATCCTCGCTCCAAAGCCTTGATCATGCCGCCGAGCGCATCGATTTTTTCCAGATACTCACCCGCACGTTTTTCGATTTCGTTGGTCAGAGTCTCGACGTAATAGGATCCCGCGAGAGGGTCTATGGTCTGTGGCGCCCCGGATTCATACGCGATGATCTGCTGTGTGCGCAGCGCAACGCGGGCTGCCTGCTCGGTGGGTAGAGCCAAGGCTTCATCATAGGAATTCGTGTGCAGCGACTGCGTTCCGCCGAGTACGGCGGCCATGGCCTGAATGGCCGTGCGCACAATATTGTTCTCCGGTTGCTGCGCAGTAAGCGTTGAGCCAGCCGTTTGAGTATGAAAGCGCAGCATCCAGGAGCGCGGATTTTTCGCCTTGAACTGTT